>NZ_JAJFAU010000049.1:21158-28663 GCF_022614595.1 Streptomyces sp. CNQ085
AGGCGGCCCCGCCGGCCGCCTCCCGGCCGCCGACGCCGTACCAGAATGCCGTCCATGACCGCGACCAGCAGCCGCCCCGGCGCACCCGAACCCACCGCACCCGTCGCCGCCCCGCCCGTCGTGGTGCTCGGCGAGTGCGTCGCCGACGCCTTCACCGTGCCCCCGCCCGGCGGCGGGGAGCGGCCCTCCGCCCCCTCGATCGGGCTGGAGGTCCTGCCGGGGGGCGGCCCCGCCAACACCGCCGTGGCCCTCGCCCGGCTCGGCACCCCCACCCGCTTCCTGGGCAGACTGTCGGGGGACGTCTTCGGCCGGCTCTTCCGCGAGCACCTGGCCGACTCCGGCGCGGACCTCGGCGCGGTGGTCGAGGCGGCCGAACCCAGCACCCTGGCCGTCGCCGACCTCGACGCCGACGGTCGCGCCGAGTACTCCTTCCACACCGAGGGCACCGCCGACTGGCAGTGGACGGACGGCGAGCTGGAGCGGGCCGCGGCCGGCCCCGCGGCCTGCCTGCACACCGGGTCGCTGGCGCTGGTGCGGCCGCCGGGCGGGGAGGCGGTGGAGCGGCTGCTGGAGAGGGTGCGTGGGCGGGCCACCGTCTCCGTCGACCCCAACGTCCGGCCGCTGCTGGTGGAACCGGCCGTCTACCGCGACCGGCTGCCGCGCTGGTGCGCCGCGGCCGACATCCTGCGGCTGTCCGACGACGACCTCGGCCACCTCCTGCCCGGCACCGGCGTGGAGGAGGCCGCCGGGATCCTCCACGGCCACGGCGCGTCCCTGGTCGTCGTCACGCTCGGGGCGGAGGGCGCGTACGCCTCGCTGGAGGGCGCGGGCGGCACGGGGCGCGTATGGCTGAGGGTGCCGGCCGAGCCCTGCGCGGTGGTGGACACCGTCGGCGCGGGCGACGCCTTCACGGGCGGCCTCCTGCACCGTCTCCACACCGCCGGAGCCCTCGGAGGACGGCTGGACGGGCTGACCGCGGACGTACTGGAGCAGGCCCTGGCCACCGGCGCGGCCGTCGCCGCCGCCACCTGCGCGGTGCGGGGCGCCGGCCCGCCCCGGGCGTACCGGACGGGCCGTCACACGCGAAGGTGAGCGCCCCACCGGCCGGTACCGGGACCCTCGGCCCGGCGGTATCGCGGGCGCCGCCGAGTGGGAGGCCGCAGGGAGGACCTCTTCCCCCGGTCGGTGCCCCCGTGCCCGCCCCGGAGCAGGTGGCCGGCGCCCGGGGGATCTTCGCCTCCCGCGGCCTGTACGAGGTGTGAGCCCGGTGGCCGGCGCGCACCCGTACCGGTGCGCGAACCGGTGCGCGAACCGCGTGGCCCACGGGGAAACCGGCAGGCCACCCCCGGGCCACCCCGTGGGTCACGGTGCGGGCCGCGATCACCGGGCCGGATACGTTAGGGGGGTGCAACCGGCCCCCTCCTCCCCGAAGCAGCCCTGGAACCCGCTGCGCAGGGCGCGCGCCCTGTACCGCAACGTCCCCAAGCGGAAGCTCGCGTGGCTGCTGCTGAAGGACACCGTCAACTCCGCCATGGAGTACCGGATCCTGGGGCTGGCCGCCGAGGCGGCCTTCTTCACCCTGCTGTCGCTGCCGCCGCTGCTGCTGGGCCTGATCGGTCTGCTCGGTTATCTCGACGCCTGGATCGGCACCGACACCATCGACAGCGTCCGCGCCAACATCCTGAACGCCTCCGGCACCGTCCTGTCCGACCGGGGCGTCAGCCAGATCGCCGAGCCGCTGATCGACGACGTGATCGAGGGTGGACGGCCCGACGTGATCTCCGTCGGCTTCGCGCTGGCGCTGTGGTCCGGTTCGCGCACGATGAACGTCTTCATAGACACCATCACCGTCATGTACGGCCTCGACGGCCACCGCGGCATCGTCGCCACCCGGCTGCTGGCCTTCGGGCTGTACCTGGTCGCGCTGCCGCTGGGCGCGGTCGCCCTGCCGCTGCTGATCGTCGGGCCGGACGCGGTGGTCGGCTGGGTGCCGCAGCTGGAGCCGCTGGTCGAGATCTTCTACTGGCCGGTGGTGGTGGTCGTCTCCGTCGCCTTCCTCACCACGCTCTACCACGTCTCGGTACCGGTCCGCTCGCCCTGGGTGGAGGACGTCCCCGGCGCGCTGGTCGCCCTGCTGATGTGGATCGCCGGCAGCCTCCTGCTGCGCCTGTACCTCACGCGCACGGTGGACGGGCCGACGCTGTACGGTTCGCTGGCCGCGCCCGTGGCCGTACTGCTGTGGATCGGCGTCTCGGCCTTCGCGGTTCTGGTCGGCGCGGCCGTCAACGCCGCCATCGACCACGTGTGGCCCTCGGTGACCACCGCCGCCGCCCGCCGCGCCAGCGAACGGGCCCGCGAACAGGCCGCCGCCGAGGTCGTCGCCGCGGCCGCGGCGCGGCGCGCGATGCGCGGGGCGGAGAGCGGAGACGGGGACGAAGGCGGGGCCCCCGAGCCGCCCGCGGAGTTCCCCGAGCGCTGGACGAAGTTCCTGCCGCCCTCCGACATACGCTCCCGGCTGCGCTCCCGCCGTCAGTGGTCCCGGCGCGCGCCGGCGGCGCCGGGCCGGATCACCCCTTCCCGCGTCCGCCGCTCTGCTTGCCTCCCTTCCTGCCGACGGCCAGGAGTGCCACGCCGAGGAGGAGGACGACTCCTCCGGTGATCACGTTGGTGAGGACCGTCCTGGTGGTGGACACGTCGCCGGTCACCAGCCAGGGGGAGATGACCGTCCAGGCGCCGAGTACACACACGGACATGCTCAGGCCGTACGCCCGCTCGAAGGCGACCGCGAGGGTCAGCCCGATCACGGCGAGCGCGATGCCGGTGATGAAGTTGTTGATGGTCAGCGCATTGAGCTGGCTGAATCCCACGATCCATGGCGAGGCCAGCAGGAAGACGCCGCCCAGCACGGTCAGCGCCTCCATCCCCTGCGCCGTCGGCGACGCCGAGGCCTCCGCGTAGCGTGCACGCATCCCGACGAGGTCAGGGTGTTCCTCGATGCGTGACGTCGGTGTGGCCATCTGAGCCACCTCCTCTAGGACATTTTCACCCTTATGCTCCAATTTTCCACCACATGGTCGCGTATGTCTCCCTGTGGGGCGCTTTTCTCCCCATGGCCCGTAAGGTTCCCCCGGACGGGTGAGGACGGCCGGGAAAACCGGTAGCGCGGGAGCCGCCCGTCGTCCTAGGGTCGGCGGCGCGAGGGCCCGGAAGGCCCGGAAGGCCCGGAGGGGCCCGGGCGACACGGCCCCGGAAAGCCGTCGACGATCCGGAAACAGGAGGTGGGGTCCATGGCCGCCGACAGCGCCGCCGCGGGAG
The DNA here is from genome assembly GCF_022614595.1 of Streptomyces sp. CNQ085. GTDB lineage: Bacteria > Actinomycetota > Actinomycetes > Streptomycetales > Streptomycetaceae > Streptomyces. The sequence continues at coordinate 24,474 of NZ_JAJFAU010000049.1, forward strand.
CAGCCCGCGGCAACGAGTCAGTCCGTTCCACCTCCGCGGCCTCCGGCTGACCTCACCCGGCCCGCTCACGGGCCGCCGCTCGGGGCCGCCCTTCCCGAAAGGGCCTCCGCGTTGAGTCCTCTCGACGTACCCGCACACCCGGAACACCCCGACCACTCCGACCACTCCGCGCACCCGCTCGCCCGATACGGCTGGGACGAGCCCACCGCCGAGGCCTTCGCCCCCTACGGGCGCCAGGGTCTGACCCCCGCCCGTGTGGTCCGCGTGGACCGCGGGCGGTGCGACACCGTCACCGCCGACGGTCCCGTACGGGCCGACACCACGGCCGTCACCTCCCCGGACCCGCTGCTCACCGTCTGCACCGGCGACTGGGCCGCCCTCGAACCCGGCGGGCGCCGGACGCCGTGGACGGTCCGTGCCCTGCTGCCCCGGCGTACCGCCTTCGTGCGCTCCACCTCCTCCAAGCGCTCCGAGGGACAGGTGCTGGCCGCCAACGTCGACCATGCCGTCGTCGCCGTCTCGCTGGCCGTCCCGCTCGACCCCGGAAGACTGGAGCGCTTCCTCGCGCTGGCCTGGGAGAGCGGGGCCCAGCCGCTGGTGGCCCTCACCAAGACCGACCTGGCCCCGGACGCCGCCCACGCAGCCGCCGACGCCGGGGCCGCAGCGCCCGGCGTGAGGGTGCTGCCCGTCAGCGCGGTCACCGGTGAGGGCCTGGACGTACTCGCCGCCGTGCTCGGCGGCGGCACCGCCGTCGTGCTCGGACAGTCCGGGGCGGGCAAGTCCACCTTGGTGAACGCGATGGTCGGGCAGGATGTGCTGGAGGTGCGCGAGATCCGCGCGAGCGACGGCAAGGGCCGGCACACCACGACCACCCGCGAACTGTTCGCGCTGCCCGGGGGCGGAGTCGTCATCGACACCCCGGGACTGCGCGGCGTCGGGCTGTGGGACGCCGAGGAGGGGGTCGACCGGGTCTTCGCGGACATCGGGGAGCTGGCGCGCGCCTGCCGCTTCCACGACTGCGCGCACACCACCGAGCCGGGCTGCGCCGTCCTCGCCGCGGTCGACGCCGGCACTCTGCCGTCGCGCAGGCTGGACAGTTACCGCAAGCTGCTGCGCGAGAACCAGTACCTCGCGGCCCGCAGCGATGCCCGGCTGCGGGCGGAGCTGCGGCGCGACTGGAAGCGGAAGCAGGCGTTGGGCCGCCACATGGCGGAGCGCAAACGCGGCCCGCGCTGACCTGCTCCGGCCCGAGCCGACCCGCACGGGCGGGCACGGGGCGCCGCGGCCCGGTACCGCTCGGTGCTCGGCGAGCCGGAGACGGACGAGCCGCGCCGGGTGGGCGACCTGGACTTCCGGGCGCTGCGCTGGCCGGTGCCGCTCTGGCCGGATCTGCGCCTGAAGGTACTGATCGCGCCGGGCGGCGCGGTGTGGAACGAATGGCTGGTGCGCGCTCCGGGAAGACCCGGCCCCGGGCTGCGCACGGTGGAGGACCTGCTGCCGTGGACGTGCACGGTGGACGAGGTCGCCCGCGCCTTCGCGCCCGCCCGCCCGATGGAAGGCTCGGCGCCCACCCGGTGGCGACTGGCCTTCACCGCCCCGGACCGGGCGGGAAAGCGGCACGAGGTGATCGCGGAGTTCACCTGGGGGCTGCTCCAGCGACTCCCGTGACGCCGGCGGCCGCCGGCGCGCCCCGGCCCGGCGGCGCCAGGCGCAGCCCCGCCTCGACCAGGAACCAGCCGACCCGGCGGCGCACCGGTGTGCGGCCCGCCGCCGGCGCTCCCGGGCGGTGCCGCGCGCGGTCTCCTCCTCGACGAACCCGTGCGCGGCCAGTCGCCGCAGGTGATAGCCGGTCGCCCCGCTGGACTCGGCCGGCCGGCCGGACGTGAGGCCGTCGCGGGGCCGTACCCGCGCGGCGCGCCGAGGATGCGGATGCGCAGGGGGTGGGTCAGGGCGCGCGGTGAGCGCGGGCCGAGGGTGTGGACGGTGTGCTGGGGGTCGGCCATGCGGCGCCCCTGAAGCTTGCGGGGATTCCTTTGCGAGCGGTTCTTTGCGGGACTTTCCTTGCCGCCGGTTCCGCGCATGCCCGGCCCGGACCGGCACCACCGCGTCCGATATCCGCCAGTGGCGGACGGCCGCGCGGCGCACACTGGATCGCGTGATGGACGACGAGGCCAGGTACGAGGCGGTCCGCGGCCGCGACGAGCGGTTCGACGGAGTCTTCTTCACCGGTGTGCTGACCACCGGCATCTACTGCCGCCCCAGCTGTCCGGCGGTCACCCCAAGGCGGGGGAACGTGCGCTTCTTCCCCTCGGCCGCCGCCGCTCAGCGGGCGGGCCTGCGGGCGTGCCGCCGCTGCCGGCCCGACGCCGTGCCGGGGTCGGCCGAGTGGAACGCGCGGGCCGACCTCACCGGCCGCGCGATGCGGATGATCGCCGACGGCGTCGTGGACCGCGAGGGCGTCGAAGGGCTCGCCCGCCGGCTGGGCTACAGCGCCCGCCAGATACACCGCCGGCTCACCGCCGATCTCGGCGCCGGTCCCGTCGCCCTGGCCCGCGCCCAGCGGACGCACACCGCCAGGGTGCTGCTGCAGACCACCGCGCTGCCGGTCACCGAGATCGCCTTCGCCTCCGGTTTCGCCAGCGTGCGGCAGTTCAACGACACGATCCGCGAGGCCCACGCCTGCACCCCGCGCGAGCTGCGAGCCCGCAGCCGCGACAGGGCCGCCGTCCGGGCCCGGGAGGCGGCCGAGGGCGGGGGAGTGGCGCTGCGGCTGGCCCACCGGGGCCCGTACGCCGCCGCGGAGATCTTCGGCTTCCTCCAGCGGCGGGCCGTCCCCGGCGTCGAGGAGGTCACCGGGGAGGCCGGCGCACGCACCTACCGGCGCACCCTCGCCCTGCCCCACGGCCACGGCGTCGCCGAGGTCCGCGAGAGGGCCGGCGGCGGGTGCGGCGGCTGGCTGCGGTGCCGGCTGCACCTGACCGACCTGCGGGACCTGACCACCGCCGTGCAGCGGATGCGGCGGCTGTTCGACCTGGACGCCGATCCGTACGCCGTCGCCGACCGCCTGGGCCGCGACCCGCTGCTCGGCCCCCTGGTCCGGGGGCTGCCGGGGCTGCGCTCGCCGGGCGCGTCCGACCCGCACGAGGCGGCGGTGCGCGCCGTTCTGGGCCAGCAGGTCACCGTGGGCGCGGCCCGTACGCTGACGGGCGCGCTCGTGGCGGCGTACGGCAAGCCGATGCCGGCCCCCGACGGCAGCCTCACCCACCTCTTCCCCGACCCCGGGACCCTCGCCGGGGCGCCCCTGGACGAACTGCGCATGCCCGGCTCCCGCCGCCGGGCGGTGCGTGCCGTCGCCGCCGCCCTCGCCGACGGCGCCCTCGTCCTCGACCCCGGCGCCGACCGGGACGAGGCCGAGCGGATCCTGCTCGCCCTGCCCGGCATCGGCCCGTGGACGGCCGGCTACGTCCGGATGCGCGCACTGGGCGACCCCGACGTCCTCCTGACCGGCGACGCGGGAGTGCGGCACGGGCTGGAGCGGATCGGGGCCCGCGCGCGGGACGCCGAACGCTGGCGGCCCTGGCGCTCCTACGCCCTGCACCACCTGTGGAACGCCACCCTCGCCCCGTCCCTGCCCCCGACCGAGACCGCGGAGAAGCGATGACCACCCTCTACACCACCTGCCCCAGCCCGCTGGGTGAACTGCTGATCGCCGGACCCGAGCCCGGCGTACCGGCATCGGTCAGCGTGCCCGGACAGAAGGGCGGTGCCCTGGTGCTGCCCGGCTGGCGGCGCGACGACGCGGCCTTCGCCGACATGGTGCGGCAGTTCGGCGCCTACTTCGCCGGTGAGCTGAAGGAGTTCGACTTCACCCCGGCCACCGGGGGGTCGCAGTTCCGCGAGCGGGTCTGGGCCGCGCTGGACGGCATCCCGTACGGCGCCACCGTCACCTACGGCGAACTGGCTGCCATGGCGGGTCTGGAGCCGCGCTCGGTGCGGGCCGTCGGGGGAGCGGTCGGAGCCAACCCGCTGATGGTGGTGCGCCCCTGCCACCGCGTCATCGGCGCGAGCGGATCGCTGACGGGGTACGCGGGCGGGCTGGAGCGCAAGAAGCTGCTGCTCACCCTCGAAGGGGCGCTGTGAGGGCACGGTGAACCGGCCGCCACGCCGCGGCCGGTGGACACCGGCCGCGG
>NZ_JAJFAU010000050.1:0-10921 GCF_022614595.1 Streptomyces sp. CNQ085
GCCTCGTACCGCCCCTCGGCGGTACGAGGCGCCGCGTCCACCGTCTGCCGGTGCGCCTCAGCGCGACTGCTGGGCGGGGACGCCCAGCGACTCCTCGCCGCTGTCGGTGTTCGGCTGTCCGGTCGCGGCCACGGCCGCGCCGGTGAGCGTGGCCAGCATCTCGCGGACGTTGGTGAGCTGGGCGTTGATGCTGTCACGGCGGTTGGTGAGAGCGGCCAGCTCGCGCTCGGACTCGCTGCGGATGCGGTCGGCCTTGGCGTTGGCGTCGGCCACGATGTCCTCGGCCTGGCGCTGGGCGGTCTCCACCGTCTGGCGGGCGCGGCGCTCGGCGTCGGTGCGCAGCTTCTCGGCCTCCAGGCGGAGCTGCTCGGCGCGGTGCTCGATCTCCGCCAGCCGCTTCTCGGCCTTGGCCTGACGGGACGCCAGGTCGCGCTCGGACTGCTCGCGGCGCTTGGCCAGGTTGGTCTCGAAGTCGGCGGCGGCCTGCGCGGCCTTGGCGCGGGTGTCCTCGAAGAGGGCGTCGGCCTCCTCGCGCTTGGCCTGGGCGTCCTTCTGCGCGTCCGCGCGCAGCGTGGCGGCCTCGCCCTTGGCCTTCTCGACGATCCGGGCTCCCTCGTCCTCCGCCTTGGCCTTGCGGTCGGAGGCGTATGCCTCGGCGTCGTTGCGCACCTGCTGCGCGGCGGACTCGGCCAGCTCCCGGTGCTGCTCGGCGGCCCGGCGGGCCTCCTCGCGCAGGTCCTTGGCCTCCTCCTCGGCGAGACGGAGGATCTTCTCGACACGGGCGCCCAGTCCGGCGTACGACGGCTCGGAGTCGTTGATCTGCGCCTGTGCGTTCTGCGTCTCGAGGTGCAGTTCCTCGATGCGCTTCTCCAGCGAGGCGATACGGGCCAGCGCGTTGTCACGGTCGGCGACGAGCTTCGCGATGCGGTCGTCCACCTGACCGCGGTCGTAGCCGCGCCGCACGAGCTCGAAGCCGAAGGGAGAGGTGTTGTCGCTCATGGGGTTCCTGTCGGTCAGACGGGGTCGGACGGGAGAGTGATAGAGGGAATCCTAGGGGGCAAAACGGCGTGTCTTCGAGAAGATGCCGGTTTGATATGCAGAATGTACGCTCGTTCGAGTGGCTCAGTTCTTGCCCTGTTCGCCGCCGCCGTGCGCCGCTCCCGCGCCGGCCTTGACCGCTCCGTTCGATCCGCCGTCAGAGCCCTTTCCTCCTTTGCCATCCTTGTCCGACTTGCCTCTTCCGGGTGACTCGAAGGACTCCAGCGCCTCCAGCACGTCCTGCACGCGCGAGATCTCGGCGTTGATGTCCTGGCGGCGGCGGGTCAGCACCTCCAGCTCGCGCCTGCCCTTCTCCAGGGTCCGCTTCGCCTCGGCCTCCGCCTCGGCGAGCACCTTCTCGGCCTCCCGGACGATCGCGGTCTTCTTCTGCTCGGCCTCCCTGAGTAGCCCCTCGGCCTTGCGCACCGCGGCGATACGGACCCTGCTCGCCTCGGAGTCGGCCTCCGAGCGGGTCTGACGGGCCTTCTCCTCGGCTTCCGCCAACTGCTCGTCGGCCGCCTTCACCAGCTTGTCCACACGCTCGCCGGCGGACCGCACGGCCTCGGAGGCCTCCCGGCGCGCCCGCTCGTGCAGTTCCTCGACCTCGGCCTCGGTACGGGAGCGCAGTTCCTCGGCCCGCTCCCGGATGGCGCTCGCGTCGCGGCGGGCCTCCTCCAGCATGGTGTCGGAGTCGTTGCGGGACTTCTCCACCAGCGAGGTGCTCTCGGTCCGCGCCTGGGCCACCAGCCGCTCGGCCTCCTTACGGGCGGCGCCCACCATGGTGTCCGCCCGCTCCTCGGCGGTCGCCGCGATGCGTACGGCCTCCTCGCGGGCCTCGGCCACCAGCCGGTCGGCCTGCTCGGCCGCGTCGCCCAACCGGCGCGCCGACGCCTCGCGGGCCTCGTCCCGTACGCGGTCGGCCTCGGCACGTGTGCGCCCGGCCTCGTCGTCCGCCGTGGCCCGGACCCGGTCCGCCTCGGCGATCGCCTCCGAAACGGTGCGCTCCGCCAGCGACTTGGCGGCGTCCGTCTCCTCCTTCGCCTCCTGGCGCAGGGTGGCCGCGGCGTGCTCGGCCGCGGAGCGCAGACCGGCGATCTCCTCCTCGGCCTGCTGACGCAGCCCCGAGATCGAGCCGCGCACCTGCTGGGCCTTCTGCTCGGCGGCTGAGACCAGTTCGGCGGCCCGCCGCTCCGCCTCGGCCACCAGCCGCTCGGCCTCGGCCTGCGCCTCCTCGACCCGCTTGCGGGCCGAGGCGAGCAACTCCTCGCTCTGCTCGCGGGCCTGGGCCCGCTCCCGGTCCGCCTCCTGGCGGGCGCCGGTGAGCAGTTCCTCGGCCTCGCGGCGGCGCCGGGATGCCTCCTCCTGGGCGGCGTCCAGCTCCTTGGCCGCCTCGGCGCCCATCCGCTCGGCGGCCGCGTTCGCTTCCGCCCGCACCCGGTCGGCGGTCTCCTGAGCCTCGGTGCGCAGCCGCTCGGCCTCGGTGGCCGCCTCGGTGCGCAGCCGCACCGCCACGGCCTCGCCCTCGGCGCGGGCCTGCGCGGCGTCGGAGACCGCCTCGGTGCGCAGCCGCTCGGCCTCCTCCTCGGCCTGCTCCCGCAGACCGCGCAGCCGCTGTGCCGACTCCGTGCGCAGCCGCTCGGTCTCGGCGCGGGTCTCCTCGCGCAGCCGCTCGGCCTCCTCATGGGCCTCGCGCAACTCCTCCTCGGCGGCGGTCAGCCGCTGCCCGGCCTCCTCGCGCAGCCGCTCCAGCTCCGCGCCGACCTCGGCGCGGCGGGCGGTGACGGCCTCCTCGGCCTCCTCGCGCAGCCGCCTGCCGGCCTCCTCGGCCTCCTCGCGGGTCTCCTCGGCCTGTCGCTCGGCCGCGGTCCGCAGCTCCTCGGCCTCGGCGCGGGCCCGCTCCAGGGCCTCCTCGGCCTGGCGGCGCAGGGCGGTGGCACGCTCGATCGCCTCGGTGCGCACCCGCTCGCCCTCGGCCACCGCGGCGCCGCGGGTCTCCTCGGCGTCCGCCTTGGCCTGGCCGAGCAGCTCCTCGGCGCGGCCGGCGGCCTCCTCGATCTGCTGGACGGCCTCGCGGCGGGCCTCGCCGCGGATCCGCTCGCCCTCCTCGACCGCTTCGGCGCGCAGCTGCTCGGCCTCGCCGCGCAGCCGCCGCGCCTCCTCCTGGAGCTCGACGGTCTTGGCGCGGTACTCCTCGGTGTCGTTCTTGGCCGCACCCTTGAGCTGCTCGGCCAGGTCGTGGGCCTCGGCGCGCAGCCGGTCGGCCTCCGCCTCGGCCTCGGTGCGCAGCCGCTCGGCCTCCTCGGTGGCGGCCCGGGTGGTGGCCTTGGCCTCCTCGGACGCCTTGGTGAGCACCTCGTCGGCGGTACGCGCGGCCTCGGCCAGCTGGGCGGCCGACTCCTCGGCCGACTTGGCGCGGGCGCTCTCACGGGCCTCGGCGACCAGCCGCTCGGTCTCGGCGCGGGCGTCGGCCCGCACCTGCTCGGCCTCGGCCTTGGCGGCCTCCGCCTCCCTGGTGGCCTCCGAGACCATGCGCGCGATCTCGGCCTTGGCGGTGCGCCCGCGCTGCTCGTTCTCCGACTCGGCTTCGGCCAGCCGCCTGGCGGCGGCCTCGCGTGCTTCGGCCAGGACGCGGTCGGCCTCGGCGCGGGCCTCGCGCAGCGCTGTCTCGGCCTCCTGTATCCGCTGCTCGGCCTGGCGGGCCAGCGCGGTGGCCTCACGGCGGGCTGTCTCGGACTCGGCGGCGGTGGAGGTGCGCAGCCGCTCGGCGTGCTCGGTGGCCTCCTGTGCCTGGGTGGAGGCAGCGTTCAGCAGCCGCTCGGCATCCGCGCGGGCCCGGCGCAGTACCTGCTCGGCCTCGGCCTTGGCGGCCTCCGCCTCCGAGTTCATCCGCTGCTGGGACCGCTCGGTCAGCCGCTGCACCTCGGCGCGGGCCGCGGCCAGGGTCTGCTCGGCCTCGGCGCGGGCCTCGTCCATCAGCCGCCGGGCCTGCGATTCGCTGCGGGCGCGCAGCTGCTCGGCCCAGGCGACGTTCTCGTTGACGTGGGACTCGACGGTCGCGCGGCGCTCGGCCAGCTCCTCGTCCAGCCGCCGGCGGCGGGCGACCGCCTCGGAGTGCAGCTCGGCCTCCATACGGGCCTGCCGCTCGGCGTGCTCCTGCAGGAGCCGCTGGGTCTGGGCCCGGGCCTCGCGCAGCTCGCGCTCGGCGTCCGCGCGCAGCTGCTCGGCCTGCGCCTGGGCGTTGCGCAGCAGCTGCTCGGCCTGGTGCGACAGATTGTCGTAGCCGGCCGGGCGCGCGGCGAGGGCGCGGCGCGCCTCGTGCAGCTTGGCGCGCAGCACTTCGACCTGGTAGCCGAGGTCGTCGGCGTGGTCGACCGCCTTGTCCCGCTCGTCCTTCAGCCGCTTCATCTCGGCTTCGAGTTGAGAGAGGTGGTCGTCAGCCTCGTAGCGGTCGTAGCCCCGCACTGCGCGGTCCCATCCGTCCCCTGGTCGTGGTGAAGGTGAACTGACCCTTCGGAGAAATGGTGTCAGATCATCGGCGTAACGTGGGACGGGCCCCTGCCGCCCGCAGCCCCGGCCGAACGGCCACTCTACCGGCCGGGGGAGCGGTCGTCAGTGGTGTGAGGAAGCGGAGGTGACCAGTTCCGTGAGTACGCCGTGGCAGTCCTTGGGGTGGAGGAAGGTGATCCGCGACCCCATCGAACCGGTGCGCGGCTCGTCGTACAGCACTCGGACGCCCTTGTTCCGGATCGCCTCGGCCTCGCCGTCGACGTCCGCGGTGCCGAAGGCGATGTGGTGCACGCCCTCGCCGTTCTTCGCCAGCCACTTGGCCACCGCTGAGTCCTCGCGGGTCGGTTCCAGGAGCTGGAGGTAGGAGGCGCCGCCGTCGTCCGTGCCGTTGATCCGCAGCATGGCCTCGCGCACCCCCTGCTCCTCGTTCACCTCGGTGTGGAACACCTCGAAGCCGTAGGTGGCACGGTAGAACTCCACCGTCTTGTCCAGGTCGAAACAGGCGATACCGATGTGGTCGATGCGCGTCAGCATGGGAGACAGTGCACCGTCCCGGAGTATGGTTACGCAACGTGCGCACGGTCACACCGACCGACCGGTGACCCGGGACGGTACCGCTCAGTACATTGGCGATAACCCTCGTTAACTCCCTGCTCCGAAGGGGCCGCACCGTGACCGAAAAGACGAACCCCGAGACCCGTTCGGCGTCCGCCACCACCTCCGTGATCGTCGCGGGCGCCCGTACGCCCATGGGCCGCCTGCTGGGCTCCCTGAAGACCTTCTCCGGCGCCGACCTGGGCGGCTTCGCCATCAAGGCCGCCCTGGACCGCGCGGGCATCGGCGGGGATCAGGTCCAGTACGTGATCATGGGCCAGGTGCTCCAGGCCGGCGCCGGCCAGATTCCCGCGCGCCAGGCCGCGGTCAAGGCCGGCATCCCGATGAACGTCCCCGCGCTGACGGTCAACAAGGTCTGCCTGTCGGGTCTGGACGCCATCGCGCTGGCCGACCAGCTCATCCGCGCCGGTGAGTTCGACGTGGTCGTCGCCGGCGGCCAGGAGTCCATGACGAACGCCCCCCACCTGCTGCCGAAGTCCCGCGAGGGTTTCAAGTACGGTGCCGTGCAGATGCTGGACGCCATGGCCCACGACGGCCTGACCGACTCCTTCGAGAACGTCGCCATGGGCGAGTCCACCGAGAAGCACAACACGCGCCTGGGCATCGGCCGTGCCGAGCAGGACGAGATCGCCGCCCTCTCCCACCAGCGCGCCGCCGCCGCGCAGAAGAACGGTCTGTTCGACGCCGAGATCACCCCGGTGGAGATCCCGCAGCGCAAGGGTGACCCGGTCCTGTTCTCCAAGGACGAGGGCATCCGGCCCGAGACCACCGCCGAGTCCCTGGGCGGGCTGCGCCCGGCCTTCGCCAAGGACGGCACCATCACCGCCGGCTCCTCCTCGCAGATCTCCGACGGCGCCGCCGCGGTGGTCGTGATGAGCAGGGCCAAGGCCGAGGAGCTGGGCCTGGAGTGGATCGCCGAGATCGGCGCCCACGGCAACGTGGCCGGCCCGGACAACTCCCTGCAGTCGCAGCCGTCCAACGCCATCCGCCACGCCCTGGGGAAGGAGGGCCTGGATGTCGGCGACCTCGACCTGGTCGAGATCAACGAGGCGTTCGCGGCCGTCGCGGTGCAGTCGGTGAAGGACCTCGGCATCGACCACGAAAAGGTGAACGTCAACGGCGGCGCGATCGCGCTGGGTCACCCGATCGGTATGTCCGGCGCGCGTATCGTGCTCCACCTCGCCCTGGAGCTCACGCGCCGCGGCGGTGGTGTCGGCGCCGCCGCGCTGTGCGGTGGCGGCGGCCAGGGCGACGCCCTGATCGTGCGGGTGCCGAAGAAGTGACGGCGCGGTCGCACGGGCCCGCGCACCCCCTACGCGAGAGGGGGCGGGCCCGTGCGACCGGCGGCACGGCGGCGCGCGAGCGGCGCGGGAAGAATGACGGCCGACCACAGCGGCCGACCACAGCGGCCGTCCGGCGGCCGACGAGGGCCGGTGACGGCCGAGTAACGCGAGGAGCGCAGCACGCATGGCGGTGGACGTCCCCAAGCTGGTGGAGCAGGCACGGCAGGGCAGGCCCCGGGCCGTGGCCCGGCTGATCTCGCTGGTGGAGGGAGCCTCCCCGCAGCTCAGGGAGGTCATGGCGGCGCTGGCGCCGCTGACGGGCAACGCGTACGTCGTCGGTCTGACCGGCTCGCCGGGGGTGGGCAAGTCCACCTCCACCTCGGCGCTGGTGACCGCGTACCGCAAGGCCGGCAGGCGGGTCGGCGTCCTCGCGGTGGACCCCTCCTCCCCGTTCTCCGGCGGCGCGCTGCTGGGCGACCGGGTGCGGATGTCCGAGCACGCCTCCGACCCCGGTGTCTACATTCGCTCCATGGCCACCCGCGGCCATCTCGGCGGCCTGGCCTGGGCCGCCCCGCAGGCCATCCGCGTCCTGGACGCGGCCGGCTGCGATGTCGTCCTGGTGGAGACGGTCGGCGTCGGCCAGTCCGAGGTCGAGATCGCCTCGCAGGCCGACACCTCCGTCGTCCTCCTCGCGCCCGGTATGGGCGACGGCATCCAGGCCGCCAAGGCCGGAATCCTGGAGATCGGCGACGTGTACGTGGTCAACAAGGCCGACCGCGACGGCGCGGACGCCACCGCCCGTGAGCTCAACCACATGCTGGGCCTGGGCGAGGCCCGCAAGCCCGGCGACTGGCGCCCGCCGATCGTCAAGACCGTCGCCGCACGCGGTGAGGGAGTCGACGAGGTCGTCGAGGCGCTGGAGAAGCACCTTGCCTGGATGGAGGAGCGCGGAGTGCTGGCCGGGCGCCGCCGGGCGCGCGCGGCCCGCGAGGTGGAGACCATCGCGGTGACCGCGCTGCGCGAGCGCATCGGCGACCTGCACGGCGACCGGCGCCTGGAGGCGCTGGCCGAGCGGATCACGGGCGGGACGCTGGACCCGTACACGGCGGCCGACGAGCTGGTGGCGGGGCTGACGGGCGAGTGAGCCCCGCCGGGGGCGGCCGTCAGCCCTCGCGGCGGTCGTCGGCGTCGTCGTCGCTGTCCCGGTCGTCGTCCCGGTCGTCCGCCCCCGCGCCCCGCTTCAGCACATCGGCGCTGTTCGCGTCCACCGAGACCTCGTGCCAGGTGCCGTCCTCGCCCAGGACGTCGACCTCCCAGGCCGGCCGGCCGTCGTCGTCGTCCAGCTCGGCGGACTCCGCCGTGCCCGGCACGGCCCTCAGCGCGGCCGTGACGGCCTCTTGGAGGGTGACCCCGGTGCCGCGCGGCGCCCGCCGGTCGTCGTCCCGGTCGTCGCCGCCCCGGTCGTCGTCCCGGTCGTCGTCCCGGTCGTCGCCGCCCCGGTCGTCGTCCCGGTCACCGGTGCCGGCGCCGACCCGCAGGCTCGCGGCCAGGGCGTCCTGGGCGGTGTCGTCGTCGGCGAAGGCGAGGGTGCTCCCGGCGACGGCGAGGGCGGCGGTGGCGACGGCGGCGACGAGCAGCTTGCGGTTCATGTGGTCTTCCTCCTTGGAGACGGGGTCTCGCGTCTGACGTGGAACACCGTCGCAGGGCGCGGCTGAAGGCTTCCTGAAGCCGCCTGAAGATCTCTTCAGGTGGTCTTTGGCAGGCTGACCCCATGCGCGTACTGATCGTGGAGGACGAGAAGCGGCTCGCCCTGTCACTGGCCAGGGGCCTGACAGCCGAGGGGTTCGCCGTCGACGTGGCCCACGACGGCGGGGACGGGCTGCACCGGGCCACCGAGGGCTCGTACGACCTGATCGTCCTCGACATCATGCTGCCGGGCATGAACGGCTACCGCGTCTGTTCGGCCCTGCGCGCAGCAGGGGACGAGACGCCGATCCTGATGCTGACCGCCAAGGACGGCGAGTACGACGAGGCCGAGGGCCTCGACACCGGCGCCGACGACTACCTCACCAAACCGTTCTCATACGTGGTGCTGCTCGCGCGGGTGAGGGCGTTGCTGCGCCGCCGCACCCGGGGCGGGGCGTCCGTGCTGCGGGTGGGCGGGCTGACCGTGGACCCCGCCGCGCGGCGGGTGACCCTGGATGGGCGCGAAGTGGCGCTGACGGCGAAGGAGTTCGCCGTGCTGGAGTACCTGGCGGTGCGCGCCGGGGAGGTGGTCTCCAAGTCGGAGATTCTCGAACACGTATGGGACTTCGCCTACGAGGGCGACGTCAACATCGTCGAGGTGTACGTCAGCGCGCTGCGCCGCAAGCTTGGCAGCGCGGCGATCACCACAGTGCGCGGCGCCGGGTACCGGCTGGCGAGGACCGGTGCGTAGGCCCGCGTTCTCCCCGCTCGCCCGGCTCACCGTCCGGGTGCGCGCCGCGCTCGGCGCCACGCTCGTGGTGGCGGTGGCCCTGGTGGTGGCCGGGTTCGCGGTGGTCGAGGTGCTCCGCGGGGGCCTCACCGAGAACGCCCGGCTGCACGCCGAGACCACCGCCCGCGAGGTCGCCGCCGGGGTCGCCGACGTGCCCGCGGCCGGAGTGGGAGGAGTGGAGGCCCTGGCCGACGACGAACCCGTGCAGGTCGTGGACGCCTCCGGTGAGGTTCTCGGAGCCGGCGAGCCGCTGCGCGGACGCGGACCCGTGGCCGGGTTCAACCGGCCCGACAAACCCCGGCAGACGCCCGCCACGCCCTCTCCGGAGGGCCGCGGCGACAGCGACGACGACGATGACGGGGGCGACGACCGGGACGACGACGATGACGGAGGCGGAGGTGACGACGGCGCCACCCCGGCGCCGTCCGATGAACCCGTGGCGGTGGACCGCAACAGTGTCACCCAGACGGTCGCCCTGCCCGTCGACGGGGACGGCGAGGTGACCTACGACCGTTCCCGGGCGGTGGCGACGCAGGACTTCCGCCTGGTCGCCGTGCAGAGCGTCACCCGCGACCGCGTCCCCGTCACCGTCTACGCCGGGGCCTCCCTCGCCGAGCAGGAGGAGGCCGTCTCGACCGTCACCGGCACCATGCTCGCCGGGCTGCCCGCTCTGCTCGCCGTCGTCGGCGGCGTCACCTGGCTGGTCACCCGGGGCGCACTGCGCCCGGTGGAGGGCATCCGGCGGGAGATGGCGGCCATCGCGGCCGGCACCGACCTGTCCCGGCGCGTGCCCGAACCCCCCTCACGGGACGAGGTCGCACGCCTGGCACGGACCACCAACGAGACCCTGAGCGCTCTGGAGGCGTCCGTCGAGCGGCAGCGCCGCTTCGTCGCCGACGCCTCGCACGAACTGCGCAGTCCGATCGCCTCCCTGCGCACCCAGTTGGAGGTCGCCGCCGCCCACCCCGGGCTGCTCGACATCGACGGTGCGGTCCACGACACCGTACGGCTGCAGGACCTCGCCGCCGATCTGCTGCTGCTGGCGCGCCTGGACGCCGGGGAGCGCCCCGGGGAGGCGTGGGTGGACCTGTGCGCGCTGGTGCGTGAGGAGCTGGCACAGCGCACCGGGGACCGGATCCCCGTCGTCCTGGAGGGCGGCGGGGAGGGGGAGCCGGTGGAGGTGGCGGGCTCACGCGGCCAGCTCGCCCGGGTGCTCGGCAACCTGCTGGACAACGCCCGGCGCCACGCGGTTTCCCGCGTCCGGGTGCGGGTGGGGCGCGAGCACGGGCGGGCCGTGCTGGAGGTCGCCGACGACGGCGCCGGGGTGCCGCGGGAGGAACGGGAGAGGATATTCGAGCGGTTCGTACGGCTGGACGACGCGCGCAGCCGGGACGAGGGCGGCGCCGGGCTGGGACTGGCCATCGCCCGTGACGTGGCGGTCCGGCACGGCGGCGCCCTCACCGTCGGCCGGGCGGCCGAGGGCGGTGCCCTGTTCACCCTGCGGCTGCCTGCTCCGGGCGGCGGCGCCGGGCGGCGTTAGGGGAGGTTGTGGTCGCCGATCCAGTCGAGGATGCCGGTCCCGCCCCCGTCGTCCCACCCGATCTTGATGCTCTCGCCGTCCGAGGTCTTGTCGGCGGTGCCCCCGACGTACTTCTCGTCGTCGCCCTCGCCGTGCTTGAGGGCCGTCCTGCCCTTCGCGCCCCGCGGGCCGCCGTCCCCGCCGGCCCGCGGAGGCGGCCGGTGGGCGCAGCCCGGCTGCCCGCCCTGGGGGTACGCCACGGACTCCCCGCGAGGCGCGGGGATCTGACGGGGCGTCTCAGCCGCGTCCGCGCAGCGACCGCAGGTGCTCGGCGACCGGGGTCAGTGAACCGTGCAGCCCGTCGAGCCCTCCGGGCGGGAGCAGGTCGACGAGCAGGTTGGCCGCCAGGAAGACCAGGACGAGGATCGTGACGAAGCCGACCACCGTCGGGGAGTTCTGTCTCAGGACGCCCTGGTAGAGCTG
>NZ_JAJFAU010000050.1:10931-14336 GCF_022614595.1 Streptomyces sp. CNQ085
CCAAGTCGCCTCGCTGCTGGCTGCGAACGCCGGACCCGACGGCGATCCGGAGGCCCTGTTCGACACGATGATCCGCGCGCAGATCGACATGGTCCGCAGGATGAATGCGATCGAGAAGGTGCGGCGCCACCTCGCGCGTCGTCTTCCAGCCGTGCTCGGTCAGCACCGCGAACAGCCCGCGTCTGTCGGACTCGCAGTTCTCCCGGCACACCAGTCCGGCCTTCTCCATGCGGGTGATCTGGTGGGACAGGCGGCTCTTGGACTGCAGGGTGGCGGCGGCCAGATCGCTCATACGCATCCGGTGGCCGTCCGACTCGGAGAGATTCACCAGGATCTCGTAGTCGTTCATGGTCAGCCCGAACGGCTGGAGGTCCCGCTCCAGTTGGTGCGTGAGGAGCCTGTTGACGTCGAGGTGGACGCGCCAGGCGCGCTGCTCCTCTCCGCTCAGCCAGCGGGTTTCCCTGTCGCTCTCCATGCTCCGGACTCTACCCGGCGGCCGGGAGCGCTCTCACCGCCGATCTCACCGAGGGAAGCGCTCCTTTCACAGTCCGAAGCGGCGCTGGATGCCGCCCAACTGCCCGGGAAGCTGTGGCATCTGCTGGCCGCCGTGCCCGCCGCCGGCACCGGGAACGCCGGGCTGCGACGGGGGCGGGGCGCCCGCGTCCCGCTCCTCCATCAGCACCTCGGTCGACTGGATCAGCACCGTGCCCGCCCCGGTGAAGTCGAACTGGTGCTCCTCGCCGGAGACACCGCCGATCCCGGTCATCGCCCGCAGTCCTCCGAGCACGCCGCGCATGTACTGGTGGTCGTAGTGGTGGCAGGGCGAGGGACAGTCCGCCCAGCCGACCAGCGCCTGCGGATCGACCCGGACCGGCGGTTCCACGAAGTGCACCTCGCCGTTGGAGGCCGCCACGAACTTTCCCGTCCCCAGCAGCGTCACGAAGCCGGGCACGATCGACTGCTTCAGAGCCAGGCTCGGCTCGAAGGCCAGCAGATTGCCCGAGCGGATGGTGAGGTTGCCGTCCTGAAGGTCGTAGGAGTTGACGTCGAAGGCCCGGTCGGCGAGCAGCATCCTGCCCCTGCCCTCGGCGACCACCCAGTCCGAGGCGTGCAGCGGGGAGTGGAAACTGGCGGCGATCAGCCGGTCCAGGGGGCCGTGGCCGATGCCGTTGAAGGTGATCTGCCCGTAGTAGGCGATCATCTTCCCCTTCTGCAGGAACCACCGGTCCGACAGGTCCACGCAGAACGTGTAGGGGTTGACGTTGTCGTTGGACGGCAGTGTGTGGGCGTCGTGGACGATCGGACCGTTCAAAGCTTCTCCTCGCTGGCCTGTACGAACACCTCACCCTGCCCGGACAGCTCCAGCTGGAACGCCTCGCCCGAGCCGCGCCCGACCATGTCCCGCCAGCCGAGCGCCGTGGAGAGCTTGTTGCGTACGTCCCCGTGGTGGGCGACGTACGCCTGCGGGTCGACGTGAACGGGGCGGCCCGGAGTGATCGGGAGCCGGATCACCCCGCCGTGGGCCATCACGGCCACCGAGCCGTGTCCGGAGAGCGTCGTGGTGAACAGCCCCTGTCCGGTCACCTGGCCGCGCACCATGCCCATGACCCCGCCCTGGGAGCCCATGAACATCGTGCCCTGCTCCAGCGTCCCGTCGAAGGCGAGCAGCCGGTCGGCCTCCACGCAGAGGGTGTCGCCGGACAGTTCGACCACCTCGACGTGGTGGCCGCCGTGGCCGAACAGCACCGTGCCGTCGCCCTCGACCGTCATCAGCGCGGTCGCCTCGCCGGCCAGCCGCCGCCCGATCATCGAGCCGATGCCGCCCTGACCGCCCTGGATGCTGGGCGTGAAGGAGACCTCGCCCCTGTACGCGATCATCGCGCCGCGCTGGCTGAACATCCGCTGCCCGGGCGCCACCCGGGCCTCGACCATCTTGGAGCCGATCTCCCGGAACGGCATCAGATGTCACCGCCGATCGTGTTCCGCTCGCTGGGCTGGACGTAGACCAGCCCTTCGCCCTCGAAGCGGATCTGGAAGGACTCGCCCGACCCCTCGCCCATGAAGGTCCGGAAGTTCACGCCCGTCTGGAACTCCTGCCGCAGATCGCCGGTGTGGGCCACGTACGCCCCCGGGTCCACCTGGAGCGGCGTCTGCGGCGTGACGCGCAGCACCACTGCCGGACCGTCCGACATCAGTGCCGCCGTGCCGGTGCCCTCGACGGTGGTGGTGAACAGGCCGTTGCCCTGCGAGGCGCCGCGCAGCCCGGTGAAGGTGGTGCCGGTGCGCAGGGAGCCGTCGGCGCACAGCAGGTTGCTGGACTCCACATGGAGCTTCTGCCCCTGGAGCGCCACCAGGCCGATGTCGCTCGCGCGGTCGGCGAAGTAACAGGTGCCCTGCCCCTTCACCTCCATCATCTCCATCTGCTCGCCGGTGAGGCGGCGGGTGACCATGCCGCGCAGGCCCTCACCGCCGCCGGTGAGTTTCTTGAAGGCCATCCGGCCGTCGTAGGCGACCATCGAGCCGTTCTTCGCCCTCACCGTGTCGCCTGCCAGGTCGACGGCGAGGACCTTGCCGCCTTGGAGTCGGAACTGAGCCACGGCTCGAATCTACCCGGACACGGGCGCCCGACGGGAGACCTGCCACAATGACAGAGCTTGTGCATCCCTTCACAAAGGATCTCCCGTGGACCTCAAGACCGCTTCGGCGCTCCGCCGCCTCCGGCTCGTCTCCACCCCGGAGGCAGTCTCCTTCCTGCTGCTTCTGGTGTGCTCCGTGCTCAAGCGCACGACCGAGTTCAACGCGGTACCGGTGATGGGCGCCGTCCACGGCGCCCTCTTCGTGCTCTACCTGATCTTCTGGCTGGACGCCTGGAACCGCGCCAGGTGGCCGATGAGCCGCGCCGCGCTCTACTTCGCGTGCTCGGTGCTGCCCGGCGGCGGTTTCTACGCCGACAGGCTGCTGCGCCGCGAGGCCGAGGCGAGCGTGATCGCCGCCCGGGCCCGTGCCGAGCGGGCCGGGCAGGAAGAGCGGCCCCGTACGGGGGCGGTGGACGCGTGATCTTCGCCTTCTCCGTCACCCCGCTGGGGGTGGGCGAGGACGTGGGGGAGTACGTCGCCGACGCGGTGCGGGTGGTCCGCGAGTCGGGGCTGCCCAACCGCACCGACGCGATGTTCACCTCGGTCGAGGGCGAGTGGGAGGAGTGCATGGAGGTGGTTCGGCGGGCGGTGGCCGCCGTCGAGGCCCGGGCGCCGCGCGTCTCGCTTGTCCTCAAGGCCGATGTCCGCCCCGGGGTCACCGACGGTCTGACCTCCAAGGTCGCCACCGTCGAGCGGCATCTGGGCTGACTGCCTCCCCTCCCCTCCCACCCCGGGGGGGGGGGGGGGGGGGGGGGGGGGGGGGGGGGGG
>NZ_JAJFAU010000050.1:14346-28509 GCF_022614595.1 Streptomyces sp. CNQ085
GCCCGGCGGCGCAGCCGCCGGGCGGCCCGATTGCTGAGACGGAGCTGACCGCGATGTGACCGGCCGGTAAGGTCGTAGCCGTGCCGAAGCCGCTCAGTCTGACGTTCGACCCGATCGCCCGCGCCGACGAACTGTGGAAGCGGCGATGGGGCTCCGCACCT
Organism: Streptomyces sp. CNQ085; assembly: GCF_022614595.1. Taxonomy (GTDB): domain Bacteria; phylum Actinomycetota; class Actinomycetes; order Streptomycetales; family Streptomycetaceae; genus Streptomyces. Next base: position 14,508 of record NZ_JAJFAU010000050.1, read on the forward strand.
GCGATGGCCGCGATCACCTCGGTCATGCGCGCGCACCAGATCCTGCTCGCGGAGGTCGACGCCGTCGTCAGGCCCTACGGGCTGACCTTCGCCCGCTACGAGGCGCTGGTGCTGCTGACCTTCTCCAGGGCGGGCGAGCTGCCGATGTCGAGGATCGGCGAGCGGCTGATGGTCCACCCCACCTCCGTGACCAACACCGTCGACCGCCTGGTGAGGTCCGGTCTGGTGGCCAAGCGCCCCAACCCCAACGACGGCCGCGGCACGCTCGCCTCCATCACCGACCGGGGGCGCGAGGTGTGCGAGGCGGCCACCCGCGACCTGATGGCGATGGACTTCGGTCTCGGCGCCTACGACGACGAGGAGTGCGACGAGATCTTCGCGCTGCTCAGGCCGCTGCGTGTGGCCGCAGGGGACTTCAAGGAGGGCTGAGCCGGGCCCCCGCCGGGTCCCGCGGAGCGCCGGTTACGCTCGTGTGCATGAAGAAGAGCGTGCTCACCCGCTACCGGGTGATGGCCTACGTCACCGGTGTCCTGCTGGTCCTGCTGGTCGTCGGCATGATCGGCAAGTACCTGCTGGAGACGGACGGGGCCGAGGGCTTCACCAGCGTCATCAGCATCGCCCACGGCTGGCTGTACGTGCTGTACCTGGTCTTCGCCTTCGACCTGGGCTCCAAGGCGAAGTGGAGGTTCGGCAAGCTGGCCTGGGTGCTGCTCGCGGGTACCGTCCCCACCGCCGCGTTCTTCGTCGAGCGGAAGGTGTCGCGCGAGGTCGAGCCGCTGGTCGAGGACGAGACGGCCGTCCCCGCCGGGGCCTGAGGGGTCCCCGGGGCCCGGGCCCCGGGGTCGAGGCCCGCTGGACCGTCCGTGTGCGCCGCGCCGCACCCGGCGGTCCTCCATCGACAATTACTTGGACGTCCTAGTAAATTTGTGCGTATGGACGCTGACGCCATCGCAAAGGGCCGCCGCCGCTGGCAGGCCCGGTACGACGCCGCACGCAAGCGGGACGCCGACTTCACCACGCTCTCCGGCGATCCCGTCGAGCCGGTCTACGGCCCCGCGCCCGGCGACACCGTCGAGGGGTTCGAGCGGATCGGCTGGCCCGGTGAGTTCCCCTTCACCCGCGGTCTGTATCCCACCGGCTACCGCGGCCGGACCTGGACCATCCGCCAGTTCGCCGGCTTCGGCAACGCCGAGCAGACCAACGAGCGCTACAAGATGATCCTCGCGGCCGGCGGCGGCGGGCTGTCGGTCGCCTTCGACATGCCCACCCTGATGGGCCGCGACTCCGACGACCCGCGCTCCCTGGGCGAGGTCGGCCACTGCGGCGTCGCCATCGACTCCGCCGCCGACATGGAGATCCTCTTCCGGGACATCCCGCTGGGCGAGGTCACCACCTCGATGACGATCAGCGGCCCGGCCGTGCCGGTGTTCTGCATGTACCTGGTGGCCGCCGAGCGCCAGGGCGTGGACCCCGCCGTCCTCAACGGCACGCTCCAGACGGACATCTTCAAGGAGTACATCGCGCAGAAGGAGTGGCTCTTCGAGCCGGAGCCGCACCTGCGCCTGATCGGCGACCTGATGGAGCACTGCGCGCGGGGTATCCCGGCGTACAAGCCGCTGTCGGTCTCCGGCTACCACATCCGCGAGGCCGGCTCGACGGCCGCGCAGGAGCTGGCGTACACCCTCGCCGACGGTTTCGGCTACGTGGAGCTGGGCCTCTCGCGCGGCCTGGACGTGGACGCCTTCGCGCCCGGCCTGTCGTTCTTCTTCGACGCGCACCTGGACTTCTTCGAGGAGATCGCCAAGTTCCGCGCCGCCCGGCGGATCTGGGCGCGCTGGATGCGGGACGTGTACGGCGCGAAGAGCGAGAAGGCGCAGTGGCTGCGCTTCCACACCCAGACCGCGGGCGTCTCGCTCACCGCCCAGCAGCCGTACAACAACGTGGTGCGCACCGCCGTGGAGGCGCTGGCGGCGGTGCTGGGCGGCACCAACTCCCTGCACACCAACGCCCTGGACGAGACCCTCGCCCTGCCCAGCGAGCAGGCCGCGGAGATCGCGCTGCGCACCCAGCAGGTGCTGATGGAGGAGACGGGCGTGGCCAACGTGGCCGACCCGCTGGGCGGTTCCTGGTACATCGAGGCGCTGACCGACCGGATAGAGGCCGACGCCGAGAAGATCTTCGAGCAGATCAAGGAGCGAGGCCGCCGCGCGGTGCCCGACGGACAGCACCCCATCGGCCCGATCACCTCCGGCATCCTGCGCGGCATCGAGGACGGCTGGTTCACCGGCGAGATCGCCGAGGCGGCCTTCCGCTACCAGCAGTCGCTGGAGAAGGACGAGAAGAAGGTGGTCGGCGTCAACTGCCACACCGGCTCGGTCACCGGCGACCTGGAGATCCTGCGGGTCAGCCACGAGGTCGAGCGCGAGCAGGTGCGCGTGCTGGCCGACCGCAAGGCCGGGCGTGACGACGCGCGCGTGCGCGCCGCCCTGGACGGGATGCTGGCCGCCGCCCGGGACGGTTCCAACATGATCGAGCCCATGCTGGACGCGGTGCGGGCCGAGGCGACGCTGGGCGAGATCTGCGGGGTACTGCGGGAGGAGTGGGGTGTCTACACCGAGCCCGCGGGCTTCTGAGGCGGTACCCGGGTCCGGGGGGGCGGGGGCGGGAGGGATTTCCCCGCCGGACGGCACCGGAGACCGTCAGGCGTCCACGGGGCCGCCGGAGCCGTCCGGCGCGGACTCGGCGGTGGGTCCGGCGATGGTTGACAGACCGTGCAGCAGCAGGGCGGTCAGGGCGCGGGCCCACGCCGGGGTGGCCTTCTCCGAGCTGACCAGTGAGCGGTGGACGACCGCGCCCGCGATCACGTCGAAGACCAGGTCGACGGCGCGGTCGGCCGCGGCGGTGCCCTCCGGGCCGGGCGCGTCGGGCGGGAGTTCGCCGCGGGCCTGGGCGCGGCGGCAGCCCTCCACCACCAGGTGTTTCTGGCGTTCCACGACGGCGGTGCGGATACGGGCGCGCAGCGCGTCGTCGCGGGTGGCCTCGGCGACGACGGCCATCAGGGCCGTCTTCGTCTCCGGCCGCTCCAGCAGCGCGGCGAAGGAGAGCACCACGCCCTCGAAGTCCGCACGCAGACTGCCGAGGTCCGGCAGTTCCAGTTCGTCGAAGAGGACGGCGACGGCGTCCACGACCATCTCGCTCTTGCTCGCCCAGCGGCGGTAGAGGGTGGTCTTGGCCACTCCCGCGCGCACGGCCACACCGCCCATGGTCAGCCCGCCCCACCCCAGCTCGACCAGCGCCGAGCGCGTCGCGTCGAGGATCGCGCGGTCCGCCGCGGCGCTGCGCGGCCTGCCCGTGCGTCGGGCGGAATCGGTCATGGGGTGACTGTAGCCGCGGCCATGAGTTACGCTACGAGGCGTATCGAAACGCCGGTTCCGGTGCCCCGGAGCCGGCGGTGATCACGCGACAACCACGGGCGCCGGACGGGGACCCGGCGCCGATGTGCGGCACGCTGCACGGAACGGTCCCGGGACGGGGGAGACTGGTCACATGCAGCCACGCAACATGTCCATGAGCGGAGTGGTCGACCTCGCCGCGGTGAAGGCGGCCGGGGAGGCCAAGCAGAAAGCCGAGGAGGCCCGTGCACGGGCCGCACGGCAGCAGGGCGGGGCCGGTGATTCCGGAGCGGCCCCGGTGCCCCTGGTGATCGATGTCGAGGAGGCGGACTTCGAGCAGGAGGTGCTCCAGCGCTCCGCCGAGGTCCCGGTCGTCATCGACTTCTGGGCCGAGTGGTGCGATCCGTGCAAGCAGCTCGGGCCGCTGCTGGAGCGGCTGGTGCGCGAGTACGCCGGGCGCCTCCTCCTCGCCAGGATCGACGTCGACCGCAACCAGATGCTCTTCCAGCAGTTCGGGGTGCAGGGCATCCCGGCCGTCTTCGCGGTGGTGGCCGGCCAGGCCCTGCCGCTGTTCCAGGGCGCGGCGCCCGAGCAGCAGGTGCGTGAGGTGCTGGACCAGCTCGTCCAGGTCGCCGAGCAGCGCTTCGGCATCACCGGCGTCTCCACGGGGGAGGGCGAGGGCGGCGAGCAGACCCCGGCCGCGCCCGCCGCCCCGGAGGACCCGGCGCTGGCCGCCGCCCACGCCGCGCTGGACGCGGGGGATCTGGGCGGTGCGATCCAGGCGTACCGGAACGTACTCGCCGGTGATCCGGCCAGCACCGAGGCCAAGCTGGGCCTGGCCCAGGCCGAGCTGCTGCAGCGCGTTCAGGGGCTGGACGCGGCCCGGGTGCGCGAGGAGGCGGCCGAGGCGCCGGCGGACGTACGGTCGCAGCTGAGGGCGGCCGACCTCGATCTGGCGGGCGGGCACGTCGAGGACGCCTTCGGCCGGCTGGTGGAGACGGTCCGCCGTACGGCGGGGGACGACCGGGAGACCGCCCGCGTCCGTCTGCTGGAGCTCTTCGAGGTGGTCGGACAGGAGGATCCGAGGGTGGTCGCGGCACGTGGCGCCCTTGCCCGGGTGCTCTTCTGATCTGCCGGTTCCGGTGGTCCGGGGCTTATTGACACAGTGATCAACAGCGGCCGCGACTTTATCGAAACTTGGTAATCGCGGCCGCTGTTACTCGCAGTAAACCGCCTGGGGTGCTTGGTCCCGCCAAGTCCTCTTGGCTCGCCCGCCCATTGCTTCCCGCCGTGACCGCGGGTGCGTGAATCATCACTTCGGGCACTGTTTCTGTCGTCTTCCCGTTACCCCCAAGTAACGAGCCCCTTGTGTCCCGGCCTCTCATGGACCACGATCGGCCACGCTCGGTCCATCGTCCGCAGCCCGGCACACCACATCCGGGCACAGCCGGACCATGGGTCCCCACCGGGCGGGCCGGCGTCGGTGACGCCGGCCGCGGACAGGGGGGTCCCCGCCGAAGGGCGGGGCCTGTCCGGCAGGTCACGCGAGAGCGTGGCCGAGTGGTTGTCGCTCGGGGGTGGTCGCCGGCGCTTCGGAATCCGATGAATCCGGGTACCGGCGCTCCCCTTCCCGAGGACGTAGCACTTCTCCCATCCCGTCCGGGTCCGGCCCGGGCCGGAGATGTACGTCCGAGAAGGAGGAAAGTCATGGAGTCTGTGGCTCGTGGCGGGACCAGATGGAAGCGGTTCGCCGTCGTCATGGTCCCCAGCGTCGCCGCCACGGCGGCGGTCGGGGTCGCCCTGGCACAGGGCGCACTCGCCGCGTCGTTCAGCGTCTCCGGTCAGCAGGCGAAGGTCTCGGTTGACCGGCTGGACGGCAGGGGGTTCGTGCAGTACGGCACGATCGACACCGTGCACGGGGGCAAGGAGGTCCCCGTCGCGGTGTCGGCCTTCAAGAGCGCCGAGCTCAGGGGCCTGTGCCAGTCCGTCGTGATCCCCGTCCCGGTCTTCGGCGATGTCTCGGTGAAGCTGAACGCGGGCAACGACGGAAAGGTCGTCGAGGCGAAGAACCTCTACATCGATCTCGACCAGCTCGACGCCGACGCCACGTTCACCAACATCAACATCGGCGTCTCGGCGAACGACACGAGCAAGGGACCGGGCCTGAAGCCCGGGGACACCGTGCTTCCGGGCTCCTTCGCCCAGGAGGCCGACGAGGCGCTGCTCACCGACGTCAAGCAGATGTCCTGGGCCACCAGCGCCGGCACCTTCAAGCTCTCCGGTCTTTCGCTGAACGTGGCCAAGGGCAGGAACGAGTGCTTCTGACGCACTGAGCGGAAAGGGAGCGGGGGGCCGCCGAGCCGGTCTCCCGTCTCCCCGCAGTGCCATCGATCTTTATGGACAGTTCGGCCCTAGGGAGCTGTTTTCTGATGAGTGCCGAGTCGCCGGGAGCACGTGAACGCATCGGTCACTGGCGGCAGTCGTTCCGCCTGTGGCGCTGGCGGCGCCCCTTCTGGGCAGGACTGCTGACGTTGCTGGGCGGCGTGCCGATCATCTGGATCCCGTACGCCGATCCCAGCCTGAGCCAGCTGTCCTTCCGGCTGGCGACCACCACGGGCTCCGGATCGCTGATCATCGGCGTGCTGTTGTTCGTGCTGGGCCTGACCCTGTGGTTCCAGCCGCACTCCCGGGTGTTCAGCGGAGTCGCCGCCATTCTGCTGGCCCTGGTCTCGCTGGTGGTCTCCAACCTCGGAGGTCTCTTCGTGGGCTTCCTGCTGGCGATGGTCGGCGGCGCCATGGGCGTCTCCTGGGTGCAGATCAAGGAGCGGCCGGCCGATCCCGCGGAGACCGGGGGCGCCTCCGGCGGCCCCGCGCCCGAAGAGGCTCCGCGGGAGGTGGATCTGGCCATCGTCGAGCCGGCCTCCGCGGGGGTGGATGACGGACAGAACGGGGCGCGCCGTGACGCCTGACGAGCTGTACCGGGAGGACGCGGCCGCGCCGCCCCGGCGTACGAAGAGCGGGCCGCGCCACGCCGCCCCGAGGAAGCCGCTGCTGACCCGGCTGCACGTTCCCGCGAGCAAGGCGATAGCCCTGGCCGCCATGCCGTCGGCCGTGCTCATGGGCATGGGGCTGACGCCCAGGCTCGCTCTCGCCGAGCCGCTGCCGAAGAACCCCTTCCAGGACGGGCCGTGCGTGACCGCGCCCGACAGGGAGGCGGAGAAGGACGGCGACCGGGAGGCGGGCGAGGGCGAGTCCAGCCGGGACGACAGGGACGACAGGGACGACAGGGATGAGCAGGCCGGCGGGGAGGCGAAGCCGGGCACCACGCCCGAGCCCGGCACCACGGCGCCCGCCGGACCCCTGGCCGGCGGGACCGGCTCCGGCGGCGCCGGAGGTGGCGGGGAGGAGGCCGGTACGCCGGAGCCCGAGCCGAGTCCCTCGGAGACCGGGAAGCGCGACCCGCTGGACCCGCTGGGCATCGGAGACGCCATCAAGGACCTGTTCACCCCGGACGACGGAGACGACGGGGAGGGCAGAGAGGACGGGGAGGCCGGGGTCGCGACGGAGCCCTCCGCCCCGCCGAGTCCGTCACGGTCAGGGCAGACCGGGGACGGCGGCTCCGACACCCCGGTGAAGGACGCCGCCGGCGAGGCACGTGAGGAGGCCGCCGGGGAGCCGGTGGACGACGCGGCCGCCCCCCGGGCGGACGCCTCCGGCAAGGAGCCCTTCCCCTGCCCCGCCCACGACGCCGAGGCACTGGCCGAGGCCGAGGAGGAGCGGACCGAGGCGGTGCTGCCCAATGCCCCCTGGCTGCTGGAGACCAGCCTGCTGGCCCTCCACGGCCTGGACTACCAGGGCATCGTCAAAGTCCGCACCCACAACGGCACGGTCAAGAACGTCCTGAAGTTCACCGCCCGTTCGGTGGACATCCGGGACCTGCACCAGCTGGTGGAAGGGCCCGGCGGCAGCACCGCGCACGTCAGGGCCGCCAGGGGCAGCACCTCCACCATCCGCGACGGCACGGTGACCATGTACACCGAGGAGCTCAAGGGCAAGCTCTTCGGACTCGTCCCGATCACCTTCAGCCCCGAGTCGCCGCCGCCGCTGAACATCCCCGAGGTGTTCTTCACGGACGTGTCGGTCCGGCAGGCAGGTCAGTTCGGCGGCGAGCTGCACATCCCGGGCATGAACCTCTACAACGACTGACCCGCGGCGGACGGGCGGTGGCCCGCGTACCTCTCGGAGGTACGCGGGCCACCGCCCGTCCGCCGTTCCCGGGCCGGGGTCAGTGCTCGTCGCCGCCCAGGTGGTGCACCAGCACCATGTTGGTGGTGCCGGGGATGCCGGGGGGCGAGCCGGCCGTCATGATCATGGTGTCGCCGGTGTTGTACCGCTGGAGTTTGAGCAGCTCGGCGTCGACCAGGTCCACCATGTCGTCGGTGTGGTCCACGTGCGGCACCACGAAGGACTCCACGCCCCAGCTCAGCGTGAGCTGGCAGGCGGTGGAGGGCTCGGTGGTGAAGGCCAGGATCGGCTGGGCCGCCCGGTAGCGGGAGAGCCGCCGGGCGGTGTCGCCGGACTTGGTGAAGGCGACCAGCGCCTTGCCGTTGAGGAAGTCCGCCATCTCGCAGGCGGCACGGGCCACCGAACCGCCCTGGGTGCGCGGCTTCTTGCCGGAGACCAGCGGCTGGAGGCCGCGCGAGAGCAGCTCCTCCTCGGCGGCCTGCACGATCTTCGACATCGTCTTGACCGTCTCGATCGGGTACTGGCCCACCGAGGACTCCGCCGAGAGCATCACCGCGTCCGCGCCGTCCAGGATCGCGTTGGCCACGTCGGAGGCCTCGGCGCGGGTGGGCCGGGAGTTGGTGATCATCGACTCCATCATCTGGGTCGCCACGATCACCGGCTTGGCGTTGCGGCGGCACATCTCGATCAGCCGCTTCTGCACCATCGGCACCTTCTCCAGCGGGTACTCCACCGCCAGGTCGCCGCGGGCCACCATCACGCCGTCGAACGCGAGGACCACGTCCTCCATGTTCTCCACCGCCTGCGGCTTCTCGACCTTGGCGATCACCGGCACCCGGCGGCCCACCTCGTCCATCACCCGGTGGACATCGCGGACGTCGGCGGCGTCGCGCACGAAGGACAGCGCCACCATGTCGCAGCCCATCCCCAGCGCGAACCTCAGGTCGTCGACATCCTTGTCCGACAGGGCCGGGACGTTGACCGCCACACCGGGCAGGTTGATGCCCTTGTGATCGGAGATCACACCGCCCTCGATGACGATGCAGCGCACCCGGGGACCGTCCACGTCGATCACCTGGAGGGCGACGTTGCCGTCGTTGATCAGTACCGTCTCGCCCTTGGAGACATCGCCCGGCAGGCCCTTGTAGGTGGTGCCGCAGATCGTGCGGTCGCCGGGGACGTCCTCGGTGGTGATGGTGAACTCGTCACCGCGCACCAGCTCCACGGGGCCGTCGGCGAAGGTCCCCAGGCGAATCTTGGGCCCCTGGAGGTCGGCGAGCACGCCGATCGCGCGCCCGGTCTCCCGGGAGGCCTTGCGCAGACGGTGGTAGCGCTCCTCGTGTTCGGCGTGGCTGCCATGGCTCATGTTGAAGCGGGCCACGTTCATGCCGGCCTCGATCAGCGTCTTGAGCTGATCGTAGGAGTCCACGGCGGGGCCCAGGGTGCAGACGATTTTGGAACGGCGCATGGGGGCGATCCTATCTTTTGTTCAGTGGCGGAACGTTCCAGGGGGTGAGCTGGCTCACTTCCGTCCCACGGTGCCGTCGCCCACCAGCGTGTACGTCTGGCCGGCGATCTCCAGCTCCTCGTCGGTGGGCACCACGGCCACCGCCACCCGCGCGGTGGGCGGGGACACCAGCCGGGGGCCGCCGCCGCGGGCGGCGTTCAGCTCCGCGTCCACGGCCAGGCCCAGACCCTCCAGCCCGTCGACGGCGGCCTGCCGCACCGGCGCGGCGTTCTCGCCGACCCCGGCGGTGAAGGCCACCGCGTCCACCCGGCCGAGCACCGCGCAGTAGGCGCCGATGTACTTCTTCAGCCGGTGGACGTAGACGTCGAAGGCCAGTTTCGCCGACTCCGCGTCCGGCCCCTCGCCCGCCATCCGGCGCAGGACCTCCCGCATGTCGTTGTCCCCGCACAGGCCCAGCAGGCCGCTGCGCTTGTTCAGCAGGGTGTCGATCTCGTCGACCGACATCCCGGCGACCCGCGCCAGGTGGAAGACCACCGCCGGGTCGACATCACCCGAACGGGTGCCCATCACCAGGCCCTCAAGCGGGGTGAACCCCATGGAGGTGTCCACGCACCGCCCGCCGCGCACCGCGGAGGCCGAGGAGCCGTTGCCCAGGTGCAGCACGATGACGTTCACCTCTGACGGATCCCGGCCCAGCAGCTCGGCCGCCCTGCGTGAGACGTACGCGTGCGAGGTGCCGTGGAAGCCGTAGCGGCGCACCCGGTGGGCGTCGGCGACGGCGGTGTCGACGGCGTACCGGGCGGCGTACTCCGGCATCGTCGTGTGGAAGGCGGTGTCGAAGACCGCCACCTGTGGCAGATGCGGCGCCAGCGCCATGGCCGTGCGGATGCCCGCCAGATTGGCCGGGTTGTGCAGCGGCGCGACGGGCACCAGGCGCTCGATCTCGGCCAGCACCGCGTCGTCGATCACGGTCGGCTCGGTGAAGCGGCGCCCGCCGTGCACCACCCGGTGTCCGACGGCGGCCAGTTCGGGGGAGTCCAGGCCCAGTCCGTCGCGGGCCAGTTCGTCGGCGACCGCCCCCAGCGCCGCCCGGTGGTCGGGCACCGGCTCCTCGCGCTCGCGCCGCGGCCCGCCGGCCGGGGCGTGGCGCAGATACGAGGTGCGCTCGCCGATCCGCTCGACCAGGCCGGAGACCGGGCGGGAGCCGTCGGCCATGTCCAGGAGCTGGTACTTCACCGACGAGGAGCCGGTGTTCAGTACGAGGACGCGGGTGCCTCTCACTCGTGCGCAGCCTTCCCCTCGGGACCGGTGGACTCTGTGGGTTCGGTGGACGCGGCGGGTCCGGCAGCCGTGTCCGCGGTCCGCCGGCCGTGCTGCGCCTGGATCGCGGTGATCGCCACGGTGGTGACGATGTCCTGCACCAGCGCGCCGCGCGAGAGGTCGTTTACCGGCTTGCGCAGGCCCTGCAGGACAGGGCCGACGGCCACCGCCCCGGCCGAGCGCTGGACGGCCTTGTAGGTGTTGTTGCCGGTGTTCAGGTCCGGGAAGACCAGCACGGTGGCCCGACCCGCGACCTTCGACTCCGGCAGCTTGGTCGCCGCCACCGACGGCTCCACCGCCGCGTCGTACTGGATCGGCCCCTCCACCAGCAGGTCCGGGCGACGCTCGCGCACCAGCTCCGTCGCCCGCCGCACCTTGTCCACGTCCGCGCCGGAGCCGGAGGTGCCGGTGGAGTACGACAGCATCGCGATCCGCGGGTCCACGCCGAACCGGGCGGCGGTGGCGGCGGACTGGACGGCGATGTCGGCGAGCTGCTCGGCGTTCGGGTCGGGATTGACCGCGCAGTCGCCGTAGACCAGCACCTTCTCGGCCAGGCACATGAAGAACACAGAGGAGACGATCTGGGCGTCCGGCTTGGTGCGGATGATCTCGAAGGCCGGCCGCAGCGTCGCCGCCGTGGAGTGGGCCGCTCCCGAGACCATGCCGTCGGCCAGCCCCTCCTGGACCATCAGAGTGCCGAAGTAGGAGACGTCGGCCACCTGGTCGTAGGCCAGCTCGTGGGTGACGCCCCGGTGGGCGCGCAGCTTCGCGTAGAGCTCGGCGAAGCGCTCGCGCAGCGGCGAGGTGTACGGGTCCACGGCGCGGGCGGAGGCGCCCGTCCCCTCGGGCAGCTCCTCGGGCCCGAGCAGGCCCAGGTCGATGCCCAGCTCGGCGGCGCGCTTGCGGATCTCGGTCTCGTCGCCCAGCAGCGTCAGGTCGCACACCCCCCGGCGCAGCAGCACCTCGGCAGCCCGCAGCACCCGCTCCTCGGAGCCCTCGGGCAGGACGACGTGGCGGCGGTCGGACCGCGCCCGCTCGATCAGCTCGTGTTCGAACATCATCGGGGTGACCCGGTCGCCGCGGACCACCGAGAGCAGATCGGTGAGCCGGGCGGTGTCCGCATGGCCCTCGAAGAGACCGAGCGCGATCTCCGCCTTGCGCGGATTGGCCGTGGTCAGCCTGCCCTCCAGGGACATCAGCTCCCCGGCGGTGGCGAACGATCCGCCGGGCACCGACAGCACCGGAGTGCCCGGGGAGAGCCTGGCGGCCAGCGCCATCGTGTCCTCCCCGGGGTGTTCCCCGACGGTGAGCAGCACCCCGGCGATGGCGGGGGAGCCCGCCGAGTGGGCGGCCAGCGCGCCGACGACCAGGTCCGCGCGGTCTCCGGGGGTGAGGACCAGGCAGCCCTCGGTCAGGGCGGGCAGGAAGGTCGGCAGCGTCGCGCCGCCGAAGACGAAGCCGCGCACATCGCGGGCGAGCCCGGCCGGATCCCCCTGGAGTACCTTCGCCCCCAGCGCCTGGGCGACCTGGGAGACGGTCGGCGCGGCCAGCGCGGGGTCCTCGGGCAAGGCGTACACCGGAACCGGCAGGTTCCCGTCCAGGCCGACGGCGCCGGCCGCCGCGCCGTCCGCGACCCGGTTGGCGATCATCGCGAGGACCTCGCAGCCCAGCGAGGCGTACGCGTGGTAGGCGTTGCGGACCTCGGCGGTCAGCGAGTCGGTGTCCTGACCGGTGCCGGCCACGACCGGTAGCACCGGGGCGCCGAACTCGTTGGCCAGCCGGGCGTTGAGCGCCAGTTCGGCGGGCAGGGAGGTGTCGGCGAAGTCGGTGCCCAGGACGAGGACGGCCTCGTAGTCGCGGGCGACGGTGTGGAAACGGTCCACCAGGCGGGACACCAGTTCGTCGGTGCCCCGGTCGGCCAGGACGGCCACGGCCTCGTCGTAGCCGAGCCCGACCACCGTCCCGGCGGGCTGGGAGAGCCGGTAGCGGCTGCGCAGCAGGTCGTAGATGGGGTCGGGGCCGTCGTGGGCCAGCGGGCGGAAGACGCCGACCCGGCCGGTCCGCCGGGACAGGAGTTCCATGACTCCCAGCTCCACAACCTGCCGGCCGTCCCCGCGGCCGATGCCGGTCACGTACACGCTGCGCGTCACGTGCGCTCTCCCTGCTCGTCGCGCCCGGACCCTCCGGGTCGTGCCGCTCCGTCGGGTACCCGGGCGCGCCGTGGCGGAAAAGTGCCGGAGAGCCGGAGCGACCGCGGGGGCTAGCGGAAAGTCCGGCCGCGAAAGCCCTGGGAAGACCCGTCCGGACACTCGTTCCTCTGACTAACCTTGACCCTACCGCTGTGCCCGCGATGCCGCGTGCCGGTCGTGTCTCGAACGCTATGTGAGACGGGAGGCGGGAATGTGTTCAGAGCGTGAAACAATCGCGGCGGCGCACCCCCGAACCAGCAGCGAGCAGGAGAAGCGATCCCCATGCGCATCGGAGTCCTCACCGCAGGCGGCGACTGCCCCGGTCTGAACGCCGTGATCCGTTCGGTCGTGCACCGCGCCGTGGTCGACCGGCACGACGAAGTCATCGGCTTCGAAGACGGCTTCAAGGGCCTGCTCGACGGCCGCTACCGCGAACTCGACATCGACTCCGTCTCGGGCATCCTCGCCAGAGGCGGTACCATCCTGGGCTCGGCCCGCCTGGAGCGCGACCGGCTGCGGGAGGCATGCCGGAACTCCGAGGAGCTGCTGGACAGGCTCGGCCTCGACGCGCTCATCCCGATCGGCGGCGAGGGCACCCTCACCGCCGCCCGGATGCTCGCCGACGCCGGGCTGCCCGTGGTGGGCGTGCCCAAGACGATCGACAACGACATCTCCGCCACCGACCGCACCTTCGGCTTCGACACGGCCGTCACCGTGGCCACCGAGGCCATCGACCGGCTGAAGACGACGGCCGAGTCCCACCAGCGGGTCATGGTCGTCGAGGTCATGGGGCGCCACGCGGGCTGGATCGCGCTGGAGGCGGGGATGGCCGGCGGCGCCCACGGCATCTGCGTGCCCGAGCGGCCCTTCCAGATCGACGACCTGTGCAAGATGATCGAGGACCGCTTCGCGCGCGGCAAGAAGTTCGCGGTCGTCTGCGTGGCCGAGGGCGCGCGCCCGGTCGAGGGCTCGATGCCCTATGAGAAGGGGCAGATCGACCAGTACGGGCACGAGCGCTTCACCGGCATCGGCAACCGGCTCGCCATCGAGCTGGAGCACCGTCTGGGCAAGGAGGCCCGTCCGGTCATCCTCGGCCATGTGCAGCGCGGCGGCACCCCCACCGCGTACGACCGCGTGCTGGCCACCCGCTTCGGCTGGCACGCCGTGGAGGCCGCGCACCGGGGCGCCTTCGGCATGATGACGGCCCTGCGCGGCACCGAGATCGTCATGGCTCCGCTGGCCGAGGCGGTCGCCGAGCTGAAGACGGTGCCGCAAGACCGGATGGACGAGACCGAAGCCGTCTTCTGACCGGTGCGCCCGGTGGCACCCGAGGCCGCCGCCACAGCGATCCCGCGCCCGCCGCGCGTGCCCCTCGCCCGGGGCCGCCC
>NZ_JAJFAU010000006.1 GCF_022614595.1 Streptomyces sp. CNQ085
GCCCGCCACCGCGAGGACTTCGTCCGCCACTGCCCCGACCTGGTGATCGTGGACGAGGCGCACACCTGCGTGGCCGGCGTACGGCTACCCGCACGTACCCCCGCCGCCGGCCCGGCACCCGGCCCACCGGCCCGGCACCCCCGACCCGGCCTTCACCCTGCCGCCGCAGGGGCCGCAGTTCGTGGGTCGCTAGCCGAGCCGGGGCGCGTCTCCCCCGCGAGGGCGGGGAAACGCGCCCCGGCTCGGCCAGCCGGTCACGTCCGGTCCGCCTTGTTCTTGTAGCCGCGCGCCCACTGCAGGCCCCAGCCGTAGAGCCGGTCGAGTTCCGACTGGAAGCCGTAGACGTACCGCACCTCGCGGCGGGCCACCAGCTGGCCCTTGGCGTCGTTCTCGATCAGCGCCACCGCGCAGGAGCGCGCCTCGGGGGCGCGTTCGTCGAGGCCGACCTCGATGCGCGGGCCGTTGCTGGGAATCAGTGAGACCACCGCCTGGGTGCGGTCGAACGCCGGAGTCCCGTCGTAGATGTAGACGAAGACCAGCAGCCGCTTGATCTCGTCCTTGTGGTCGAGATTGACGTAGATGGTCTCGCCCGACGAGCCGCCGAACCGGTCGTCCCCGCTGAGCTTGACGTACGGCGGCGCGTTGATCTCCCCCAGCAGTCCGCCGAGCGGCTGGACGACGCCCCTGGATCCATCCTTCAGCTCGTACATGCAGGCCAGGTCGAGGTCGACCGTCACCACACCCCGGGTGTGCCCCTGCACCGGTTCGGGCTTGAACGCCTGGAGCGGGTTGCGCAACAGGCCGCCGCGCCGCGGCCTTCCGTCGAGGTCGGACGAGCGCATCCGCCAGGAGAGATTGATCTGCAGGTGGCCGCTGTCGGCGCCCTGCTTGGTGAGCGAGACCGTCGAGTGCCGCTTGGTCAGCTCCATCGCGTACGTCGACGCGCCGCCGACCGTGTCGAACCTAGGGCCTCTGCGCATTCCACCGCGCCAGTTCTCCCACAGGGAGACCATGCCTTCCTACCCCCAACTCCCGAGCGGACCGTCCCGTGACCGTGCCATGACCGTGCCGTCTGCGTGTCCGCGGCGTCTGCCGCGGGGACGGCCACGAGACGCCTCGTGACCGCCCCCGGACAGAGCGTTCCGCAATCGGGCCGCCGTCACACGCCGGAGGGGACTTCCGGCTTCCGCGCCGGGCTGCCGCCCTCGTCCCCGCCCCGCAGGGCGTCCTTGCGATTGTGCCGCACCGAGGTCCAGAAGGCGGTGCCGATCAGCGCGACACCGATCAGGCCGGTGATGACCTCATTGACGTGCCACCTGATGGTGACCAGCAGCAGGATGCCCAGGGCGCCGATGGCGTAGTGGGCGCCGTGCTCCAGGTAGCGGTACTCGTCGAGCGTGCCCTGGCGGACCAGGTAGACGGTGATGGACCGGACGTACATCGCGCCGATGCCCAGGCCGATCGCGATGACGACCGGGTCGTTGGTGATGGCGAAGGCGCCGATGACGCCGTCGAAGGAGAAGGACGCGTCCAGGACCTCCAGGTAGAGGAACATGAAGAACGCGGCCTTGCCCGCGAGCAGGACGACCGAGGGCTCCTTGCCCGCGCGCCGGGCGGCCTCCTCGGCTTCGTGCTGCTGTTCCTCGTCCTCTTCGATCTTGTTCTCGAAGTGACTGGAGAGGCCGTTGACGATCAGATAGGTGAGCAGACCGGCGATACCCGCGAGGTAGACCGTCGCGGACTCGTCCGCGTGCCCCTCGTAGAGCACGGCGTGGG
Source organism: Streptomyces sp. CNQ085 (assembly GCF_022614595.1). Lineage (GTDB taxonomy): Bacteria > Actinomycetota > Actinomycetes > Streptomycetales > Streptomycetaceae > Streptomyces. Next base: position 1,777 of record NZ_JAJFAU010000006.1, read on the forward strand.
TGCCCAGGACGGATCCCGAGATCAGCAGGGCGATCAGGGCTACGACGACCGAGAGGCCCTCGACCTGGCCGAAGCGGGCCAGCGGGCGCTCGATCACCTTGAGCCAGTGGATGTCGCGTTCCTCGTCGAAGAGGAAATTGAGGAAGATCATCAGCAGGAACATGCCGCCGAAGGCCGCGATCGACGGGTGAGCGTCGGTGACCAGCTGCTCGTAGCGCTCCTGGTCATTGAGCGCCAGGTCGACCGCCTCGATCGGCCCCAGCTGGGCCGAGACGGAGACGATCACAATGGGGAACACCAGGCGCATACCGAAGACGGCGATGAGAATGCCGATGGTGAGGAAGATCTTCTGCCAGAACTCGTTCATCTTCTTCAACACGCCGGCGTTGACGACGGCATTGTCGAAGGAAAGCGAGATCTCCAGGATGGAGAGGATCCCCACCAGGGCGAACGCCTCCCACCCCCCGAACAAGAAGGCGGCGACGAGTCCGGCGGCGGTGACACCGAAGGACCAGCCGAATGTCCTTAGAACCACTGATTACCCAATCTTCTCTCTGGTGGGATCCCCCCACGCCTTGGGCGGTGTGGGCCGCCGGGCGACCCGCTTTACGAAACGTTTACTCCGAAGTCTAGAGCGATGCCCCGCAGCCCCGACGCATACCCCTGACCGACGGCACGGAACTTCCACTCGCCCCCGTACCGGTAGAGCTCCCCGAAGATCATCGCGGTCTCGCGGGAGGCGTCCTCGCTCAGGTCGTAGCGCGCCAGCTCGTTGCCGTCGGCCTGGTTCACCACGCGGATGTAGGCGTCGGTGACCTGGCCGAAGCTCTGCCGTCGGGTCTCGGCCTCGTGGATCGACACGGCGAAGACCACCTTGTCGGCCTGCTGGGGCACCCTGGTGAGGTCCACCAGGACCGTCTCGTCGTCACCGCCGACCGTACCGCCGACCAGCTCGTCGCCCGTGTGCTCGACCGATCCCTCGGGGCTGGTGAGGTTGTTGTAGAAGACGAAGTACTCGTCACCGAGCACCCGGCCGCCCGCGCACAGCAGCGCGCTGGCGTCCAGGTCGAAGCCCGCGCCCGTGCTGGAGCGGGCCTTCCAGCCCAGACCGACCTGGACCTGGGTCAGGTTCGGCGCGGCCTTGGAGAGGGAGACATTGCCCCCCTTGGCGAGCGTGACGCCCATGTTCCTGCTCCTCTCCCGTTGTGGTGCGCCCAGTGTTCCCGGGACACCCGGCGCCGCATACCTCCCGGACACGGAAGTCTGCGGCGCCGGAGACTGCCGGGATCGGGTGCAACCGACCGGCGGCAGGAGACGACCGGCGGGTCTCAGACGTTCACGCCGAAGTCCTGCGCGATGCCGCGCAGGCCGGAGGCGTAGCCCTGGCCGATGGCCCGGAACTTCCACTCGGCGCCGTGGCGGTACAGCTCGCCGAAGACCATGGCGGTCTCGGTGGAGGCGTCCTCGCTCAGGTCGTAGCGCGCCAGTTCCCTGTTGTCAGCCTGGTTCACCACGCGGATATAGGCGTTGCGGACCTGGCCGAAGCTCTGCTGACGGGTCTCGGCCTCGTAGATCGACACCGGGAAGACGATCCTGGACACCTCCGCCGGCACCCCGGCGAGGTTCACCTTGATGACCTCGTCGTCGCCCTCTCCCTCACCGGTGAGGTTGTCGCCGGTGTGCTCCACGGAGCCGTCGGGGCTGGTGAGGTTGTTGAAGAAGACGAAGTGCTGGTCGGAGACGACCTTCCCCTCGGTGCTCGTCAACAGCGCACTGGCGTCCAGGTCGAAGTCCGTACCCGTGGTGGTACGGGCGTCCCAGCCGAGACCGACGATCACGGCGGTCAGGTTGGGGGCTTCCTTGGTCAGCGAGACGTTGCCGCCCTTGCTGAGGCTGACTCCCACGAGTCCTCCCGGTTGGTCATGAGGAGCACGATGTGCCCCCGTTGCGTGGATGCCGTTCGATAACGAGCCGATCCTAGTGATCGGTTCCCGGCCGCCGTACGGTCCTACAGGCTTTCGAGAGCCCTGACGTACTCGTTCAGATCACGCGCGTCGGGCAGCGCGTTGACCACCGCCCAGCGCACCACGCCCTCCTTGTCGATGATGAAGGTCCCGCGCACCGCGCACCCCTTCTCCTCGTCGAAGACGCCGTACTCGCGGGCGGTGTCGCCGTGCGGCCAGAAGTCCGACAGCAGCGGGTAGCCGAGTCCCTCCTGCTCCGCGAAGACGCGCAGCGTGAAAGGGGAGTCGCACGAGACGGCCAGGAGCTGGACGTCGTCGTTGACGAAGCGGGGCAGTTCGTCGCGCAGGGCGCACAGCTCACCGGTGCACACCCCGGTGAAGGCGAAGGGGTAGAAGAGCAGGACGACGTTCTTCTCACCCTTGAAGTCCGCGAGCCGCACGGTCTCGCCGTGCTGGTTCCTCAGTTCGAACTCCGGGGCCTTGGTGCCCACCTCGATCGCCATGGACGGGTTTCCCTTCGGTATAGGTGACGCCTCCACCCTACGCAGGGTCCCCACGGCCTCCGAAGAGCGCCGAGCCCCCGTACGGCCGGGCCGTACGGGGGCTCGGCCCGGCCTTCGGGGCCGGGAGCCGTCAGTGGCTGGTCACCGTTTGCCGGTGCGGGCGGTCTTCGGGGTGACCAGGCGGTTTCCGGTCCAGTCCTTGCCGGCGTTGACGGTGCTGGTCTGGGCCAGTCCAGCGGTCTGGGCCGCCTCGCCGATCTCGCTCGGCTCGACGTACCCGGGCCGTCCGGTCTTCGGCGTCATCAGCCAGACCGGAGCACCGTCCTCGACCAACGTGATGGCGTCCACCAGCGCGTCCGTCAGGTCGCCGTCATCCTCGCGGAACCACAGCACCACGGCGTCGGCCATGTCGTCGTAGTCCTCGTCGACGAGTTCCTGGCCCGTGATGGCCTCGATTCCCTCGCGGAGGGCCTGCTCGGCGTCGTCGTCGTAACCGAGCTCCTGGACCACCTGCCCGGGCTGGAAACCCAGCCTCGCGGCGGGGTTGGTCCGCTCCTCCGCGTGGTCCGCGGTCGCGCTCACGGATTGCCTCCTGTCATCTTTCGAAAGTAGGTGGTGCCCGCGCGGGCGCGCGGAGCAATGGGCGTAGTCCACACGGGCTGGACCGATCGCGCAAGTACCCGGCCGCCGATCCCGCCCAAACGTTGACGTGTCGCCGCACACCACCTGAACCGCTGTGGTGCGCGGCACGCCCGTATGCCTAGTTTGCCCCAATCAACGATGAATAAGACCGGAGTCGAACGGCCGTGCGTGGAGCGCGGCTCTCTTGGGCGTAGGGTTGCCGTTCGGCCGACTCACGCCCCGGCCGCACCGGCCCGGGCACCCGGGCGTCTCACGGAGTGGGGTTACCCCTCGGTAGAGATGACGTATCCGCCCCAGCGGTACACGATGGGAGACGGCGCGACATCCCAGCAGAGCAAGACCGAACAGCGAAGGAACAGCGTGGCTTCCGGATCCGATCGCAACCCGATCATCATTGGTGGCCTTCCCAGCCAGGTCCCGGACTTCGATCCCGAGGAGACCCGGGAATGGCTCGACTCGCTCGACGCCGCCGTCGACGAGCGGGGCCGGGAACGTGCCCGCTACCTGATGCTCCGCCTCATCGAGCGCGCCCGCGAAAAGCGTGTGGCCGTGCCGGAGATGCGCAGCACGGACTACGTCAACACCATCGCGACCAAGGACGAGCCGTTCTTCCCCGGCAACGAGGAGATCGAGCGCAAGATCCTCAACGCGACCCGCTGGAACGCGGCCGTGATGGTCTCTCGCGCTCAGCGGCCGGGCATCGGGGTGGGCGGCCACATCGCCACCTTCGCCTCCTCGGCCTCGCTGTACGACGTGGGCTTCAACCACTTCTTCCGCGGCAAGGACGGCGGCGACGGCGGCGACCAGATCTTCTTCCAGGGCCACGCCTCCCCCGGTATCTACGCCCGCGCCTTCATGCTGGACCGGCTCACCGAGACGCAGCTCGACGGATTCCGCCAGGAGAAGTCGAAGGCGCCCGACGGTCTGTCCAGCTACCCGCACCCGCGGTCGATGCCGGACTTCTGGGAGTTCCCGACCGTCTCCATGGGGCTCGGTCCGATCGGGGCGATCTACCAGGCCCGAATGAACCGCTACATGCAGGCGCGCGGGATCGCCGACACCTCCGACTGCCATGTGTGGGCCTTCCTGGGCGACGGCGAGATGGACGAGCCCGAGTCACTGGGACAGCTCTCCCTGGCCGCCCGCGAGGGTCTGGACAACCTGACCTTCGTGGTCAACTGCAACCTCCAGCGACTCGACGGCCCGGTGCGCGGCAACGGCAAGATCATCCAGGAGCTGGAATCGGCCTTCCGCGGCGCCGGCTGGAACGTGATCAAGGTCATCTGGGACCGCTCCTGGGACCCGCTGCTTGCACAGGACCGCGACGGCGTCCTGGTCAACAAGCTGAACACCACCCCCGACGGCCAGTTCCAGACGTACGCCACCGAGACCGGCGCGTACATCCGTGAGCACTTCTTCGGCGGCGACCACCGGCTGCGGAAGATGGTCGAGAACATGACCGACGAGCAGATCCTGCACCTGGGACGCGGCGGCCACGACCACCGCAAGGTGTACGCGGCCTACAAGGCGGCCCGGGAGCACAAGGGCCAGCCGACGGTGATCCTGGCGCAGACGGTCAAGGGCTGGACGCTCGGCCCGAACTTCGAGGGCCGCAACGCCACCCACCAGATGAAGAAGCTGACGGTCGAGGATCTCAAGCGCTTCCGCGACCGGCTGCACCTGCCGATCGCCGACAAGGAGCTGGAGTCCGGCCTGCCCCCCTACTACCACCCGGGGCAGGACTCTGAGGAGATCCAGTACATGCACGACCGGCGGCGCGAGCTGGACGGCTTCACGCCCAGGCGCGTGGACCGCTCCAAGCCGCTGGTACTGCCGGGCGACAAGACCTACGCCACGGTGAGGAAGGGCTCCGGCCAGCAGCAGGTCGCCAGCACGATGGCGTTCGTACGGCTGCTGAAGGACCTGATGCGGGACAAGGAGATCGGCAAGCGGTTCGTGCTGATCGCCCCCGACGAGTACCGCACCTTCGGAATGGACTCCTTCTTCCCGTCGGCCAAGATCTACAACCCGCTGGGCCAGACCTACGAGTCGGTGGACCGCGAGCTGCTGCTGGCGTACAAGGAGTCCCCCAACGGTCAGATGCTGCACGACGGCATCTCCGAGGCCGGGTGCACGGCCTCGCTGATCGCCGCCGGCTCCGCCCACGCCACCCACGGCGAGCCGCTGATCCCGGTCTACGTCTTCTACTCGATGTTCGGGTTCCAGCGCACCGGTGACCAGTTCTGGCAGATGGCCGACCAGCTCGCGCGCGGCTTCGTACTCGGCGCCACCGCCGGCCGCACCACGCTGACGGGTGAGGGGCTGCAGCACGCCGACGGCCATTCCCAGCTCCTGGCCTCGACCAACCCGGCCTGCGTCGCCTACGACCCGGCCTTCGGCTTCGAGATCGCCCACATCGTGCAGGACGGCCTGCGGCGGATGTACGGCGAGAATGCCGAGGACGTCTTCTACTACCTGACCGTCTACAACGAGCCGATCAAGCAGCCCGCCGAGCCCGAGGGCGTGGACGCCGAGGGCATCGTCAAGGGGCTGTACCGGTACCGGCAGGGCGAGGCCGGGTCGATCCCGGCGCAGATCCTCGCCTCCGGTGTGGCCGTGCCCTGGGCCGTGGAGGCCCAGCGCATCCTCGCCGAGGACTGGAACGTCCGGGCGGACGTCTGGTCGGCGACCTCGTGGAACGAGCTGCGCCGGGAGGCCGTCTCGGTCGAGCGGTACAACCTGCTGCACCCGGAGGAGGAGCAGCGCGTGCCGTACGTGACCCGCAAGCTCCGGGGGACCGAGGGCCCGGTGGTGGCCGTCTCGGACTGGATGCGCTCGGTACCCGACCAGATCGCCCGCTGGGTGCCCAACCGCTACCAGTCGCTGGGTGCGGACGGTTTCGGCTTCGCCGACACCCGCGGTGCGGCCCGGCGTTTCTTCCACATCGACGCCGAGTCGATCGTCCTGGGCGTGCTCACCGAGCTGGCCGGAGAGGGGAAGGTGGACCGCTCGGTGCTCAAGCAGGCCATCGACCGGTACCGGCTGCTCGATGTGGCCGCCGCCGACCCGGGCCCGGCGGGCGGCGACGCCTGACCCCCGGCCGCGGACGTGACCGCGGATCCCACCGATGTGCTTCGGCCCCGGCCTCCGCGCCGGGGCCGAAGCACATCGCGTACCGGCACATCAGGTGCCGGCAGACCACGCGCCACGTGTCGGCACAGCCGTCACAGCCACAGCCCCCATGAGCCGGAGGCGGTGAAGAGCCATATCAGGCCGAAGACGGTGTCCAGCGCGCCCAGGACCACGGCCACCACGGCCGCCTTCGACCGGGTGCTCCAGTGGCGGCCCATGGCCAGCCAGCCGCAGACCATGGCGATGGGACCGAGCACGAAGCCCATCACGAAGAGTCCGACGACCGCGCAGACCGCGCCGATGACGCCGAACGTCGAGCGCTCGTCCCCGGTGAGATCCCCGCCGCCGCGCCGTTTGCCTTCGAAGTACCGCGTGCCCGTCATCTTCCCTCCCGGGGTCGTCGGACCGGCCTGTGGCTTCGGATACCCCGGGCCCCCCGTACGATGCCGGGCATGGCGGATATACAGGCCAAAGAATGCTGGGAGCGCCGGACCCAGGGGCCACTGCTGCTGTTGTCGGTCCTCTTCGCCGTCGCCTATGCCGTACCGATCGTGCGCACGGACCTCGCTCCGTGGGTACGGGACGTGTGCAAGGGTGTGGAGTGGGGGGTCTGGGCGGCGTTCGCACTGGACTACGCGGTGCGGCTCCGGCTGGCTCCGCGGCGGTGGGCCTTCGTGCGCAGCCAGCCCCTCGCGCTGCTGGCCGTACTGCTCCCGCTGCTCCAGCCGCTGCGACTGCTGCGGCTGGTCTCCGCCCTGCTGCTGGTCGGGCAGCGGGCCCGGATGGCCTCCCGGGTGCGGGTGACCACCTATGTGGCCGGCTCCTGCCTCGGGTTGCTGGTGTTCGGCTCGCTGGCCGTGCTGGAGGTCGAACGGAACTCCCCTAACGGCAACATCACGACACTCGGCGACGCGGTGTGGTGGTCCTTCACCACCATGACCACGGTGGGTTACGGCGATCTGGCGCCGACCACCGGCCTGGGCCGGCTGCTGGCCATCGGGCTGATGCTCTCCGGAATCGCTCTGCTCGGTGTTGTCACCGCCAATATCGCAGCCTGGTTCATCGCCCGGTTCGAGGAGGAGGACGCCGCGGAGCGGCAGCAGACCGCGGCGATCGAGGGCCTGACGGCCGAAGTACGCGCTCTGCGGGCGGAGGTCGCGGAGCTGCGGGGCGGGCTCGCGGGCCCGAGTGGGCCCGGCCACGGAACGGTGACGGACGGAACGGTGACGGACGGGGCGGACCATGTCAGCTCTCCCAGATCTTGACAGCCCGCACCCGATAGTCCGTCCGCGGCGCCCAGCTGCCCGACGGGTAGGTGTCGAACTCGCCGGTCCCGGCGCACTCCGCGCTCTGGTAGGCCGTGACGGGCCGTCCTGTGCGGTTGGCCAGCGAGGCGGCGGAAGCGCCCCGTGGCAGCGGCACACAGCTCTCGATGTCGGTGTCCGCCAGTTCGTGGGTGCGGCGCGGCCCCTTGAAGTCCGCGCGCTCCCACAGGCACAGTTCCCCGGCCGCGCACTCCCCCAGGCGCGGTGCCGGTGCTGCCGCCGACACGGCCGTCTGCGGTGTCAGGAACGTGAGCAGCGCGGCGACCGCCGCCAGGGCCGTGGACAGCGCGGCCCGGCGGAACCCTTGGTCACGGTGCGTACGGACGCGGTGGGCGCCCGCTGCGCCGTGGATGCGGCGGGTACGGCGGGTACGGCGGGCGTGATGAGCGCGGTGAATGTGACGCATGTGGGCCTCTCCCCCGTGTGTCGGTCGCTGTGCGATCAGCTTCGGCACGGACATGCCTGCCTGCCAAGAGCGGGCCGACCGTTTCACCGGGACGGGTAACGGGTTTGTCCACAGCCGCCCGGTCGTCCACAGATCTCCGCCACTCCGTGCACATATCGGGCACGCATCGGGTACTTCGAACTGGGTGACGGAAGGACGGTCGGCGTGACGGTCGCCCACCACCGGGTGGACGAGGCGTGACGTATGCGGCGCGGCTGGTGAGGAGGACCCGGGCGCCGACGCATACGATGACCCGTATGGGTGACGTACTGGCCGGAATTAACTCCTCCTGGGAGTTCGACACCGACTCCGCGCTCATCCGCTTCGAACGGGGCATCCGCACTCCGAAGCTGTTCCACGTACTCGGTGAGCGGCGCGTCCCCTACGAGGCGCTGAGGTCCGTCGAGCTGGCCCCCGGCACCAGACGGGGGACGGTCGTGCTGCGCGCCGAGCCTCGCCCGGGCGCCGATCCGCTGGTGGAGGTCGCCGCAGGGCAGCTCAGGGAGACCAGCGACCCCTACCGCCTGGTGCTCCCCGCCGAGCAAGAGCCCCTGGCAGCCGCCCGGGTCGGCGAGCTGCTCTCCCTTCTCGGTCCCCGGGCGCAGGAGCCGGCCGACCGCCACCTGGTCGCCGCTCCCGCCGCTCCGCTGCAGTTCAAGGCGTATGACGGCAAGGTCTCCTTCGACGGCCGGACGGTGTCCTTCCGCTGGTTCTGGACCGGAGCCTCCTCGGCGAAGTGGAAGGCGGGCGACCAGTCTTTCCCCGTAGGTGAGTTGCAGGGTGTCCGGTGGCGCTCGCCGGAGGTCGTGGGCGGTCACCTGCGGTTGGTCCGCCGCGGCGAGACGGAGGACCGGGAGCGCCCGGAGGCCGACCAGGACCCGGCCGCCGTCGTCTTCGGCCTGGGCTACGGCCTCGTGCACGAGTCGCTGCCGCTGGCGGCCTCGGTGCTGGAGGCGGTACGGGCCGCCGGACCCGCCGCGGCTCCGGAGACGGCGGCGGCTCCCGCCCCCCGCGCGGCGGACCCGGTCACCACGGTCCGGCCCGCTCCCGCCGACATCGCCGACCGCATCCGGCACCTGGGCGAGCTGCACGGGGCCGGGCTGCTCACCGACGAGGAGTTCAGCACGAAGAAGGCCGAGCTCCTCGCCGAGCTGTGATCCCCGCCGCGGCGATCCGCACGGCCCACCCGGCCCGTTCGGTCCTCTCGCGGCCCATCCGGTTCCTTCAGGATCTCTCCGGCGCCCGCCGTGCGTCCGCATAGAAATCGATCTTGAAGTCGAGGACCGCCGGTGTGCTCCACAGCTCCTCGATCCGGCGCCCGACGTCCTCGCGGGTCGCGCGCAGCGGTTACAGCCGCTCCTCGAAGGTGTGGTCCCCCGCGCGCACCAGTTCCGCGTAGCGCACCATGTCCGCCACCGGCATTCCCGTCAGGCGCGGCTTGCCGACGAGGGCCGGCCAGTCCAGGCCGCGGTTGGTGAAGCGGCGCTGCCCGGTGTGCGAGCGGTCGATGGGCGGCATCAGCCCGATCCGCTCGTACCAGCGCAGCGTGTGGGTGCTCAGGCCGGTGATCGCGGCGACCTCGCCGATCGTGTAGCGGTCCCGCCCGTCCGGCCGCGGACGGGACGCTTCGGCCGCCGCGCACACGTCCTTCCGCGGTTCCCCGGCCTCCCCACCGGCGTCCGTGTCCGTCCCTATCCGTCCCTGTGTCCGCGTCATGGTCATGGGTGAACGCCACGGAGTTCGAGTGCGCTCCGGGCAAGCGGACGGCAGGAGCGAAATCCCGCCGCCCCGGCCCGCCGTACCCCACGTTAGGCTCAGGGGCATGGACAGCCTGCGCACGATCGAGAACTGGCCGGTCACGACGGCGGCGGCCGCCGTCGTGCGCGCCGACGGCACGGTGGCCGGAACGCACGGCCCCGCCGATCACCGCTTCGCGCTCGCCTCGGTCACCAAGCCGCTGGCGGCGTACGCGGCGCTGATCGCCGTCGAGGAGGGCGCGATCGAGCTGGACGAGCCAGCCGGTCCCGAGGGCTCGACGGTGCGGCACCTGCTCGCCCACACCTCCGGCCTGGCCTTCGACGAGCACCGCACGACGGCCGCCGCGGGCGCCCGCCGGATCTACTCCAACACCGGCTTCGAGGTGCTCGGCGACCACATAACCAGGGCCACCGGCATCGCCTTCCCCGAGTATCTGCGCCAGGCCGTCCTCGTCCCCCTGGGCATGGCGGCCACCGATCTGCCGGGCTCCCCGGCCAAGGACGGCGTCTCCACCCTGGCCGACCTGGTCCGCTTCGCCGCCGAGATCCAGGCCCCGCGCCTGCTGGATCCGCGCACCGTCGCCGAGGCCACGTCCCCGGTCTTCCCCGGTCTCCCCGGCGTCCTGCCCGGCTACGGCAACCAGAAGCCCAACGACTGGGGCCTGGGCTTCGAGATCCGCGACGGCAAGTCCCCGCACTGGACCGGCGCCTCCTCCTCACCGCGCACTTTCGGCCACTTCGGGCAGGCCGGTACGTTCCTGTGGGTGGACCCGGAGGCGGGCGCCGCCTGTGTGGCCCTGGCGGACCGGGCGTTCGGCCCCTGGGCGATCGAGGCGTGGCCGCCGTTCACCGACGCGGTGCTGGCCGAGCTGCGCGGGAACTGAGGCCGGCGCCGCCCGACCGCCGCGGACGGGCGGCCCGGAGCGAGGCCGGACTCGACGGCACCGCCCAGACCCGCACCCGGAGCGGGCGGTGGACGCGGTGGCAGGACCCCCGCCTCGCCGGCGTACGGGCGCTGGAGACCGAAGAGGGCCGGGACAGCGGTGGCGGCCCGGGCCCGGCCGCCTCAGCCGTAGGACGGCTCGGAGTGCATCTCCCAGATCAGCGCCTCGGCCCCGGCATCGCTCCCGGACGCCTCCAGCCCCCGCGCGCCCGTGATCCGCGCCGCGTCACCCGCTTCCAGCGGCTCACCGTCCAGACGCAGCCCGCCGCGCACCACGTGCACGTACACCCACGGCGCGTCCGGCACCGCGGTACGCTCCCCCGCACCCAGCCGCCGCACGTGCAGCACCGCGTCGGCACGGGCCGGGGCGTAGGGGGTGCCGTCGGCTATGCCGCGTACGACCTCGTACTCCGCCTCGCCCCCGAACACTCCCGGCACCAGCCACATCTGCACGAACCGCAGCGGCTCGGCGCCCGCGTTGCGCTCCACGTGCCGGATGCCGCGGCCGGCGCTCAGCCGCTGCACGTCCCCGGGCCGCACGGTCACACGGCGGCCGGCCGAGTCCTCGTGGGTCAGCTCGCCCTCGACCACCCACGAGACGATCTCCACGTCCGCGTGCGGGTGCTCGGCGAAGCCCGCGCCCGGCGCGAGCCGTTCCTCGTTGCAGGCGACCAGCAGTCCGAAGCGCGTGTTGGACGGGTCGTAGAAGCCGGAGAAGGAGAAGGAGTGCCGTGTATCGATGCCGGCGGCCGGGTCCCCGCCCCGATAACGGTCCGCATCGCGCCATATGTGCAGCATTCCTCCACGGTACGCGGACGGTCCGACATCCCACACGACGGGCCGTAGGCCCTCACGCCTCCCGGCGGAACAGGGCCGTCCAGAGGAAGGGCTCGCCGAAGCGGGTATGGCGGTGGCCGTGGTGATGCTGGCGATGCACCGCACCGGCAGCGCCGCCCAGGGCGCGTTCGTGCTCACCGCCTGGATGGCGCCGCACGTACTGGTCGCGCCGTTGACGGGGGCGCTGGCCGAACGGGCCCGCAGCCCACGGCTGTTCTACCCGGGTGCGCTGGGCGGCATGGCGGCCGGCATCGCGGTGCTGGCGGCGATCACCGGACGCGCTCCCCTGCCCGTGGTACTGGCCGTCGCCGCCCTCGGCGGCGGTTGCGGTCCGGTGGCCACCGGCGGGCTGTCCGGCCTGGTGGCCCGTCTGGTGCCCGAAGGTGCTGACCGCGACCGCGCGTACGCCCTGGACGCGGCCACCTACAACGCCGTTTCGGTGGCCGGTCCCGCCCTGGTGAGCGTGATCGCCGCGCTGGCCTCGCCCGCCCCGGCCGTGTTGCTGCTGGCCGTTTCGGCGGCGGGTGCGGCCGCCACCGCGGCGGTGCTGCCGTACGGGCGGGCGAATCCGGGCGAAGGCGGGGACGGGACCGCGCCGCCCGGCCCGGAGTCCCGCAGGGGGCTGCGGGCCGGTCTCGGGGCGGGCCTGACAGCTGCGTGGCGCGTGCGGGAGCTGCGGGCGGCCACCGCCGCCACCTCCCTGGCCTTCGTCGGCGTCGGCGGCCTGCGGTTCGGCACTCGCCGGGGCCATGGCCGGGCTGCCACCGCACCTGTTGCTACTGGGGATCGCGGCCCTCCAGCTCGCCGCCGCCGGACTCCACCGCCTCCTGAGTTCCCGTCCGCGCCCGGCCGGGAAGCCGGCCACCCGGGCCGGTGTTCCGGCCCGCGGGCAGCGAACCTCCGGCTGAAGCCTCCGCGCCGGGGGCGTTCAGCCGTACGCGGGGAGGACGGAAGTGTCCACCGTCCAGTCGCCCACCCGCACCGTCTCGCCGAAGGCGAACTCCGTGGAAGTGCCGTAGCGCGGGCCTTCCGGGGTGCGGTGGATGCCGGGGTGGAGCGCCCCCGTGCCCTTGCGGGGGTCGGGCAACAGGTAGCAGGGGATACCCGTCGCCGGGTAGTCGCGGGTCTTCCCCTCGTGGTCGTTCTCCGGGTTGGTCCGCGAGACGACCTCGACCACGACATCGCGGGGGTGGACGGCCTCGCCCGTCTCCGGACAGCTCTCGGGGAAGACCATCACGTCCGGCCGCCGCCCGACTCCCACAGCGGGATCCTCCGGGCCGGCGCCGCCGTGGGCGATGAGATCCACCCCCTGTCGCTCGATCCGGGCGTCGGGCTGCCTGCCCACCCGGCGGACGATCAGTTCGTGCTGACTGCCCGGGGACATCACCATGACGATCTCTTCGCCGTTGATCTCGACGGCCCGGACCTCCCCGGGGATGTGCCTGCGCAAGCCGTCCGTTGTACGGATCCGACACCCGCCACCCATATGGCCGTACCAATAGGGCAGTCTTGTCCCGTGCCAGAACCCACTCAGACACCAGCACCCGACAAGCAGCGCCCCCACCCGCACCCCGCGACGCTACGGCGGCTGGAGCAGTCCTCCGGCAAGCTGGCCGCCGCGGCCCTCACCCGCATGGGGGAGCAACTGCCCTGGTACCGGGCGATGCCGCCGGAGAACCGGTCGTGGATCGGACTGGTGGCGCAGGCGGGCATCGCGGCGTTCACCGAGTGGTTCCGGCACCCGGAGACGCCCCAGGCGATCAGCACCGACGTGTTCGGCACCGCGCCGCGCGAGCTGACGCGGGCGATCACGCTGCGGCAGACCGTGGAGATGGTCCGCACCACCATCGAGGTCGTGGAGGCGACGATCGACGAGGTCGCGGCGCCCGGCGACGAGAGCGTGCTGCGCGAGGCGCTGCTGGTCTACGCCCGCGAGATAGCGTTCGCCACCGCCCAGGTGTACGCGCAGGCCGCCGAGGCGCGTGGTGCGTGGGACGCGCGGCTGGAGTCGCTGGTGGTCAACGCCGTGCTCTCCGGCGAGGCCGACGAGGGTGCCGTCTCCCGCGCCGCGGCGCTGGGCTGGAGTTCTCCCGAGCATGTGACGGTCGTGCTGGGCACCGCGCCCGACGGCGACAGCGAGTTGACGGTGGAGGCGATCCGGCGCGCCTCCCGGCACGCCAAACTCCAGGTGCTGACCGGGGTGCTGGGCGACCGGCTGGTGGTCGTCGCCGGCGGCTCGGACGACCCGCTGCACGTCGCCAAGTCGTTGATCGGCCCGTTCGCCGCGGGCCCGGTGGTGGCCGGTCCCGTGGTGGGCGACCTGCTGTCGGCGACGCGTTCGGCGCGGGCCGCCGCCGCCGGGCTGAAGGCGTGCGCCGCGTGGCCGGACGCACCGCGCCCGGTGCTCGCGGATGATCTGCTGCCCGAGCGCGCGATGGCCGCTGATCCCACCGCGCGGGCGCTGCTGGTGGAGGAGGTCTACAGACCGCTCCAGGAGGCAGGGGCCGCTCTCCTGGAGACCTTGAGTGTTTATCTGGAGCAGGCGAGCAGTCTGGAGGGGGCCGCGCGGATGCTGTTCGTGCACCCCAACACCGTCCGCTACCGGCTGCGACGTGTGACAGATGTCACTGGATGGTCTCCCTCGGACGTCCGTTCGGCGTTCACGCTGCGCGTCGCGCTGATCCTGGGTCGTCTGGCGGACGGGGGCGGGCAGATATAGTCATGCCCATCGGTTTTGTCGGCCTCCCACAATTCACCTGACCGTTCTTCGTGCCGGTCCCCACCGGCGAGGACCTTCGTCGACAAGAGAGAGTGTGAGAGTGCTCGTACTCGTCGCTCCCGGCCAGGGCGCCCAGACGCCCGGCTTCCTGACCCCTTGGCTCGAACTCCCCGGTGTGGCCGACCGGCTGCGTCAGTGGTCGGCGGCCATCGACCTGGACCTGGTGCACTACGGCACCGAGGCCGACGCCGAGCAGATCCGCGACACGGCCGTGGCCCAGCCGCTGCTGGTGGCCGCGGGGCTGGTCTCCGCGCAGGCGCTGCTGGACGGTGTCCCGCTGGACTCCCTCGGCGCCGTCGCGGGCCACAGCGTGGGCGAGCTGACCGCCGCCGCGATCGGCGAAGTCCTCACTCCCGAGGCCGTGATGGCGCTGGTGCGCACCCGCGGCCGGGCGATGGCCGAGGCCGCGGCCGCCACCCCGACCGGTATGACCGCCGTCATCGGCGGCGACCCGGGGACGGTGACGGCTCGTCTGGAGAAGCTGGGGCTGACCGCGGCCAACGTCAACGGCGCCGGACAGATCGTCGCCGCCGGCACCATGGATCAGCTCGCCGCCCTGACCGAGGAGAAGCCGGAGGGGGTGCGGATGGTCAAGGCGCTGTCCGTGGCGGGCGCCTTCCACACCCATCACATGGCCCCGGCCGTCGACGCGCTGGCGAAGGCCGTCGAGGGCGTGGCGCCCAAGGACCCGCGGGTGCCCCATGTCTCCAACCAGGACGGGCGGGCGGTCACCGACGGCGGCGAGGTCGTGCGGCGGCTGGTGCGGCAGGTAGCCGGGCCGGTCCGCTGGGACCTGTGCATGGAGACGTTCGAGGAGATGGGCGTCACCGCGCTGATCGAGGTGTGCCCCGGCGGCACCCTCACCGGTCTGGCCAGACGTGCCCTGCCGGGTGTGAGGACGCTGGCGCTGAAGACCCCCGAGCACCTCGACGCGGCCCGTGAGCTGATCGCCGAGCACGCCTCTCCCGCGGCCCAGCGGCCGGACAGCAGTCGATAGGAGCTTGCGAGAGCATGACCGCGAAGATCAGGCCCGCGAAGGGCGCACCGTACGCGCGCATCCTCGGCGTCGGCGGCTACCGTCCGACCCGCGTGGTGCCCAACGAGGAGATCCTCAAGCACATCGACTCGTCCGACGAGTGGATCCGCTCCCGTTCGGGCATCACCACCCGGCACTGGGCCGGCCCGGAGGAGACCGTCGCCGAGATGACGCTCGCCGCGGCGGGCAAGGCCATCGCGGACGCGGGGGTCACTCCCGAGCAGATCGGCGCGGTCGTGATCTCGACCGTCTCCCACTTCAAGCAGACGCCCTCGATCGCCACCGAGATCGCCCACCGGCTGGGCACCGGCAAGGCCGCCGCGTTCGACATCTCGGCGGCCTGCGCGGGCTTCGGCTACGGACTGACCATCGCCAAGGGCCTGGTGGTGGAGGGCAGCGCGGAGCACGTGCTGGTAGTCGGTGTCGAACGGCTGTCGGACCTGACGGACCTGACGGACCGCACCACCGCCTTCCTCTTCGGCGACGGCGCCGGGGCGGTCGTCGTCGGCCCGTCCGAGGAACCCGCCATCGGTCCCGCGGTATGGGGTTCGGAGGGCGACAAGGCGGATGTCATCGCGCAGACGGTGCCGTGGGACGAGTACCGCGAGGGCACGGTCGAGAAGTTCCCGGCGCTCCGCCAGGAAGGCCAGACGGTCTTCCGCTGGGCCGTCTTCGAGATGGCCAAGGTCGCCCAGCAGGCGCTGGAGGCGGCCGGGATCACCGCCGACGACCTGGACGTCTTCATCCCGCACCAGGCCAACATGCGGATCATCGACTCGATGGTGAAGACCCTCAAACTGCCGGAGCACGTCACGGTCGCCCGCGATGTGGAGACCACCGGCAACACCTCGGCCGCCTCCATCCCGCTCGCCATGGAGCGGCTGCTGGCGACCGGGCAGGCGAGGAGCGGCGACACCGCACTCGTCATCGGCTTCGGGGCGGGTCTCGTCTACGCGGCGACGGTCGTTACCCTCCCATAGCCGGATGTTCCGCACCGCAGTACACCGGACCACAACCCACCACGCGTAACACGACACGAAGGAGCGCCACCATGGCCGCCACCAAGGAAGAGATCGTCGAGGGTCTCGCCGAGATCGTCAACGAGATCGCCGGCATCCCGACCGAGGACGTCCAGCTGGACAAGTCCTTCACCGACGACCTGGACGTCGACTCGCTGTCCATGGTCGAGGTCGTCGTCGCCGCCGAGGAGCGCTTCGGCGTCAAGATCCCGGACGACGACGTCAAGAACCTCAAGACCGTCGGCGACGCGGTGGACTACATCCTCAACCACCAGGACTGACCGGTCCGCACGCCCGTCGAAGCGTTTGTCGCCACCCGTCCAGCGGTGGCGGGATACCCGCACTTCCCCTACCAGTGGAGAAATTCCTGTGAACGCGACCCACCACACCGTGGTCGTCACCGGTATCGGCGCAACCACACCGCTGGGTGGCGACAGCGCATCGACGTGGGAGGGCCTGCTCGCCGGCCGCTCCGGGGTCAGGGCCTTGGAGCAGGAGTGGGCGGCCGGACTGCCCGTGAGGATCGCCGCGCGGGCGGCGGTCGACCCCTCCGATGTCCTGCCCCGCCCGCTCGCCCGCAAGCTGGACCGCTCGGCGCAGTTCGCGCTGATCGCGGCCCGCGAGGCGTGGGCGGACGCCGGCTACGAGGGCAGGGCCGGGGAGAACGGGCAGGTGGACCCGGGCCGGCTCGGCACCGTCGTCGCCTCCGGCATCGGCGGCGTCACCACCCTGCTCGACCAGTACGACGTCCTCAAGGAGAAGGGTGTCCGGCGCGTCTCCCCGCACACCGTGCCGATGCTGATGCCCAACGGCCCCTCGGCCAACGTGGGCCTGGAGGTGGGCGCCCAGGCGGGCGTGCACGCTCCGGTCAGCGCCTGCGCCTCGGGCGCCGAGGCGGTGGGATACGCCGTGGAGATGATCCGCACCGGGCGCGCCGACGTGGTCGTCGCCGGCGGCACCGAGGCGGCGATCCACCCGCTGCCCATCGCGGCGTTCGCCAACATGATGGCGCTGTCGAAGAACGAGGGGGACCCCGCGAAGGTCTCGCGCCCCTACGACAAGGCCCGCGACGGCTTCGTGCTCGGCGAGGGCGCGGGCGTCGTGGTACTGGAGTCGGCCGAGCACGCGGCCCGGCGCGGCGCCAGGGTCTACTGCGAGGTGCTGGGGCAGGGGCTGTCCGCGGACAACCACCACATCGCACAGCCCGAGCCGGGCGGACGGGGCATCGCCGACGCCCTGCAGGGCCTGCTGGAGAGCACCCGTCTCAACCCCTCGGAGATCGCGCACCTCAACGCGCACGCCACCTCCACCCCGCAGGGCGACGTCGCCGAGATCAAGGCGCTGCGCAAGGTGCTGGGCTCCGACCTGGACCACGTCGCCATCTCCGCCACCAAGTCCATGACCGGCCACCTGCTGGGCGGCGCGGGCGGCATCGAGACGGTGGCGACGGTGCTGGCACTGCACCACCGCACGGCCCCGCCGACCATCAACGTCGACGAGCTGGACGAGGAGATCGACGCCGACATCGTGGCCGGCGGACCGCGCCCGCTGGGCGAGGGGCCGCTGGTGGCGATCAACAACTCCTTCGGCTTCGGCGGCCATAACGTCGTCGTGGCCTTCCGCACCGCCTGAGGCTGCCTGGCGCGACAGGCTCGCACACCGCCGATGGGGCCCTCCGGACGATGTCCGGCGGGCCCCATCGGCGTCCGGGGAGGTCCGCGGGGCTCCGGAGAGGAGCGCGGCTCCGGAGGGCGGGGAGCGGAAACGGAGGCCGGGCCGGCGCGCAGGCGTCCGTGAGCCGTCACCGCGCCCGTCCGCGCCGGGATCAGACCACCTGGTGCAGCCAGCGCACCGGGGCGCCCTCGCCCGCGTAGCGGAAGGGCTCCAGCTCGTCGTCCCAGGGCTTGCCGAGGAGTCTGGAGATCTCGGCCTCCAGCTCGGTCTCGCCGCGCGCGGCGCGGTCCACGGCGGCGCGCAGTCTGTCCTCGGGGATGAGGATGTCGCCGTGCATGCCGGTGACGGCGTGGAAGATGCCCAGCTCGGGGGTGGAGCTGTAGCGCTCGCCCTCGGCGGTGGAGCAGGGCTCGGAGGTGACCTCGAAGCGGAGCATGCGCCAGCCGCGCAGCGCGGAGGCGAGTTTGGAGGCGGTGCCCGGTTCGCCCTGCCAGGACAGCTCCGCGCGCCAGGTGCCCGGCGAGGCGGGCTGCTTGATCCAGTCGAGGCTGACGCGGGCGCCGAGCACTCCCGCGACGGCCCATTCCACATGCGGGCACAGCGCGCGGGGGGCGGAGTGCACGTACAGAACTCCACGTGTCGTCACCGGGACCTCCTGTGTGGTTCGAGTGCGACCTTCCGTGGCGGCCTCGAATCCCTGCCGGCATTGCGCCGGGTCACCGGTTGACATCTTGCCCCGTCGGTCACGTGTCCTCCGGCTCCCGAAGTTACGAACAGTAAACACTATCCATGCTGATTCTCCCTAAAAGGGACAGCAAGTGACTCGATGTAATCTGTCAAACGTGTCCGGCGGCCATTTTCGGACCGTCACGGCAAAAGCTACCGTGCCGCGGCACCCATGGGGTGACGTACCGTCGGCCGGGGCGGTCAACCCACCCGTCCGAACCATCACCTCACCAGGACACCGGAAGGAACGGGGGGAGTACCCGTGCGAGACGACACGCCGTCCGGCCGTCCGCCGGCGGGACGCGTACGCCGCGGGGGGCTGCTGCCCGCCGCCACCGTGGCCCTCGTCGTGTTCGCCGTGTCGTGCGGTGGCTCCGATGGTGGTGCGCCGCACTCCCGGGGCGCGCCCGCCGAGACCCGCCCCTCCCCCTCCCCATCACCCACGTGGGATACCGGCCCCGATTCGCTGGCAGCCCTGGGCGACTCCATCACCCGCGCCTTCGACGCCTGTTCCCTGCTGGAGGACTGCCCGGAGGCGTCCTGGGCCACCGGCGCCTCCCCGGAGGTGGACAGCTTGGCGCGGCGGCTGGGCGTCCCCGCCGCCGCGGCCTGGAACCACGCGCGCTCCGGCGCCCTGATGGCCGAGCTGCCCGCCCAGGCGCGGAAGGCGGCGGCGCACCGGCCGGAGCTGGTGACGGTGCTGATCGGCGCGAACGACGCCTGCCGGCCGACGGTGGAACGGATGACGCCGGTGGAGGAGTTCCGCGCCGGCTTCACCGAGGCGCTGCGCACCCTGCGCCGGTCATCGCCCAAGACCCAGGTGTACGTGGCCGGCGTACCCGACCTGGAGCGGCTGTGGGAGCTGGGCCGGTCCCACCCGGTGGCCGCGCGGGTGTGGCAGCTGGGCATCTGCCCGTCGATGCTGGGCGGGGCGGGCGCCCCGGACACCGCGGCGGCGGCGGAGCGCCGGGCGAAGGTGTCGGCGCGGGTGGAGGCGTACAACGCCGCGCTGGCGGAGGTCTGCGAGCGCGCGGAGCGCTGCCGGCACGACGGAGGGGCGGTGCACGGCCACCGCTTCACCGCCCGCGAGCTGAGTTCCTGGGACTGGTTCCACCCCGGCCCGGAGGGCCAGCGCGTACTCGCCGAGATCGCCCACCGGCAGATCACCGCCGAGCCTCCGCCCGTCTGAGCGGCGGAAACCGGCGTCCACTCCACTGACGGCGGTCGAGCCCCGTCATTACATTCGCGCCAGCGTTTCGAACGTATAACGAAATATCGAACGCCAGAGAGGGGCGGCCGCTGTGCGCATCACCGGGGTCAGCACGCATGTCGTCGGCACTCCGTGGCGCAATCCGGCCTATGTCCGGGTACAGACCGAGGAGGGTCTCACCGGCGCCGGTGAGACCCGGATGCTCGGGCACACCGACGCCCTGGTCGGCTATCTGCGCGAGGCCGAGGCGAACCACATCGCCGGATCCGATCCCTTCGCGGTCGAGGACCTGGTGCGGCGCATGAAGTACGGCGACTACGGGCGTGCCGGGGAGATCGTGATGTCCGGCATCGCCTGCCACCGCGTCAGCCAGGGCAGCGGCGTGTGGATGCTGACCGACGCCGAGATCTCCGAGATGGTCGGCGCCCGCGCCGAACGGAACGTGGAACCGTGCCTGTTAACCGGGCCGCGCGGCACCCGGGACGCCGACACCGGCACCCGCACGTCCTCCGGCGGCGCGGGGCTGCGCGCCCGCGGCCACGACACGCTAGCCGGGTGCGTCGAGGACGCCGTACGCGCCACCGAACTCGGTGTACGCTGCCTGCTGGTGGCCGACGAGAGCGTGCCGCACACGCTGTACCGGCTGCGGACGCGCGGCGTCCTGCCCGCCGGCACCACCTTGAAGGTGTCGGCACTGATCGGCCCGGTGAACCCCGCCTCGCACGCCGTCTTCGAGCGGCTGGGCGCCGACTCGGTCAACGTGCCGTCCGGCCTGAGCGTGGAGCACCCGACCGGGATCCGCCGGGTCGGCCGCGCCCCGATGGACTTCCACCTGGAGGCTTCCGACGACCTCGGCGGCTACGTGCGGATGACCGACGCCGTGCCGAAGGGCGACGAACCCGAGGTCAACGACACCGAGTCCTACGACAACGGCGTCAAGACCGTCCCGGCCTACCTGCTGGAGCCGGTCAGCATCGACGGATCCAACACGCAACTTCTCGTGGACGAGTGCTACTACACCGCCGACCAGCTCAAGTGACTCGCGAGAGACCGTCGAGGAAAGTCATGAGCACATGAGCGGCCTTCTGGAAATGCGCTCGGTCATTAAGGTCATCAAGACCTTCCCCGGGGTCAGAGCGCTGTCCGGGGTCGACCTCACCGTCCGCCCCGGTGAGATCCACGCTGTCTGCGGGGAGAACGGGGCCGGCAGCGGGCGTACGAGCCGGAGGCGCTGCCGCTGAGCCTGTTCATCCTCAAGTGCGTGGCGGCGGTGGGATTCGATGTCTGGAACAAGAGGAAGGTGGGCTCGTGAGCACCGGCAGACGCAGTGTGATCGGCGCGGCTGCTGCGGCCGGACCGGCAGCAGCGGCATCTCGCCGTACTTGGCGGTGGTGTACGCGGGCGACTGTACCCGCACGTCCGGCACCCGCCCTCGGACGTGGAAGGCCGCCCCGGCGGCACCGGAGTGGCCTTCCTCACGCGTGCGTCGAGCGCGCCGCACAACTCACCGGTTCACACCTGGTCGTGCCCGGTCACGTCCGACCGCACCTCAGGCGATGTCGAGCACGACCTCGATGTTTCCCTCGGTCGCCCGCGAGTACGGGCACACCTGGTGGGCCTTCTTCACCAGATGGAGAGCCGCTTCCCGGTCCAGGCCCGGTATGGAGGCGGTGAGCTCGACCCTGAGACCGAAACCGCCGTCATCCGTCTTGCCCAGGCCGACCCGTGTGGTCACGGTCGATCCGGAGATGTCCGCCTTCTCTCGGCGGGCGACGACACCGAGCGCGCTCTGGAAACAGGCGCTGAAGCCGGCGGCGAAGAGCTGCTCGGGGTTGGTGCCGTCGCCACTTCCGCCCAGCTCCCTGGGCGGGTTGACGACGACATCGAGCCTGCCGTCGTCGGTGGCGACCCGACCGTCGCGGCCGTTCTCGGCAGTGGCGACGGCAGTGTAGAGGACATCGGCGGGCTGAACGGGCATGAGGATCCTCCTGTGTTGGACTGCGTGGACATGCATCGATTCACGTCGAAGTCACCTGCGCGCGGTTCGCGGCGCCCGGCGCACCGAGGAAGGAACGCGGCCGGAGCACGCGGCCTCAAGAGCGCCCCGGCTCCTCCGGCGGCCCGTCAGCCGTCCAGGCTGACGACCATCTTTCCGACGTTCCGGCCGTGGAGCATGCCGAGGAAGGCGTCCACCGCGTTCTCGATGCCCTGGACGACCGTCTCGTGGTATTTCAGCTCCCCGGAGCGGATCCAGGCCGAGACCTCCTCGACGAACCGCGGCCGCAGATCCGAGTGGTCGCCCACGAGCATGCCCTGGATCCTCAGCCGCTTGCCGATCACCATCACGAGGTTACGCGGAGCCGCGGGCGGCTCGGTGGCGTTGTACTGGGCGATCATGCCGCAGACCACGACACGGCCGTGCGTCCTGAGCGAGCCGATCGCCGCCTCCAGGTGCTCACCGCCGACGTTGTCGAAGTAGACGTCGATCCCCTCGGGCGCGGCCTTCTCCAACTGCCGGGCCACCGGGCCGTTCTTGTAGTTGAAGGCGGCGTCGAAGCCGTACTCCCCGGTGAGGAGTGCGGCCTTCTCATCCGAGCCGGCGCTGCCGACGACGCGGGAAGCCCCCTTGAGCCGGGCGATCTGGCCGACCTGGCTGCCGACCGCTCCCGCCGCTCCCGAGACGAAGACGGCGTCACCCTCCTTGAAGGAGCCGACCTCCAGCAGTCCGGCGTAGGCGGTCAGCCCGGGCATGCCGAGCACCCCGAGATAGGTGGTCAGCGGCGCCAGTTCGGCGGAGACCTTCACCGCGCGCCCCGCCTCCAGCGTGGCGTACTCGCGCCAGCCCAGGCCGTGCAGCACGTGGTCGCCCGGGGCGAACCCCTCGGCCTCGGAGGCGATGACGACGCCGACCGCCCCGCCGTCCATCGGCCGGTCCAGTTCGAACGGCGGGGTATAGGACTTGACGTCGTCCATCCTGCCCCGCATGTACGGGTCGACCGAGAGGTGGAGATTGCGCACCAGGATCTGACCGGCGGCCGGGGCTCGTACGGGGGCCTCGCGCAGCGCGAACCCCTCCGGCGACGGCCATCCCTGCGGGCGGGCGGTCAGGTGCCACTCACGTCCGGTGGCGGGCAAGGTCATGGAAAACGCCTCCACATGCTTCAGATTCTGAAACAATCATCCCCTCGATGTTTCATGTTGTCAAGCAAGTCGGTACTCTGGGGTCATGGCCTCCCGTTCCGCCTCCGCCACCACTCCTGCCGACCCCCTCACCCTCGAGGTCGTCGAGCTGATCGGCTCCGTCGTCAACCGCTTCCTCCAGGAGTACGACGAGGCCGCCGCCAGGCACTCCCTGACCGGAGCCCAGGCGCGGCTGCTCGCGCTGCTCCACCTCCAGAGTCTGCCGATGCGGGAGATAGCCCGGCGGCTGAAGTGCGAGCCCTCCAACGTCACGGGCATCGTCGACCGGCTGGAGTCGCGCGGTCTGGTGGAGCGGCGCCCCGACCCGTCCGACCGCCGCGTCAAGCTCGCCGCCGCCACCGAGACGGGCCACGAGACAGCCGAACGGCTTCGCGCGTCGATGGACTTCGCCCGTGAGCCGCTGGCCGATCTCACGCCGGTGGAGCGCTCCCTCCTGCGTGACCTGCTCAGGCGCATGCTGGGCGACGCCCCCGGTGACGGCCTCCCGGACGCCTCGGCCCGCTGAGCCGGGGGAACAGCACGGGACCGGGCCGGCCGGGCGGAGTCGATCCCACTCTGCCTGGCGGCACCACCACAGGAAGCGCTCGCAGGCGTGCCCCGGCTCGGGTTCCGGCTCCGCCGGAGGCGGTGGTCGCGGACCGGCGGGAAGAGCAGAGGGGAGGCTCCTCTGTGAAGATCCGGTGTCAGCCCGCGAAGGGCGGCTACGCCAGCCCCTCCCCCGCTTCCGGCAGCACCATCAGCGAGCCGGCCAGCTATTCCGCACCGGGGTCGGCGCCCGTCCGGCTACGCCGCGCCGCGGTGCCCCAGCCGCGCCGACAGCTCGGCCGCGCCCTCGACCGCCAGGGTCTCCAGCTCGGCGCGCCGCTCCTCGCTCCAGCGGATCGTGGGCACCGAGATGCTGAGCGCCGCGACCACCTTTCCCGTGCCGTCGCGCACGGGCGCGGCCACACAGCTCACATCGGGACTGGACTCGCGCCGTTCGACGGCGACGCCGCGCCCGCGGATCTCGGCCAGCGCCTCGCGCAGTTCCCCGGGCGAGGTGATGGAGTTCTCCGTCATGGCCCGCAGCGGCTCGTCGCCGGGGCCGGGCAGACGCGCGTCCAGCTCGTCCGGGGGCAGCGACGCCAGCAGCATCTTCCCCGCCGAGGTGCGGTGCGCGGGCAGGCGGCGGCCCGCGGCGGAGACCATGCGGACCGCGTGGGTGCTGTCCACCTTGGCGATGTAGATGACGTCCGCGCCCTCCGGGATGGCCACGTGCACGGTCTCGTCGCAGGTCTCGGAGACGCTCCGAGCCGCCTGCTGCCCTTCGGCGGCGAGGTCGAGCCGCTCGGCGTAGCGGCTCCCGAGCTGGTAGGGGCGCACTCCGAGCCGGTAGCGTCCGGGCTGTCCGGGCACGGGCACGGGCTCCAGGTACGAGCGCGCGGCCAGGGTGGTCACCAGTTCGTGGACGGTGGTGCGGGGCAGGCCCAGTTTCCGGGTGATCTCCGCAGCCGACAGGATCCCGTCCCCGTCCAGGAAGAGTTCCAGAAGGTCGAGAGCCCTGGTCACGGCCGGTACGAGGCACCCCATGGCAGCGCTCCCCCTCTCCCCCGAGGACTCCGGGCCCGCCGGCACCCGCAGTCGTTCGAGATCCCGAAGAACGACCGGAATCACGAACACAGGCCAGCCGCAGCTCGAAGCGCCCCGCAACGACCCCTTCTCCACGGGCGCCCCGGCGACGATCGTCCAGTGCTGCGCGGTCGCCCGGTGGCTGCGCGAGCGGCTGGAGCGCGACGGCCTGCTCGCGTACGCCAAGACCTCCGGATCCAAGGGGCTGCATGTGCTCCGCCCCGCTGCGGCCCGACGACTCCAGGGTTGTGGCCGGCTACGCCGAGCGGCTGGCCCGCGAAGCGGCCGAGGCGCTGCCGGATCTCGTCGTGGACCAGGTGTCCCGGCAGCTGCGCGAGGGGAAGCTCTTCATCGACCACGGCCAGAACCCGTGGACGCGGACGGCCGCGGCCCCGTATCCCTGCGCGTACGGCCGGATCCGACCGTCTCCGCCCTGGTGACGTGGGACGAGGTCGCCGGCTGCGAACAATCCGGCGACCTCGTCTTCACGGCCGGCGATCCGGCCTCCCGGCCGGAGAGGCACGGCGATCCGCTCGCTCCCCTCCTGGACCCCTCCCGCGCGGGGCGGCTGCCGGACGGCCCCTGACGCGGAGCCGCCGGACGCGACCCCGGGCGCGGACTTCCTCAGGCGTTCTCAGGCGTTGCCGGTGCCCCAGCCGTCGTCGAACGGCGTGCGCTGCTCGACGCGGCGGCCGCGCAGCATGCGGACCCTGTCGGACACCGGGCCCGGCACTCGGTCGCCCATCCGGTCGGAGACCGTGTTCAGCGCCTTGCCGGCCATCTCCCGCCCGTTGTGCGCGGCGGACTCGCAGGCGTTGCGCACCGCGGGGTTCTCGGCGAGCTTCCGGGCGCTCTCGCGCAGCTGCTCGTACTTCTCCCGCCCGGCTCGCGTGCCGAACACGTACCCGACGGCCACTCCTACGACGAACGTGAGCCGGTAGCGCATGGCTCCACCCTTTCTCAGGTCTCTCCCGGCGCACCCCGACTGTGCGGGTGTGCGCCCTGTCGGTCTGCGGCGGACGTTCCACCGAGTACCCCGTGGCGCGCCGCGGATACCGATTTCAGAGCACCCCCCGGCATGCGCTACTGTATTCCTCGCCAGCGGGGAACGCCCCCGGGAAACCGGAACGGGCGCCTCCAAGCAGCAGTCCCCTGTAGCTCAATTGGCAGAGCAGCCGGCTGTTAACCGGCAGGTTACTGGTTCGAGTCCAGTCGGGGGAGCAGAACGAGAAGGGCCCCGCAAGGGGCCCTTCCTCATGTGCCCGGGGCGCGTACGGGACACCCTTCCGGGGCCTGCTCCGTTCCGACGACCGGCCTCCGGCCCGTGGTGACGGGCCCCATCGCTCCTGCCTCACCCCGGCACGGGCGGGAGATCGTATGAGCGGCTATGCTGCGGCAGACGGCGCGCACAGATGTGCGTGGCGCGCCGTCCCGGGGCGGTAGCTCAGCCGGTTAGAGCAGCGGACTCATAATCCGTCGGTCGTGGGTTCGAGTCCCACCCGCCCCACTCGCGGCGACCGGCGGGGTCGCTCCGGAAGCCGGAGTCGCCCCGCCGCGTCCTTCCCCCGCCCGGTGCCGCCCCCGGCGGGCGGCTCGGGCGCGGACACGGGTGACGCACATACCGCGGCTGTGCTGCGGAAGTACGCCGGGCTCCAGCGCCGTCCACCGGGCTGGCCCAGGAGACCCCCGGGCCCCGCACATCCGCGGGCACGGCCGGCCCGGCGTCACCCGGGGAAGGCTCACTCCTCGGGGAGCAGATTATTGAAGACCTCGATCAGGTCCTCGATCCGCTCACCGAGCGGGGTGATCTCCCAGTCTCCGGTGAAGCCCACGTCCGTCAGCCGGTCGCCGAGGTGGTCGAGGACCTCCTCGACCACCTCTTCCGACGGGGCCGGTCCGCCGTCACGGCACTCCGCACCCCGGCGTTCCCTCCGACAGCTCCACCAGAAGCCCGTACGCCTTCCTGTTGCCCGGAAACCAGGCAGGACCCGGCCATGGGCCGCATTCATCACCTCGACCACCTCCACACCTTCAGGTCGCCGGGCACCGCGCCGGCTCCTCTTCCGGCCGTCTGTTCACGTGAAGGCCACCGCCCGGCTCCAGGAGCTCACCTCGGTGCGCTCTTCCCTCGTACCGAGGACCGCAGCACCGCGAGGCGTTCCTTGTCGGGGTCGATCGCCTCCAGGATCGCCTCGGCGTTCTCCCGCCTGCGGGTGCCCAGCTCCTGGTACAGCAGCCACAGCCCCTCCCTCGCCAACTCCCGGCAGCACGGGCCGAGATCGGGGCTCCCCCGTTCGACTTCCTCCTCGTCGGACTCGCCGGAGACGATCTGGTGGATCAACTCCACCACCGCGTCACGCGCCTCGACCGAGATCTCCTCCGTCAGCGCCGCGAGGAGCACCGACAGCGCCGGGAGCACCGAGTCGAAGAGCTGCCCCTGGACGACCACGGTGTTCTCCAGGTCCCAGTAGGCATCCATGACCTCTTCCTCGATCTCTCCCGAGACCATCCGGCGCAAAGCGTCCGGAACCCGCTCAGAGCGGTCCCCCATGGTGTGGAGACCGGCCCACCGGTGCCGACCGATCTCGGCCTCGCACAACCCCTTGCTCACCAGGGCCCTCCCGTGTTCCCAGCCACGTCCGGGGGCTCGTCTTCGTGGTCCTCGAAGAACCCGACCCCCGTGGCAGTCAGCCTCACCTCCAGCGCCCCCTCTTCCCGCCGGTAGCGGGACTGTAAAACGTTCGGTGTAACTCCTGAGCAAGGAAGATGCATCGATGACCAGTGAGAACGAGACCGAGACCGAGACCGTCAAGGCCGTCGAGCCGCAGTCGGCGAGGGGTGTGGACAACCAGCTGATCGACGAGCTGGTGGGCCGCGCTCAGGCCGAGGGCCTGCAGCTGACCGGCGAGGGCGGGCTGCTCCAGCAGTTGACCAAGCGGCTCCTGGAGTCCGCTCTCGAAGGCGAGATCACCGACCACCTCGGCTATGGCAAGCACGACCCGGCCGGGAAGAACGGCGGCAACAGCCGCAACGGCACCCGGGCCAAGACCGTGCTGACGGACGTCGGCCCGGTACGGACCAGCCGTTCCCCGTCGGGCCCGTACAGGTAGGAGGTCTCCTTGGCGCCGCCGCCCTCCACGGGCTCGGAGACCTTGACCAGCTGCCCCTCCACGTCCCAGGTCAGGGTCTGGGTGTTGCCACCGCGCCGGCGCTTGGTGGTGTTGCCCGCCGCGTCGTAGTCGAAGGTGTTCAGCCGCTCGCCGCCGGGGCCGGTGGAGGTGACCTCGGCGAGCGCGTTGGGACCGCCGACGCCCTCCTGCCCGTAGCGGTAGGTCCGGGTGACGTCCTTGGCGGTGTCACCGTCCGGATCGTGCTCGACGAGTCCGGTGCGGTTGCCCGCCTCGTCGTAGGCGTAGGTGTGCCAGAAGGGGTTGGTCCCGGCATCGGGGCCGTCCTGGCATTCGGTGTCCTCCTCGGTCCAGGCCGAGGTCATCCGGCGCAGCCGGTCGTAGGTGAAGCGCTGGGTGTCGGGGCGGGAGTCGGCGGTGGCGGCCTGGCCCGGCGTGCTGGTGATGCCGGTGACGTTACCGCCTCGTCGTAGGCGTAGCGGACGTCGTCGATGCGGCCGGGGGTGATGGCCCGGTCGTAGACGGCACGGGCGAGCCGCTTGGTGAACTCGTCGAACTCGTAGGAGGCCCACACCTTCTTCCCGGTGGCGCCGGCCTCGGTGCGCAGCACCTCGCCGAAGGCGGAGTACTGGACATCGGTCACGTAGTTGGCCGCGCCGCCCATGGAGACGGGCAGGCCGTCGGCGTTGTAGCGGAAGACCACACGCTCGCGGGTGAGGCCACCCATGCCGGGCAGTTCCGCCCAGGAGAGGTTGCCGGTGGGCGTGTAGCTGTACTTGTAGGTGTAGGTGCCGCCGATGAGCCCCTCGTCCTCGGGGATCACGGTCCGGGTGCCGGTGGGTCGGTAGGCCTTGTCGTACCCGGTGACCTCCTCGCGGTACTCCCGGCCGCCGTGGTGGCGGACGGCCGCGACGGGCAGGCCCTTGCCGAGGGTGTCGTAGGTCCACTCCAGGCGGAGGGGGCCGTCCTCGCGCACGGCGGTGGGCCGGCCTCCGGCGTCGTAGTCGGTGTGGAGGGTGTTGCCGCGGGCGTCGGTGGTGGCCACCACTCGGTCGGAGTTGTCGTAGGTGTAAGTGGTGGTACCGCCGTCGGGGTCGGTCACCGAGGTCTGGCGGCCGCGGGCG
This sequence comes from Streptomyces sp. CNQ085, assembly GCF_022614595.1. GTDB lineage: Bacteria > Actinomycetota > Actinomycetes > Streptomycetales > Streptomycetaceae > Streptomyces. The sequence continues at coordinate 30,830 of NZ_JAJFAU010000006.1, forward strand.
TCGTAGGTGAAGGTGGTCTCGGCGCCGCCGGGGGCGGTGATCTTCACCAGTTGGTCGAGCGCGTCGTAGTGATAGACGGTGTCGCGCCAGGCGCCGCGGTCCTCCTCGGTGTACTCGCGCACCCGGGAGACGCGTCCCTCGTCGTCGGTGAAGGTGGTGGTGACGGTGTCACCGCCGGGCGGCACCGTGGTGGTGGAGCCGCCGTCGCGCTCGATGGTGGTGCGGTGCTTCTCCTCGCCGCGGAAGTAGACGGTCTCGGCGATCGGCTCGCCCAGGCCGTTGTAGGTGACGCGGGTCTGCGAGGGCACCTCGTTGTCGCCGACGACGAGCAGGTCGGTGGAGGGCTCGGCGGTGTTGTGGTAGCCGTCGTTGGTCTTGAAGTCGCGTCCGGCGGAGTCGTGGAAGGTGTCGTTGACGATCCGGCCCTCGCCGACGGCCTCGTCCTGGGTCTGCCGGGTGCGCAGCAGGCCGTCGAGGATCTCGTGGGAGACCGCGTAGTCGCCGTTGTCCTTCAGGGTGCGGGTGGTGACGACCGTGGGCGCGTCGCGGCGGATGTCGTAGCCGTAGGTGGCCGAGGGGCTCTGGGTGGCCTTGTCCCGGTCCATCTCCCAGACCTTCAGCAGGCGGCCGAGCGGGGCGTACTCCATGTCGGCGCGCTTGCCGTTGGCGTCGGTCTCGGCGAGCGGCAGGCCGCGCAGCGGGTCGAACTCGACCGTCTCGGTGTGGCCGAGCGGGTCGGTGGTGACGGTCTGCGTCGGGACGGCGACGGCGGACGGGGCGACGGCAGCGACTGGGCCGCCGCCGAGGTCGCCGAGGAGGGCGGCGGTTCCGGCCCGTACGCACGGTATGCCGCGCCGGCCCACGCCCGGGGCGAGGGAGGAACCGACATCGTCCTGGGCCGGGAGGACGCCGAGCACACCCTCACCCTCTACGAGGACCTGCGCTGCCCGGTCTGCGCCGCCTTCGAGCAGGCCAACGGCGGGAGGATCCGCGAGGACGCCGAGGCGGGCCGGTACCGGGCCGAGTACGTCTTCGGCACCTTCCTCGACGAACGCGCCGGCGGCACCGGTTCGCGCAACGCGCTCAGTGCGCTCGGTGCCGCGCTGGACGTGAGCCCCGAGGCGTTCCTGGCCTACAAGGAGGTGCTCTTCTCCGCCGACCGCCACCCCGACGAGGTCTCGGACGAGTTCGCCGACGACCGGCACCTGGTCGGACTCACCCAGGAGGTCGCCGAGCTCAGGGGACACGACGGCTTCGAGAAGGCGGTCCTGGACGGGGTCTACGATCCGTGGGCGCTGCGGGTCTCGGCGAAGTTCGACGCGGCCGAGGACGTCACCGGCACGCCGGCCGCCGAACTCGACGGCGAGCGGATCCAGGAGGGGGGCGCCGGTACCCCGCCCATGGACCCCGGACGGTTCGGCCGGCTCGTGGAGGCGGCCATGGAGCGGTCCGCGCGGCGGTGACCGGCGAGAAGACGCACCGGCTGCACGCCGGCCGAAAGGCCCCCTGTGCGAAACTTGGCTCCGTTTCCACGCGAACGGGCTCTTCCGGCGGCGCCTCACGTCCCGGGGCCCACCTGATCCGTTCCACGGGGGAGAGCCCTGCCGATGAGACGCACACCGCTTCCGGGCGTCGGCACCCAGTACGACGTCACCACCCGCTCCGGGCGGCACCTGTCCGTCGTTGTCCACCAGGACGGCCGGCGCTTCCTGGGCTTCTACGACCCCGAGGACCCCGACACCTGCCAGGCGTCCTTCCAGCTCGAATCCGACGAGGCCGCCTCCCTCGCCGCGCTGATCGCCCCCGAGCCCGAGGCCCCCGATCTGGCCGTCGGAGAGCTGGACCTGGCCACCGAGCGGATCCCGGTGACCGCCAGGTCCCCCTACCGCGGACGACCGCTGGGCGACACCCGCGCCCGTACCCGCACCGGGGCGTCCATCGTCGCGGTGCTGCGGCGCACCGCGCCGCACCCGGCCCCGGGACCGGACTTCAGGCTGGAGGCGGGGGACGTCCTCGTGGTCGTGGGCACCCGCCAGGGCGTCGACGAACTCGCCCAGATCATCACGGAGGGCTGAGCATGCACGACACCACCATGCTGCTCATCGAGCTGGGCGCCATCATCCTCGGGCTGGGAGTCATCGGGCGGTTCGCCGGACGGATCGGTCTGTCCGCCATCCCCCTCTACCTGCTGGCCGGTCTCGCCTTCGGCCACGGCGGCATCTTCGAGCTGAGCGCCAGCGAGGAGTTCGTCGCCATCGGCGCCGAGATCGGCGTGATCCTGCTGCTGCTCCTGCTGGGCCTGGAGTACAGCGCCTCCGAGCTGGTGGACAACCTCAGGACGCAGTACCCCTCGGGCATGGTGGACTTCGTCCTCAACGCCACGCCCGGAGCCGTCGCCGCCCTCGTCCTGGGCTGGGGTCCGGTGGCCGCCGTGGCACTGGCCGGCGTCACCTGGATCTCCTCCTCCGGTGTCATCGCCAAGGTCCTCACCGACCTGGGCCGGCTCGGCAACCGCGAGACACCCGTCGTCCTCGGCGTCCTGGTCATGGAGGACCTGGCGATGGCGGTGTACCTGCCGCTGCTGACCACCCTGCTGGCCGGTGTCGGCCTGATGGGCGGCAGCGTCAGCCTGATCGTCGCCCTGGGAACGGTCGGCCTGGTCCTCTACGTCGCGCTGCGCCACGGCCGGCTGATCAGCAAGGCCGTCTCCTCCGACAACCCCGAGCTGCTGCTGCTGGTGGTGCTCGGCCTGACCGTCCTGATCGCCGGGATCGCCCAGCAGCTGCACGTCTCGGCGGCGGTCGGCGCGTTCCTCGTCGGCATCGCCCTGTCCGGTGAGGTGGCCGAGAGCGCCCACCGGCTGTTCGCCCCGCTGCGGGACCTGTTCGCGGCCGTCTTCTTCGTCTTTTTCGGGCTGTCCACCGACCCGGGCAACATCCCGCCGGTGATCGTCCCGGCGCTGATCCTGGCCGTGGTGACGGTGGTGACCAAGATCGCCACCGGCTGGTACGCGGCGCGGCGCGCCGGCATCAGCCCCAGGGGCCGGCTGCGGGCGGGCGGGGCCCTGGTGGCGCGCGGCGAGTTCTCCATCGTCATCGCCGGCCTGGCGGCCGGGGTCGCCACCGAGATCCGTCCGCTGGCCACCGCGTACGTGTTGCTGATGGTGATCATCGGCCCGCTGGCCGCCCGCTGGACGGAGCCCGCCGTCAGGGCTCTGACGCCCCGGCTGGTACCGGTCTCCCCCGGCCCGTCGGGGCAGCAGCCGGCCGGGACGCCGGAGGGGCCGAGAACCCCTTCCGACACCGCGGCCCGCGCGGACTCCCCCACTCAGCCGTAGGGCGGAGGGAGACACCCGCGGCCGGTGGGGCATCATCTCCTCCATGGGGACAGTCGCCGGTCTGGACAGTTCGTCCGAGTACACCCGCATCGTCGTCTGCGACACCGACACCGGTGCCGTCGTCAGACAGGGATACGCCCCGCATCCCCTGCCCGGGGGCGGCGGTGAGGAGGACGGTGCCGGGCAGGCCGCGGGCAGACCCACCGAGACCGACCCGCAGGCGTGGCTGCTCTCGCTCGGCGACGCCGCGGCCGGCGGGGTGCTGGAGGGCGTCCAGGCCATCGGCGTCTCGGCGCAGCGGAACGGGCTGGTCGCGCTCGACGAGGCCGGCGTGCCCGTGCGTCCCGCGCTGGTCGGCAACGACCGGCGCGCGCAGACCGCCGCGGCCGACCTCGTCGACGCGCTCGGCGGCCACGAGGCGTGGGCGCGGGCGGTGGGCGCCGTACCGCAGGCGGCGCAGCCGGTGGCGAAGCTGCGCTGGCTGGCCCGGCACGAGCCGGAGGCGGCCCGGCGCGTGGCCGAGGTCCTCCAGCCGCACGACTGGCTGGTGTGGCAGCTGCTGGGCCGTCCGCCGCGCCGCACCACCGACCGCGGCGACGCCTCGGGGACCGGTTACTGGTCGGCCGCCACCGAGTCCTGGCGGGCGGATCTGGCCGAGCTGGCGCTCGGCCATCCGGTGAAGCTGCCCGAGGTACTGGGACCGGCCGAGCCCGCCGGGCACACCCCCGAAGGACTGCTGATCTCGGCCGGCACGGGCGAGACGATGGCCGCCGCCTTCGGCCTGGGCGTCGGGCTCGGCGACGCCGTGGTCTCCCTGGGGGCGTCCGGTTCGGTCTTCTCCGTGCACCACCAGGTGCCGGCCGAGCCGACCGGCACGATCACCTCCCTCGCCGACGCCACCGGTATGCACCTTCCGGTGGTGCACACGCTCAACGCCGTACGGGTGCTGCGCGGCGCCGCCGAACTGCTCGGCACCTCCCTGGAGGGGCTTTCGGAGCTGGCGCTGACCTCCACGCCGGGCTCCCACGGGCTGGTGCTGCTGCCCTATCTGGAGGGCGAGCGCACCCCCGACCTGCCGCACACCGCCGGCACGCTGGCCGGGCTGCGGCGCGAGAGCATGAGGCCGGAGCATCTGGCGCGCGCCGCCTTCGAGGGGATGCTGTGCGGACTGGCCGACGCCCTCGACGTGCTGCGCGGCCGGGGGGTGTCGGTCGGCCGGGTCTTCCTGCTGGGGGCCGCGGCCGATCTGCCGGCCGTGCGGGCGATCGCCCCGGCCCTGCTGGGGGCGCAGGTGGTGGTCCCCGAGCCCGCCGACTACACGGCACTGGGCGCCGCCCGCCAGGCCGCCTGGGCCCTGGGGGTGTCCCGGGGCGCGCTCTCGCCGCGGCAGCCCCCGATGTGGCCCGCCCCCGCCGGCCGGGTCCTGGAGCCGGGCGAGGAGCTGGCGGTGGGCCAGGCGGTGCGGCAGCAGTACGCGACGGTACGGGAGCAGACGCACCCGGGGGCTTTCGGCTGAGCCCGCACCGGCCGCCGCGGCCGGGCGCAGGGCCGACCACGCCGGGGGCTCAGTCCAGATAGCCCCTGAGCTGGTCCGCGTAGGCGTGGTCGCGGAGTTTGGCGAGGGTCCTGGACTCGATCTGGCGAATGCGTTCGCGGGTGACGCCGAAGAGGCGGCCGATCTCCTCCAGCGTGCGGGGCCGGCCGTCGACGAGGCCGTAGCGCAGCTGGACGACCCTGCGCTCGCGCTCGCCGAGGGTGCACAGCACCGCGTCCAGATGCCGGCGCAGCAGCAGGAAGGCGGCGGACTCCACGGGTGAGGGCGCGTCGCCGTCCTCGATGAGGTCGCCGAGGTTGACGTCGTCCTCCTCGCCCACGGGGGCGTGCAGCGAGACCGGCTCCTGGGCCAGCCGCAGCACCTCGCCGACCCGCTCGCCGGTCAGGCCGAGCTGGGCCGCGACCTCCTCGGGTGTCGGCTCGTAGCCGCGCTCCTGGAGGATGCGGCGCTGGACGCGGACGACCCGGTTGATCAGCTCCACGACGTGCACCGGGACCCTGATGGTGCGGGCCTGGTCGGCCAGCGCCCGGGACATGGCCTGGCGTATCCACCAGGTGGCGTAGGTGGAGAACTTGTAGCCGCGTGTGTAGTCGAACTTCTCCACGGCCCGGATGAGGCCCAGATTGCCCTCCTGGACCAGGTCGAGCATGGTCAGCCCGCGTCCGACGTACCGCTTGGCCACCGAGACCACCAGGCGGAGGTTGGCCTCGATCAGGCGGCGCTTGGCCACCCGGCCCATGACCACCAGCCGGTCGAGGTCGAGGGCGAGACTCTCGTCGAGGCCGGGGGCGCGGGTGAGTCTCTCCTCGGCGAACAGGCCCGCCTCGACGCGCCGGGCGAGTTCCACCTCCTCCGCGGCCGTCAGCAGGGGGACACGGCCGATCTCGCGCAGGTACTGGCGGAAGAGGTCGGCGGAGGGGCCGGTCGCGTCGGGGCCGGCGGGCCGGGAGAGGGGAGCGGGCTTCTCCCGGAACCGCTCGGGACCGGCTTCCGTGTCCTGGCCGGGGGCGGGCCGGGGGTGCGCGGACGGAACGGCCGGCGGGCTGTCGGGCGGTAAGGCGGCCGGGTCCGGAGCGTTCGGGGATCCAGGGGCGGCGAGGGGGACGGGAAAGGCCGGGGCGGCGGGGGCCGCGCCGGCCGGGATCCGGGTCTGCACGGGGGCGGCCTCCAAGTTGATCGCTGCCGGTTCGGGGACGACAGGCGAGACGAGGACGGGCGCGGCCGCACCGCTGTCCGCACCACGGCGGGCGAGCGGCGTCGAAGACGGTACGCGCTCCGAGGACTCAGGCACCTCCCTCAGTGTGGGGTACGACACACTGCCGCCACGAGGGGCGTGCGCGCGGTTTCCGGACTCCTGGGTGACCGAACACGTACGGAACGTGTCAGAACGGGCCGGGAAGGACCCGCTGCTGCGGGGGCGGGCCCCGCGCGGGCCTACGACCAGAGCGCGGCGGCGCCGCGGTCGCGCAGCGACCGGCCGTACCGCTCCAGCGTCCACAACTGCTCGGCGACGGCCGTCTGGGCCTCGTCCCCGCTGTTCGTCATGCGTGCGAGGGTGCTGCTCAGCTCGGCGATCCGGCGGTTGACCGCCTCCAGCCGCACCTTGACCAGGAACTCCCCGGCGTATGCCTTGTCGGGCTCGCGCGGGGTGCGCGGCGGCTCGACGCTCAGCTCGGTGATCATCGACCGCACGGTGTCGTCCGGCGCGGCGTCCCGCACCCGGGCCAGGTACTCCTCGTCGGCGCGCTCCACCCCTCCGGCCTCCTCCACGGCCCGGCGCACCTGCGCATAGGGCTCGGCGGTGAACTCGTCGGCGCCGTAGGCGTCGAAGAGCGGGGAGACCAGAGCCGGGAACTGCAGCGCCAGCTTGAGCAGTTCGCGCTCGGCCAGTCGCTGGGGGCTGCGCAGGTCCAGCCGGGGGCCGCCGGGCGCGGGGCCGGGCCCCACCTGTCGTACGGGCGGCGAGGCCGGGCGGCGCTGCTGCGAACCCCCATGGCCGCCCTGGCCTCCGTGACCTCCCTGGCCGCCGGCCCGCCGCTCGCGCTCCCAGCGGGCCAGCTGCCCCACCCGCCGCACCACGAACTCGGTGTCGAGGATGCCCAGCAGCCCGGCCAGGCGTACGGCGTACTGGTGCTGGATCGAGCCGTCCTTGATCCGCGCGACGATCGGCGCGGCCTCCTCCAGGGCCGCGGCCCGGCCTTCGGCGGTGTCCAGGTTGTGCTGTCCGGTGACCGAGCGGATGGCGAACTCGAACAGCGGCGAGCGGCCCTCCACCAGGGCCACCACCGCCTCGTCGCCCTCGGCCAGCCGCAGGTCGCACGGGTCCATGCCGCCGGGGGTGATGGCGATGGAGGTGCGGGCGGCGAACTTCTGGTCGTCCTCGAAGGCACGCAGGGCGGCCTTCTGGCCGGCCGCGTCGCCATCGAAGGTGAAGACGACCTCCGAGCGGGAATTGTCCATCAGCAGTCGCCGCAGGATCTTGATGTGCTCGCCGCCGAAGGCAGTGCCGCAGGTGGCGATGGCGCCGGTGACCCCGGCGAGGTGGCAGGCCATCACGTCCGTGTAGCCCTCGACGACCACGGCCCGGCCGGTCTTGGCGATCTCACGTTTGGCCAGGTCGATGCCGTAGAGCACCTGGGACTTGCGGTAGATCGCCGTCTCGGGGGTGTTGAGGTACTTCGGCCCGTTGTCGTCCTCGCGCAGTCTGCGGGCACCGAAGCCGACGACCTCGCCGGTGATGTCGCGGATGGGCCACATCAGCCGGCCGCGGAAGCGGTCGATGGGGCGGCCGTTGCGGCTCTCCTGGGCAAGGCCGGCCAGGATCAGCTCCTTGTCGCTGAAGCCCCTGCCGCGCAGGAAGCGGGTGAGGTGGTCCCAGCCGGCCGGGGAGTAGCCGACCCCGAAGTGCGCGGCGGCCTCCTGGCCGAAGCCGCGCTCGGCCAGGAAGCGGCGGCCGGTCTCGGCCTCGGGCGAGTCGAGCTGCTCGGTGTAGAAGGCGGCGGCGGCCTTGTGCGCCTGGACCAGCCGGATGCGCTCGCCCTGCTGGCGGCCGGGGGCGTAGCCGCCCTCCTCGTAGCGCAGGGTGACCCCCGCCTGGGAGGCGAGCCGCTCGACGGCCTCGGAGAAGGAGAGGTGGTCGACCTTCATCACGAAGTCGAGGGTGTCCCCGCCGGCCTGGCAGCCGAAGCAGTGGTACAGGCCCTTGCTCGGGCTGACGTGGAAGGAGGGGGATTTCTCGTCGTGGAAGGGGCACAGGCCCTTGAGGCTGCCGCCGCCGGCCGGGCGGAGCTGGAGGTACTCGGAGACGACGGCGTCGATCGGGACCGCGTCCCGCACCGCCTTCACATCGTCGTCGTTGATCCGTCCCGCCACGGCGGAAAGTCTACGGCCGCCCTGCGGCCTCCCCGGCACGGCGGGTCCGCGGGCGGGGTGGATCACGCCCCGGCCGGCTCCTCCAGCGGCACCGAGGGGTCGGCCAGCTTCTCCGGGTCGCTCTCCCGGCCGGAGCGGATCAGCCGCTGGACCGGCCCGGTGGTGCCCTCGGTGTTCATCCCCAGCCCCGCCAGCACCCGCCCCTCGCTCAGCCAGAACGCGGTGAACTTCCGCTTTCCGAGGTCGCCGCGGACGACCACCTGGTCGTACGAGCCGGGCGGCGCCCAGCCGGAGTACTCCATGCTCGTGCCGTACTGCTCGGAGGAGAAGTACGGCACCCGGTCGTAGGAGACCTCCTGCCCGAGCATCGCCCGGGCTGCGGCCGGCCCGCCGTTCAGGGCGTTGGCCCAGTGCTCGGCGCGCAGCCGGGCGCCGAACAGCGGGTGGTGGACGGCGGCGACGTCGCCGGCGGCGTGGATGTCGGGGTCGCCGGTGCGCAGCGAGGCGTCCACGGCGATGCCGCCCACGGGCTCCCCGGCCAGCTCCAGCCCGGCGGCCCGGGCCAGGGAGACGCGGGGGGCGGCGCCGATGGCGGCGAGCACGGCGTGCGCCGGATGCTCCTCGCCGTCCCCGGTGCGGACGGCGAGGACCTGGCTGTCCTGGCCGACGATCTCGGTGAGGGAGGTGCCGAAGTACAGGCGTACGCCGTGCTCGCGGTGCAGATCGGCGAGGACGGCGCCCAGTTCGGGCCCGAGGACGGCGTGCAGCGGGGTGGGGTTCGGCTCGATGACGGTGACCTCGGCGCCTCGGGAGCGGGCGACGGCGGCCACCTCCAGGCCGATCCGGCCCGCGCCGACGACGACCAGGTGGCCGTTGTCGCGGCCGAGCCCGGCCAGGGTGCCGCGCAGCCGGTCGGCGTGCGCCAGGCGGCGCAGGTGGTGCACCCCTGCCAGCTCGGTGCCGGGGACGTTCAGACGGCGCGGCTCGGCGCCGGTGGCCAGCAGCAGTTTGTCGTAGTGGACCCGGGCGCCGTCGCCCAGCTCCACCGTCCCCGCCTCCCTGTCCAGGCGGACGGCGGGCTGGCCGAGGTGGAGTTCGACCGCGGCCCCGGCGTACCAGGCGGGCTCGTGGACGAAGACGCCGCCACGTTCGGCGGTGCCGCCGAGGTAGCCCTTGGAGAGGGGAGGCCGCTCGTAGGGGTGGTCGCGTTCGTCGCCGATCAGGATGACGCGGCCGGTGAAGCCCTCGGCCCGCAGGGTCTCGGCCGCCTTCGCCCCGGCCGGGCCGGCGCCGACGATGACGAACGTGCGATGTGCGTCGACCACGTGCTTCCTCCTCGTTGCGCTGCCCCCTGCGGTGGGTTCCCGGAAGCGGGCCCCGCCGGCCGCGCCGCCGGAAGGGGCGGCGGGCTGACCGTCCGGGGTGGTCCGGGTGGGGGTGCGGTCCGCGGGCGGCTCCGCGGACGTCTCCCACGGATTCTCCCCATCCTCCGGGCCGCTCTATCCCCCTTCGCGCGCACCGTCCTCCTTTGCCCTGGACCACCCGGTACGCGCACCCGTCTCCGCGTGTTCGTGCGCCCGGGCCGCGGCCGCTCCGGCAAGCCGCCTGCCGCCACGGCGAGGGGACCATGGCACGCGATCTGCTGGGTCCGCTGGATGTCCTCGGCGAGGAGCGAGTGCACCTGGTGGGCCGCTCGACGGGCGCGGTCACGGTGCTGCCGGCCGGCGCCCGGGACGAGCGCGTCGCCCGGCTGGTCGTCGACGGGATGGGCGCGGGGGGTGGTCGAGCCGGGCAGTGTGGAACCCGCGAACTGCCGCCCGAACCGGTGATGGCGGCGCTGCCGGCCGGCGACCCGGCCGGCGTGCCGCTGCGGATGGCGGACCTGCGGATCTGGGCCGACGAGGTGGGCCGACGAGGTGGGCACCGACCGCCGCGCCCTGGCCGCGCGGGGCAGGTCCATGCACCAGGGCCCGAGCGAACCGGCGGACGTCACCGTGCCGACCCTGGTGCTCGCGGGCGCGGACGATCCGCTGGCCGGGGGCCCCGGGGCGCTCGCCGACGCGCTCCCCCGCGCCTCGCCGCGGCCCCTGCACGGCGACCCTCCGACGGCCGTTCGCGATCCGTCCTTCGCCCCGGCGACAGCCGACTTCCTGGAGTCCGCCGACTGACGCGGACCGTTCGCGACACGCCCCGGCGGCCGTACCCGAACCGTTCGCCCCGCGGACCGCCGCGCGTCACATCGGGCGGGTAACGGGGCCGTGGACGGGTACACACACGGCCCACCGGGGACGACGCGGGGAACGGGACGGCGGATGCGCGTGATGACGTGGAACCTGTGGTGGCGGTTCGGGCCGTGGCGGGAGCGCTACGGGGCGATCCTCGTCACGCTGCGCGAGCTGCGGCCCGACGCGGTCGGTCTGCAGGAGGTGTGGGTCCGCGACGGTGAGAACCTCGCCGCACGGCTCGCCCACGACCTGGACATGCACTGGACCTGGGCCCCCTGGAACGTCCCCGTGCGGTGGCGCAAGCGACTGGACGACCCGGAGCTCGGCGTCGGCAACGCCGTGCTCAGCCGCTGGCCGGTGGCGGACCGGGCCCTGGCCACGCTGCCCCCGGCCGGGAGCGACCACGAGCGGGTGGCGCTCTACACGCTGCTGGAGGCGCCCGGCCGACCGGTGCCGTTCTTCACCACGCACCTGACCTCCGCCGCCCACGCCTCGGCCCTGCGCCGCCGACAGGTCGCGGCCCTGGCGGGGTTCGTCGCGGCGCACCGCGGCGGGACCGACTTCCCACCCGTGGTCACCGGGGACCTCAACGCACCGCCCGACTCCGACGAGATCCGCCTGCTGGGCGGCTCGCGCACGGCCCCCGCCGTCGAGGGCCAGGTGCTGCTGGACGCCTGGGAGTACGCGGACCCGGCCGCCCCGGCGGCCACCCGGGACGCCGCCAACCCCTATGTCGCGGCCACCTTCCGGCCCAGCGCGCGCGTCGACTACGTCCACGTCGGGCCGCCGTCCGGACCCGGCGGGCTGGGACGTGTCACAGCCGTACGGCGGGCGGGCGACGGCCCGGTCGCCGGCATCTGGCCGTCCGACCACGCCGCCGTCGTGGCGGATCTGGCCCCGGAGCCGGCCTCCTGAACCATCTGTCCGCGGGCGGAAACCGCCGGGAATCGACCCGTGACCGGGACCCGCACATCCCGGCCACACCCCGCGGGAATGGACCGGAAGTCACTCTTAACGACTGGTCTGAACCAATCTATCGTCAGCCGCGAGGCCCTGCGTACGGCAGGCCACCACCCCCCGCACCACTCCGCGCGCGGACCGGACCGGCCCGCACACGGAAGGAGGAGGAGCCCCCACATGCGACAGACCGGACACATCCCGCGTACGGCACGGACGGCGCGGACGGCGCGGAGGAGCCCCGCGAGGCTGCTGGCCTCGCTCTTCGCCTTCACGCTGGCACTGCCTCTTGCGATTGTCATGACCTCGGCAAATTCGGCAGGCGCCCACGGCTGGATCACCTCCCCGCCCAGCCGCCAGGACCACTGCGCCACCGGCCGGGTCACCGGCTGCGACGGCCTGCAGTACGAGCCGCAGAGCGTCGAGGGCCCCAAGGGCTCGCGCCTGTGCAGCGGCGGCACCCGGTGGACCTTCCTGGACGACGACAGCCGCAACTGGCCGGTCACCCAGGTCTCCAGCACCGTCACCTTCCAGTGGCGGCTGACCGCCGCGCACAGCACCAGCACCTGGGACTACTACGTCGACGGCGTGCTGTTCAAGCGGTTCGACCAGGGCGGCACCCGTCCGCCGTCGAACATCTCGCACACCCTGAGCGGTCTGCCCTCCGGCAAGCACAAGATCCTCGCCGTGTGGAACGTCGCGGACACCGCCAACGCGTTCTACAACTGCGTGGACGTCCAGGTCGGCAGCGGCGGCGGAGACGGTGGTGGCGACGGTGGCGGAACGCCCACCCCGCCGGCCGAGTGCGCCTCCTCCCCCGCCTGGGACCGCTCCGCCGTCTACACCGGCGGCCGGACCGTCACCCACCGCGGCCACGCCTGGCGGGCCGCCTGGTGGACGCGCGGCGAGGAGCCGGGCGTCTCCGGGGTCTGGCGGGACCTGGGCCTCTGCTGAACCGCGCACCACACGCCGCCGCCCCCGCCCCGCCGCTCCGGAGCGGCGGTCAGAGCCCTGCGACCACCACCCGGTCGCCGCACGGCCTGCGCATGCCGTCCTCGTCGGAGGCGGAGATGGTGACGGGCCGCCGCGGGCCGGTGGCCGGCCTGTGCCGTCATGTCGCCCTCACGCCGCCGGGCCCGTGAGGCGGGCGTGGAGGCGGCGGGCGGAGGCGTCGGTGAGGGAGGCGATCTGGTCGACGATCGCGCGCAGCCGGGCCCGGTCGTCGCCGGCCTCCGAGAACAGCGCGCGGAACTGCGGGTCCAGCCCGTCCGGGGCGCGGGCGGCCAGCGCCAGGGCCAGCCCGTCCAGGACCTCGCGCTGCTCGCCGCGCAGCCGCTCCTGGTCTGGGCGCTGCATGACGTACCGGTCGGCGACGGCCTTGAGCACGTCGCACTCCAGCCGCGCGGCGCGCGGGACCACCAGGCGGGCGCCGTAGCGGGTCAGGCGGCCCGGCCCGTACGCCGCCCGGGTCGCGCCCTCGGCGGCCAGGCAGAAGCGGCCGATGAGCTGGCTGGTGGCGTCCTTCAGCCGGGCCTGGGCCACGGCCGTGCCGTCGTAGCCGTGCGGCCACCACTCCTGGTCCAGCAACCGGTCCAGGGCCTCGGCGAGTTCGGCCTCCTCGGTGCCGGGCGGGGCGTAGCGGGCGGCGGCGACGGCGAAGACCTCGCGGCGCTCGGGCTCGGCCAGCAGCAGATTGGGGTCGAGATGGCCGGCGTGGAGACCGTCCTCCACGTCGTGGACGGAGTAGGCGACGTCGTCGGACCAGTCCATGACCTGCGCCTCGAAGCACTGCCCGTGCTCGGGGGCGCCGCACCGGAACCACTCGAAGACCGGCAGGTCGTCCTCGTAGACGCCGAACTTCCCCGGCCCGGGGCCGGCGGGGTGGCCGCCGCGCGGCCAGGGGTACTTGGTGGCGGCGTCCAGCGCGGCACGGGTGAGGTTGAGGCCGACGCGGAACTGCGGGCCGTCTCCGCCGGCCGGACCGGCGAACCGTTTCGGCTCCAGCCGCGACAGCAGCCGCAGCGACTGCGCGTTGCCCTCGAAGCCGCCGCAGGGCCCGGCGATCTCGTCCAGTACGCGCTCGCCGTTGTGCCCGAAGGGCGGGTGGCCCAGGTCGTGCGCGAGACAGGCGGTCTCCACCAGATCCGGGTCGCAGCCGAGCGCGGCACCCAGTTCCCGGCCGACCTGGGCGCACTCCAGGGAGTGCGTCAGACGGGTGCGGGGGGTGGCGTCCCACGCACCGGCGGCGGCGTCGGGCGTGACGACCTGGGTCTTGCCCGCGAGCCGCCGCAGCGCGGCGGAGTGCAGCACCCGCGCCCGGTCACGCTGGAAGGCGGTGCGTCCGGGCCGTTTGTCGGGCTCGGGCACCCAGCGCTCCAGCGCCGTGCCGTCGTAGCCGGCGACGTGCTCCGCCGCTCCGTCTCCGTCTCCCCAGGGGCCGTACGTCGTGTCGTCCATGGCGTACTCATCGCCATACCCGCCGTGCATACACCGACGCTAGCCGCCCCGGGTGACAACCGCGGACGGGCACGGGCGGACACAGGCGGCGGAGCCGGTCAGGAGGCTCGGGCCAGGGCGCCCCGCGGCGGGCAGGGGACGGGCGCGCGGGCCGCCGTACGCACCCGGGCGAGCGCCTCGTCGTAGCGGTGCAGGACGAGGCGGGCCAGCGCCGGGTGCGCGCCCAGCGGACGGGCGGCCGGCAGGCGGGGGGCTTCGCGCGCGCACCGGGCGGCGAAGAGGCCCGGTGCGGTGAAGTACGAGGCCAGAGCGGTGTCGTGGCGCCCGGCGGCGCGCAGGGCTGCCAGGGCCTCGGGCACGGTCGGCCCGGCGGCCGAGGCGTAGGCGGGCACCACCGGGACGCCACCCAGGCGTGCGGAGAGCAGGACGGCCGTCCGTTCGGCGTCCCGGGCCGAGTCCGGGTCCCGCGATCCGGCCGCCGCCAGCACCACGGCGCCGGTGCGGGACGCGCCGGCGCTCCAGCCCGTCTCGGCCAGCCGCCCGGCCAGCGCCTCGGCCAGCAGCGGGTGCGGCCCCAGCGGTGCGGCGGCCAGGACGGACAGGTGCCCGGCGGCGGCAGCGGCTCCGGGCAGGTCGTGCTTGACGTGGTGGCCGCGGCCCAGGAGCAGCGGGACGAGGACCGCCTCCCCGGCCGGGAGCGCCTCCAGGGCGGCCGGCAGCAGCGGCTCGTTCAGCTCGACGTGGCCGAGTTCCACCCGCAGGTCCGGCCGCAGGGAGCGCACGAGGCCGAGCAGTGCGGTGACGGTGCGCGGCGCCCCGGGGTCGCGGGAGCCGTGGGCGACCGCGACCAGTGGGGGCGCGGGACGGGGGCGGGCCCGGAGGGAAGAGATCATGGGGCGAGTGTGGCGGGCCCCGGTTGCTCCGCCGTTGCGGCGCCGTGACGCCCGGTTGCGCACGGCTCACGGCACCGGTCCGGGCGGACTGAGGCGGGCGTACCGGGCCCGTAACCCGCGGGGGCGCGCTGTGTAACACGCGCGACGCACGCTGGGCGGCATGAGCGTGACGACTGCCCAGCCCGCCGGACACGGCCACCGTGCGCCCGCGGCGACCGTGGACACCCACTGCCCGTACTGCGCCCTGCAGTGCGGCATGGGGCTGCGCCCCACCAGGGACGGGGGGAGGGTCGAGGTGGTCGAGCGCGCCGCTTTCGACGTCAACCGCGGCGCGCTGTGCGGCAAGGGGCGCACCGCCCCGGCCGTGCTCTCCTCCCGGGTGCGGCTGACCGGGCCCCTGGTGCGGCGCCGCGCGGGCGGGCCGCTGGAGCCGGCCGGCTGGGACGAGGCGCTGGACCGCGCCGCAGCGGGTCTGTCGGCGGCGCGGACCGCGTACGGACCGGACTCGGTGGGGGTGTTCGGCGGGGGCGGGCTGACGAACGAGAAAGCGTACGCGCTGGGCAAGTTCGCCCGGCTGGTGCTGGGCACCTCCCAGATCGACTACAACGGCCGGTTCTGCATGTCCTCGGCCGCCGCCGCCCTGAACAGGGCTTTCGGGCTGGATCGGGGGCTGCCCTTCCCGCTGGCGGACGTCGCGCGCACCGGATGCGTGATCCTGGTGGGCGCCAACCCCGCCGCCACCATGCCGCCCGCCCTGCGCTACTTCACCGAGCTGCGCGAGCGGGGCGGGAAGCTGATCGTGATCGACCCCCGCCGCACCCGCACCGCCGAGCACGCCGACCTGCACCTGGCCCCGCGCCCCGGCACCGATCTGGCCCTCGCCCTGGGCATGCTGCACCTGGTGGTGGCCGAGGGGCGGGTGGACACCGACTTCGTGGCGGCGCGCACCAGCGGCTGGGAGGAGGCGCGCGCGGCGGCGATGGCGCACTGGCCGGAGCTGGTGGAGCGGATCACCGGGGTGCCGGTGCCCGCGCTGCGCGAGGCGGTGGCGCTGTTCTGCGACGCGGAGTCGTCGATGGTGCTCACCGCGCGCGGGCCCGAGCAGCAGTCCAAGGGCACCGACACCGTCGGCGCCTGGATCAACCTGTGCCTGGCCACCGGCCGGGCGGGCCGCCCGCTGTCCGGCTACGGCTGCCTGACCGGCCAGGGCAACGGCCAGGGTGGGCGCGAGCACGGCCAGAAGGCCGACCAGCTGCCCGGCTACCGCAGGCTGGACGACCCGGCGGCGCGCGAGCACGTGGCGCGGGTGTGGGGTGTGGAGCCCGGCGTACTGCCCGGGCCGGGGCGCAGCGCGTACGAACTGCTGGACGCACTGGGACGCGATGTGCGCGCCCTGCTGCTGACCGGTTCCAACCCACTCGTCTCCGCGCCGCGAGCCGCCCATGTGGAGGAGCGGCTGCGGTCGCTGGACTTCCTGATGGTGTGCGACGTGGTGCTGTCGGAGACGGCCGCGCTGGCGGACATGGTGCTGCCGGTGGCCCAGTGGGCCGAGGAGACGGGCACGATGACCAGCCTGGAGGGCCGGGTGCTGCTGCGCCGCAAGGCCCTGGACGCCCCGCCCGGGGTGCGCACCGACCTGGAGGTGCTGAACGCGCTGGCGGGGCGGCTGGGCTGGGAGAAGGGGTTCCCCACCGACCCGGAGGAGGTCTTCGAGGAGCTGCGGCGGGCCTCGGCCGGGGGGCCCGCGGACTACTCGGGGATCACCTACCGGCGTATCGCCGAGGAGGACGGGGTCTTCTGGCCGTGCCCGGAGGTCCCGTCCGGGGGTCCGGGAACGGACGAGGCCGACGACCCGGCGGTGGCCCGCTCCTCCGGCCCCCACCCCGGCACACCCCGCCTGTTCCTGGACCGCTTCGCCACCGGCGACGGCCGGGCCCGCTTCGCGCCCGTCGCCCACCGCCCGCCGGCGGAGGAACCGGACGCCGACCACCCGCTGCTGCTGACCACGGGCCGGGTGCCGGCCCAGTACCAGTCGGGCGCCCAGACCCGGCGGGTGGCGGAGCTGAACGACGCCGCCCCGGGCCCGTTCGTCGAACTCCACCCGCGGCCGGCCGAGCGGATCGGCGTGGCCGAGGGGGAGCCGGTGGCAGTGGTCTCGCGGCGGGGACGGGCGGTGGCACCGGCCCGGATCACGTCGGGCATCCGCCCGGACACGGTGTTCATGCCGTTCCACTGGCCGGGCGAGGGCCGCGCCAACACCCTGACCAACCCGGCCCTGGACCCGGTCTCGCGCATGCCGGAGTTCAAGGTCTGCGCGGTCCGGGTGGAGCGCGCGGGCAACGAGTCGGCAGCGTCCGGTCCGGTGGAGGGCGAGACCCCGGAGGGGACGCGGTAGCGTCGTCGGCGTGTGGACGGGGGTGGACCTCTCCGCCGCGGACGTCACCGGCGACACGGCGCGGTGACGTCCGCGGCGGTCGGCAGACTCTCGTTGCGCGCGCCGGTGCCCGCACCCGCTCAGAAGCCGCGCGTCTCCTCGGCGACCCAGGCCAGGTAGTCCGCGCCGCCGCGGACTACCTGGGTGGCGATGATCTCGGGAGTGTCGTAGTCGTGGGCCCCGCACAGGTACGCCTCCAGGGCGTCGTAGCGGGCCGCCGCCGTCTTCAGCAGCACCTGCCACTCGGGCTCGGCGCGCACCTCGCCCTCCCACCGGTAGACCGAGGTCACCGGGCCGGAGACCTGAGCGCACGCGGCGACGCGTGCCTCCACCGCGCCGCGCGCCAACGCCCCGGCCTTCTCCGGGCTGTCGGTGGTGGTCAGCACCGTCAGGATGCCCGTCTCAGCCACGGCCACCGCTCCTCCTCTTCCGCGCGGCCTTCGCCGCCCGCACCGTCCTCGCCGCCTTCGCGGCCCTGCCCGTCCACCGTAGCCGCGGCAACCGCGGCGGGGTCCGTGCCGCCCACCGCCCGGGGGCTCACCCTTGAGGGGTATTCCAGGACTCTTTTCGGACAAGACGGTTGACCGGGTCGGCCGACGGCGCGTTGTCTGCCGGTGGTACGGGCCGCCCCCGGGCCGATCCGCCTCCCGTCCCCCTCCCCCGGAGCCACCACATGACCGCTGCTCCCCACCGCCCCCGGCCCGACACACCGCCGGGCCCCCCGGTCCGCCCCGGCCGCACGCGCCACGTCCCGCTGTACGGGCCGGGCCTCGACGGTGACGGCCTGCCCGCCCTGTACGAGCGGCTGCGCGTGGAGCACGGGCCGGTCGCGCCCGTCGCCCTGGCCCCGGGGGCACGCGCCTGGCTGGTCATGGGCTACGGGGAACTGCTGCGGGTGGCGCGCCGTGAGCAGGAGTTCAGCCACGACCCGCGGCACTGGCGCCTGGTACACGAGGGGCGCGTGACCGCCGACTCGCCGCTGCTGGCCTTCTTCGGCTGGCGCCCTGCCCTGATGTTCGCCGACGGGTGGCGGCACCGGCGGATGCGGGCGGCGGTCGCCGACGCGCTGGGCCGGGTCGACGACGGTGAGCTGGGCCGCCTGGTGCGCGAGACCGCCGACCGGCTGATCGACTCCTTCACCGGGCGGCACGAGGCCGATCTCGTACCGCACTACGCGCACCGCCTGCCGGCGCGGGTCGTCGCCCGGCTGCTGGGGGCGGACGAGCAGGTCAGCCGCAGACTGGCGGAGGCCGTCGCCGGCACAGCCGCCGCCAACGCCGACTCCCCCCACGCCGGGCGCCGGCTGGAGCGCCTCCTGCTGGCCCTGCTGCGGGAGAAGCGGCGTGCGCCCGGCCCCGACCTGGCCTCCTGGCTGCTGACGCACCCCGCCTCGCTGCGCGAGGAGGAGGTGCTGCACAACCTGGTGGTGACGGTGGTGGCGGCTCACCAGGCGACGAAGAACTGGATCGCCACCACACTGCGCCTGCTGCTGACCGATCCGGCCCTGCGCTCCTCGCTGGACGGCGGGTGCCTGACCGTGGACGAGGCGCTGGACCTGGTGCTGTGGCGGTTCCCGCCCACCCAGAACTTCCCCGGCCGCTACGCCCTGCGCGATGTCCGCCTGGGCCGGCAGGAGGTGCGGGCCGGGGACATGCTTGTGCTGGGGCTGGCCGCAGCCAACGAAGATCCGGAGGTGCTGCCCGCGTGCGGGCGTCCGGTGACGGGCAACCGCGCGCACATGGCGTTCGGCGCGGGGCCGCACGTCTGCCCTGCCCAGCCGCAGGCCCGGCTGATCGCGCGGACGGCCGTGGAGGTGCTGCGGCGGCGGCTGCCCGGCCTGCGACTGGCCGTGCCCGAGGAGCGTCTGGCCTGGACGTCGTCGCCGTGGACCAGCGGTCTGGCGGCGCTGCCCGTCCGGTTCACCGCGCCGTGGTCCGCGGCCGAGCCCACCGCCTCCCGTACGCGCCTCGCGTGCGGCGACCCGGGAGACCGGCGCCGGGGGTGAGACGGGACGGCGGGCTGCCGGCGAGGACCCGCCGGAGGGCGGTCGTGTCCGGTCCGGCCCGTGGACCGACGGAAGGTCCGCCGTCGCGCGACCACCCGGACCTGTCCGGAACCCCACGGACTCCCGGTACCGAAGATCGATCAGACTTCCTCTGTTCTCAAGCCAGTTGACGAGTAGGATCGCTGCGGTCCCGGGCCCGCCCGGATAGGTGGGAACCAGACTGGTTCTGATCGCTTCGTCTGAGAGGTCGTTGTCGCCAGTGGTGAGCCGGCAAGCGGGGGGACGAGAATTCTGGTGGCCGGCCGTGGTGGTGTCCGCCGTCTGCGGAGCAGCGGTCGCGGTGGGGCCGGCGGTCTTCCTCCCCGCCGGACGGTCTGCTCCCGTTCCCGGGTGGTTCGCCGCCGGCACCGGCGTCCTGGCGGTGGCACTGGTGCTGTGCCTGGCCGGACTCCTCCGGCTGCGCGGGCGGACCGGTGAGCTCCTGGAACAGGTCGCGCGGGAGCACGCCCTGGCCGCCGCGCGGAGCGCCGAGGTGGTTCGTCTGGCATCCGTTCGGGTGCCGGCCATCGCCGAGCGGGTACGCGAGGGACGCGGCCTGGACGGGGTTCCGGGCCCGGCCCTGCCCTCCTCCGAGACGGGCGGCGAGTTCGCCCGGGCGCTGGAGGACGTGGTCCGGGCGCTGGGATCGGACGAGGCGGTGCGCCGGGAGCGCGCGCTGCGCGACTCGGTACAGGCGGCCTTCGAGTCCGTCGCCAGGAACATGCACGTGATGGCGACGGTGCAGCAGCAGGTGCTGGACCGCGTCGAGCGGTTCATCAAGGACCCGGACCTGATGGCCGAGGTGATGAAGGCCGACCACGCGGCGGCCCAGATGACCCGCAAGGCACAGACGCTGCTGGTGATGTGCGGGGTTTGGCCGACCCGGCGCGAGTCGCGCCCGGTGTCGCTGTTCGACTGCGTGCGCGGCGCGCAGTCGCGGATCGTGGAGTTCGGCCGGGTGGAGGTGCACGGCGGACAGAACCTGTACGTGGTGCCGCCCGCCGTGGAGGGGCTGATGCACGCCACGGCCGAGATCCTGGAGAACGCCACGGTCTTCTCACCCTCGCGTACCCAGGTCGTCGTCTCGGTCCGCGAGGTGGCCGCGGGCGCGGTCGTCGAGATCGACGACGCGGGCCTGGGGATGCCCCCCGACGTGATGGAGCAGGCGCTGCGGCAGCTGCGGAGCGGTCTGGACCTCACCGAGCTGGGAGCCGTGCCCCGGCTGGGGCTCGCCTGCGTGGGCCGCTGGTCGCGGCAGCTCGACTTCAAGGTGGAGCTGACGACCGCCTCGGCGTACGGCGGGACCCGGGCGGTGCTGTTCGTACCGCACCGGCTGCTGACCGAACCGATCGACCGGGAACCGGCGTTCCTGGCCGCGCCCGCCAGCGGGCACACCCGTCCGTGGGAGGCCGCACCCGCCCCGGAGCGTGCGGAGCACCGGGAACACCCGCAGCGGACCGGCGGCGAGGGGGAACGGACTCCCACAGGCCTGCCGCGGCGGCGCAGTCGGCGGCGCTCCCCGGCCGACCCGCTCGACCCGCGCGACCCGCAGCCCCTGTCTCCGGGCGGGCACCGCACGGAGGCCGCCGACGGGCCTCCCCCGACTTCCCGGGCTCCCTGGTCGCCCGAGGCCGCGGGCGCTTCCGTGGCCGACATCGTCTCCGGCGCCCGGCGCGGCCGGGCCGAACTGGAGAGTGCCCCGCAGACCGACGAACGAGAGGAAGGCCGGTAGTGGCCGGAGCCATAACGAGACTGCCCGACGTGGGCTGGATGCTGCGTCCTCTGACGGAGATCCCCGGGGTGCGCCACGCCGTCGTGGTGTCCGAGGACGGGCTCCGCCTGGGACACGCCTCCGCCGAGGGACTGTCGGGCCCGGTACCGCACCTCGGCGTGGACGAGGCCGAATCGCTCTCCGCCGCCTGCGCGGCGCTGACCATGACAGGACTGTCCACGGTGTCCCTGCTCTTCGGCCGGGGAGCCGGTGTGCGGCAGCTGATGCTGGAGTCCGAGGACGGGTTCGCTCTGTTCACCTCCGCCGGCACCGGCGCCCATCTGGGGGTGGCCACCGAGGCCGACGCCGATGTGGGCCTGGTGGCCCAGCAGATGCAGGTGCTGGTCGCGAAGATCGGGGCGCACTTGAGCAGTGGGCCCCGCGACGCGGCGGACCGGCCGCATGAGGGATGACGAGCAGGAGCGAGGCACGTCCGCGATACGCCCCTACGTGATCACGAAGGGGCGTTCGGGCGTCTCTCGGGACCTGCCCTGGGAGACGCTCGTCATCGCCTCCGGCGTCACGCCTCCGGCCACTCTCCAGCCGGAGTACCTGCGGATCGTGGAGCGCTGCCGGGGCCTGCTGTCGGTCGCGGAGATCGCCGCGCACCTGGGCCAGCCGCCGCCGGTGGTGCAGGTTCTGCTGGCCGATCTCATCGAGTGGGGGCTCGTCGAGACCCGGCCGCCCGTCCCGCCGGCCCGGCATGCCGATGTTTCCCTCCTGAGAAAGGTGCTTCATGGGCTCGAGAGCCGCCTCTGACACGTCCGCCGCCGGTGTGCGCCCGGACGGCCGCGCCGCCCCTCCGGGTCCGGCAAGCTCCCCGGACTCCGGAAAGTCCGGCGTGTACGTGCGGTCGAGCGTCGCGGGCGCGGCCAAGATCCTGGTCGTCGGACCGTTCGGGGTGGGAAAGACCACCCTGATCGGCGCGGTGTCGGAGATCAGGCCGCTGTCCACCGAGGCCGTGATGACCCGGGCGGGCGCCCGAGTGGACACCGGCGGCGAGCGGTCGAAGAGAACCACCACCGTCGCTCTGGACTTCGGGCGGATCACGATCGACGGCGAGCTGGTGCTCTACCTGTTCGGCACCCCCGGACAGCCGCGGTTCCTGCCCACCTGGCGGGAGCTGGCGCGCGGCGCCCTGGGTGCGCTCGCCCTGGTGGACACCCGCGACCTGGAGGCGTCCTTCGACTCCATCGGGCACCTGGAGGACCTGGACCTGCCCTTCAGCGTCGCCGTCAACCTGTTCCCGGACAGCCCCCGGTACGCGGAGGGTGAACTGCGGGCCGCGCTGGACCTGCTGCCGCACACCCCGCTGGTGGTCTGCGACGCCCGTGACGGCGAGTCCTCCCTCAGGGCCCTGATCTCCCTCGTCACCCATCTCGTCAACTCCGCCACGGACTCGGAGCCCTCATGACCGTTCCCTTCCCCGACCGCACCGGCACCGGGCCGCCGCCGGGCTGCCCTGCGCACGGAGGTCCCGCCCCGCTGTACGGCCCGGGTCTCGACGGGGACAACCTGCCGACGCTGTACGAGCGGCTGCGCGCGGAGCACGGGCCGGTCGCGCCCGTCGCCCTGGCCCCCGGCATCCACGTCTGGCTGGTCATCGGCTACCGGGAGCTGCTCCGCCTCGCCCGCGAGGAACAGGACTTCAGCCACGATCCGCGGCGCTGGAACCTGCTGCGCGAAGGCCGTGTCCCGGCCGACTCCCCGCTGATGGCGTTCGTCGGCTGGCGCCCTGCCCTGATGTTCACCGACGGGCAGCAGCACCGGCGGATGCGGGCGGCGGTCGCCGACGCGCTGGGCCGGGTCGACGGGCACGAACTGCGCCGGACGGTGCGGGCCACCGCCGAGCGGCTGATCGACTCCTTCGCCGGGCGGCACGAGGCGGACCTCGTACCGCACTACGCGCACAAGCTGCCCGTCCAGGTCATGGCGCGGATGCTGGGCGTGGACGACCGGACCGGGCGGCAGCTGGCCGAGGCCACCGCCGGAATGGCCGCCGCCAACGCCGACTCCGCCCGCGCCAGCCGCCGCATGGAGAGCGTCCTGCTGGAGCTGATCAGGGAGAAGCGGTGGCGGCCCGGCCCCGACGTCACCTCGCGGCTGTTGCGGCATCCGGCCCGCCTCAGCGACGAAGAGGTGCTGCACAACATCGTGGTGATGATCGTCGCGGGCAACCAGACGACGAAGAACTGGATCGCCACCACACTGCGCCTGCTGCTGACCGACCCGGCCCTGCGCTCCTCCCTGACCGGCGGGCACCTGACCGTGGACGACGCACTGGACCTGGTGCTGTGGCGGTTCCCGCCCACCCAGAACTTCCCCGCCCGCTACGCCGTCCGCGACATGCGCTTCGGGGGACAGGACATCCGCGCGGGGGACATGCTCGTGCTGGGGCTGGCCGCCGCCAACACCGACCCGGAGGTGCTGCCCGACGGCGCACGCCCGGTCACCGGCAACCGCGCGCACGTGGCGTTCGGCGCGGGACCGCACACCTGCCCGGCGCAGGACCCCGCCCGGCTGATCACCCGTACCGCGGTGGACACCCTCCGGCACCGTCTGCCCGACATGGAACTGGCCGTTTCCGAACAGCAGTTGTCCTGGGCCTCGTCGCCCTGGACCAAGGGTCTGGCGGCGCTGCCCGTCCGCTTCACCGCGCCGCAGTCCGACCTCGCCACCGCGATCCCACAGGGAGAGTCCAGATGACCGAAGCCGCCACCGGCGCGGCCGGCCCCGCCGAGCCGTACGTCCTCGACCCGCGCGGCACCGATCCGCACCCGGTCAACGAGCAGCTGCGCGAGCGGGGGCCGGCCGCGCCGGTGGTGCTCCCCGGCGGCGTCGACGGGTTCGTCGTCACCGGGCACGATGAGCTGAGGGATTTCCTGGGGCACCCCCACGTGGCCAAGGACGCCTGCCACTTCGCCGCCCTCCGGCGCGGGGAGATCCCCGAGGGCTGGCCGCTGCGCACCTTCGCCACCGTCCCCGGCATGACGACGGCCGACGGTGCGGACCACCGGCGGCTGCGCTCCCTGGTCACCCGGGCGTTCACGCCTCGGCGTGTGGAGCTGCTGCGGCCGCGGGTGACGGAGCTGGTCGGCGAGTTGCTGGACGACCTGGCCGAGGCGGCCGACGAAGGGGGCGGAACCGCCGACCTGCGGCGGCACTTCGCCTTCCCGCTGCCCATGAGCGTGATCTGCGAGCTGCTCGGCATCGGCCCGGAACCGAGGCTGCGGCTGCACAGGCTCTCCAACCTCATCGTCAGCACCGACATCTCCCCCGCCGAGGCCGTGGCCGCGAACCGGGAGATCATGGCGATCCTCGCCCAGGTAGCGGCGGATCGCCTCGCCGACCCCGGCGACGACCTCACCAGCGCCCTGATCGCCGCGCGTGAGGACGACGGCGACCGGCTGAGCGAGGAGGAGCTGGTCGGCACCCTGCTGCTGATGATCGTCGCTGGGCACGAGACCACCCTCAACCTGATCACCAACGCGGTGCGCGCCCTGTGTGCCCACCGCGACCAGCTGGAGCTGGTCCGCTCCGGCCGGGCCGGCTGGGACGACGTGGTGGAGGAGACCCTGCGCCACAACAGCCCGGTCAGCTACTTCCCGTTCCGCTACCCGGTCCGCGACCTGGAGGTGGGCGGCACGGTGATCCCGGCGGGCACCCCCGTGCTGGCCGGTTACTCCGCCGCCGGGCGCGACCCGCGGGCGCACGGGAAGGACGCCGACCGGTTCGATGTCACCAGGCCACCGAGCCGCCACCTGTCGTTCGGCCACGGCGCGCACTACTGCCTGGGCGCCCCCCTGGCCCGGCTGGAGGCCACCACCGCGCTGGAGGCGCTGTTCACGCGCTTCCCCGGCCTGGACCTGGCACGGCCGGAGGAGGAGCTGCCCCGGCACCGCAGCCTGGTGGGCAACAGCGTCCAGATCCTGCCGGTCCGGCCGGTCCCGTAGAGGACGGACGCGGGCCTCGGCCCACCGGGCTCACAGCCGGGGGCCGGGTGCGCTGAGGGCAGTGTTGCCGCCGGGAAACAGCCGTGATGCGGGTGGGAAACAGCCGGATCGCACGCTTTCCGCATGACGCCGACGAAGCGTGTGGTGGTGATCGGCGGCGGGATGGCCGCCGCCCGGCTGGCCGGGCAGCTCTCCGCCGCCGGCGTCCCCGGCACCGGGGGCGTCGGCGGCGCGGCCGTGGATCTGACGGTCGTCGGCGAGGAGCCCCACGCGCCGTACAACCGGGTGCTGCTGGCCGAGGTGCTGGCCGGGCGGTACGCGCCGGAGGTGATCGGTCTGCCCGCACCGGCCGCCACCCGCTGGCTGCGCGGGGTGCGGGCGGTGCGGCTGGACCGGGCCGAGCGGCTGGTGCGGTGCGACGACGGCTCCTCGCTGCCCTACGACACCCTGGTACTGGCCACCGGTTCCAACCCCGTGCTGCCCCCGCTGCGCGGGCTCTTCCCCGACGGCGGCGGGCGCGAACTGCCCCGCGGTGTGCACCCCTTCCGCACCATGGCCGACTGCCGGGCGCTGGCGGCGGCGGCACGGCCAGGGGTGCGGGCCGTCGTCGTCGGCGGCGGCCCGCTCGGGGTCTCGGCCGCCCGCGCGCTGGCCGGACGCGGGGCGTACACCGTCCTCGCCCACCAGGGCGAGCACCTGATGGAGCACCACCTGGACGCCCGCGCCTCGGCGCTGCTGCGCGGGCATCTGGAGGATCTGGGCGTCGAGGTCCACACCGAGTGCCGCGTCCGGGGCCTGCTGACCTCGGGGCACGCCGGCGAGGGGGCCGGCGGAGGGGCCGTGGCCCGCGGCGTGGAACTCGCCGACGGCTACCGGCTGGAGGCCGAGCTGACCGTCCTCACCTGCGGGGCGCGTCCGCGGACCGGGCTCGCCGGGGCGGCCGGTCTGGAGGTCCGCGACGGAATCGTCGTGGACGACGAGCTGCGCACCGACGATCCCCGGATCCACGCCGTCGGCGACTGCGCCGAGCACGGCGGGAGGGTCTACGGGCTGGCCTGCGCCGCCCAGGAGCAGGCCGACGTACTGGCCCGCGTCCTGCTGGCGGACGGCACCACGGACGGCCCGGCGGGCGGTGTCGCGGGCGGTACGACGGACGGCGCGGCGACCGGCACGAGGCCCCCCGCGTACACCGGCACCCGGGCGCTGACACGTCTGACCCTCGCCCCGCCCCCCGCCGGCCCCGGGAGCGCGCTGGACCTCGCCTCGTTCGGCGAGACCGTGCCCCGCGCGGGCGACGAGGTCGTCCGCCTCGCCGATGCCACCCGCGGCGTCTACCGCAAGGTCGTCGTCCGCGGCGACCGGCTGGTGGGCGGCATCCTCCTGGGCGACCTCGGTACCGTCGGCGCCCTCGCCCGCGCCTGGGAGGACGGCGAGCCGCTGTCCTCCGCTCCGCCGCTCCACCTGCTCACCAACGATGGAGGCCTGTAGAGATGCCACGGACGCCACGCCCCACGATCGTGCTCGTCGGGCACGGGATGGTCGGACAGCGGTTCCTGGAGGAGCTCGCGAGCCGGGAGGTGACCGAACGGGCCCGGGTGGTCGTGCTGTGCGAGGAGCCCCGGCCCGCCTACGACCGCGTGCGGCTCACCTCGTACTTCTCCGGCCGCACGCCCGAGGAGCTGTCCCTGGTGGGCGAGGGCTTCATGGAACGGCACGGCGTCGAGCTGCGACTGGGCGACCCGGCGGTCGCGATCGACCGCGAGGCGCGCACCGTGACCTCGCGCGCGGGGCTTGAGATCGGCTACGACGTCCTGGTGCTGGCCACCGGCTCCTACCCGTTCGTGCCGCCCGTGCCGGGCAGCGACAGCACCGGCTGTTTCGTGTACCGCACAGTGGAGGACATGCTGGCCATCGAGGAGTACGCGCGGGGAAGCCGGACGGGGACGGTCGTCGGCGGGGGTCTGCTGGGCC
This sequence comes from Streptomyces sp. CNQ085, assembly GCF_022614595.1. Taxonomy (GTDB): domain Bacteria; phylum Actinomycetota; class Actinomycetes; order Streptomycetales; family Streptomycetaceae; genus Streptomyces. The sequence goes on from NZ_JAJFAU010000006.1 coordinate 57,799, forward strand.
TGGAGGCGGCCGGCGCGCTCAGCGGTCTGGGCCTTGAGACCCACATCGTGGAGTTCAACCCGCGTCTGATGGCCCTCCAGGTCGACGACGGCGGCGGCGCCGCCCTGCGCCGCACCGTCGAGGGGATGGGCCTGACCGTCCACACCGGCGTGGGCGGCGAGGAGATCACCGCCGGTCCGGACGGCGCCGTCACGGCCATGACGCTGTCGGACGGCTCGGCGATCGCCACCGACCTGGTGGTCTTCTCGGCGGGCGTGCGCCCCCGCGACGAGCTGGCCCGCGGCTGCGGCCTGGAGGTCGGCGAGCGCGGCGGGATCACAGTGGACGAGCGCTGCCGCACCGCCGACGCGGCGGTGTACGCCGTCGGCGAGTGCGCCAGGACCGTGGACGGCAGGGTCTACGGCCTGGTGGCGCCGGGCTACGAGATGGCGCGGGTGGCGGCCGAGACCATCGCCGGGGAGACGGGAGGCTCGGGCGGTACGGAGGGCACGGACGGCACGGGGGCCTCCTTCACCGGCGCCGACACCTCCACCAAGCTCAAGCTGCTGGGCGTGGACGTGGCGTCCTTCGGCGACGCGCTGGGGAAGGCCGAGGGCTGTCTGGACGTCGTCTACTCCGACTCCCGGGCCGGGGTCTACAAGAAGCTGGTGGTCGCCTCCGACGGCACCCTGCTGGGCGGTGTGCTGGTCGGCGACGCCGAGGCGTACGGCACGCTGCGCCCGCTGACCGGCAGCGTCCCGCCGGTGGCGCCCGAGCGGCTGGTGCTTCCGGCCGGGGCCGGGGCGCCGGTGGCGCTGGGACCGTCCGCGCTGCCGGACGACGCGATGGTGTGTGGCTGCCACAACGTCACCAAGGGCGCCGTCCGCGCGGCCGTCACCGACCACGCGTGCACCACGGTGCCCGAGGTGAAGAAGTGCACGAAGGCGGGCACCGGCTGCGGCAGCTGCGTGAAGGTGCTCACCAGGCTGGTCGAGGACGAGCTGGAGGCGAGCGGTGTCACCGTCGACAAGGGCCTGTGCGGCTGCTTCGCCCACACCCGCGGCGAGCTGTACGAGATCGTCCGCACCCGGCGGCTGTCCACCTTCGCCGAGCTGCTGGACGGCCACGGCCGTGAGGAGGCCCGGGGCGGGGAGGGCTGCGAGGTCTGCAAGCCGGCCGTCGCCTCGATCATCGCCTCGCTCGCCCCGGCGCTGGGGGCCAGCGGCTATGTCCTGGACGGCGAGCAGGCGGCCCTCCAGGACACCAACGACCACCATCTGGCCAACATCCAGCGCAACGGCTCGTACTCGGTCGTGCCGCGCGTCCCCGGCGGCGAGATCACACCCGAGAAGCTGATCGTGATCGGTGAGGTGGCCCGCGACTTCGGCCTCTACACCAAGATCACCGGTGGTCAGCGGATCGACCTGTTCGGCGCCCGGGTGGACCAGCTCCCGGCGATCTGGGCGCGGCTGGTGGCGGCCGGCTTCGAGTCCGGCCACGCCTACGGCAAGGCGCTGCGCACCGTGAAGTCGTGCGTGGGGCAGACCTGGTGCCGCTACGGGGTGCAGGACTCGGTGCGCATGGCCATCGACCTGGAGCTGCGTTACCGGGGCCTGCGCGCGCCGCACAAGCTGAAGGGGGCGGTCTCCGGCTGCCAGCGCGAGTGCGCCGAGGCGCGGGGCAAGGACTTCGGCGTGATCGCCACGGCGAACGGCTGGAACCTGTACGTGGGCGGCAACGGCGGTGCGACCCCGCGCCACGCCGACCTGCTGGCGAAGGACCTGTCGGACGCGGAGCTGGTCCGGCTGATCGACCGCTTCCTGATGTTCTACATCCGCACCGCCGACCGGCTGGAGCGCACCGCCGCCTGGCTGGAGCGGATCGAGGGCGGCCTGGACCACGTGCGCGACGTGGTCGTGCACGACTCACTGGGACTGTGCGCCGAACTGGAGGCCCTGATGGCCGGCCATGTGGCGAACTACCGCGACGAGTGGGCCGAGACGCTGGGCGACCCCGAGCGACTGCGGCGCTTCGTGTCCTTCGTCAACGCCCCCGGCGCGCCGGACCCGTCGGTGCGGTTCGTCGCCGAGCGCGAGCAGGTCCGGCCCGATCTGACGCTCTTGTCCGGGCCCGACATCCCCGTCCGCACACTCAAGGCCCTCGAAGGGAGCGCGGCCCGATGACCACGGCCACGACCGACGCGACGACCGACGCCTCCGGGGAGGTCCGGCCGGCAGGGACCCGGGTGGAGGTGCGTGCCGAGGGCGGCTGGGCCGCGGTGTGCGCCCTGTCCGACCTGGTGCCGGGGCGGGGGGTGGCGGCGCTGCTGCCCGACGGCGGGCAGATCGCCGTTTTCCGGGACCGGGCGGGCCGGACGTACGCCCTGGGCAACCGCGATCCGTTCACCGGCGCCTATGTGCTCTCACGCGGGCTGCTGGGCTCGGCGGGCGGGCGGGCGTTCGTGGCCTCTCCGCTGCTCAAGCAGCGCTTCGACCTGACCACGGGCCGCTGTCTGGACGACGACGCGGTCTCGGTGCCGGTGTACGCCGTCCGCACACGCTGAGGGGCTCCGGGGAGAACAGCGGGAAGCGTGGTGGCGGCGGGAGACGCGGGAAAGCGCCCGGGAACGCTGGAAGGACCCGGCCGCGGCCCGTGTGGGGCAGGCCGCGGCCGGGGCCCGGCTCTGCCCCGTCCGGCACGCCGACCGTCCTGCCCCGGCGGTCCGGCGCACCGGACGGGAAACGGTGTCAGCCCGCGGCGCACTCCTGTCCGCCGAGGCTGACGCGGGTGCCGTCCTGGGCGGCGCCCGCGCTGGTCCGGAAACCGAAGGAGACCGTCCCGCCGGCCGGGACCGTGCCGTTGTGGACGGCGTCGGTGACGGTGATGCCGGAGCACCGGGAGACCGTCAGGCAGGCGTCGGCCACCGCGCGGTAGTCGCGGGCCTGCCACTGGAGCTTGGAGCTGTCGGACGGCATCCGCATCCGGATGTCCAGCTCGGTGGCCGCGACCTCCAGGCCCGGGTCGGCGAAGCGCTGGAGGTTCCGGCGGATCGCCTGGCCGTTCACGTTGCCGACGATGAGGTGGTTCTGGAACCCGACGCCGTCGATCGGCACGTCCTGCGCCAGCAGGTCCCTGACCAGCCGGTACAGGCCGTCGCTCTTGACGTTGACCGTCTCGGTGTCGTAGTCGTTGATGAACAGCTTGGCGTTCGGGTCCGCGGCGCGGGTGGCCCGGAAGGAGTCCGCGATGCGGGAGGGGCCGAGCCGCTGGTAGAACTTGCTCTGCCGCGGCGAGCCGTCCTCATCGAACGCCTCGTTGACCACGTCCCAGCGCTGGACCTTGCCGCGGTGGCGGCCGGCCTGGGTGGTGACGTGGTCGGTCATGATCCGGCGCAGCTCGCTGTCGGAGAACGACCCGTTCCGCAGCCAGCCGGGCATCTGGCTGTGCCAGACCAGGGTGTGGCCGTGGACGAGCTGATCGTTGTCCTGGGCGAACCGCATCAGGCGGTCGCCCCCGGCCCGGTCGAACCGGCCGCGCCGGGGCTCGACCGCCTCCCACCTCATGGTGTTCTCGGCGGTGACGCTGTCGGACTCGGTGCTGACGATGCTGCTGTGGGTCCCGTTGCCCAGCAGGCCGTCGTTGACGGCCGTGCCGATGAAACGGCCGGTGGACTCGGCGACCTCGCGCAGGGAGGGGTCGGCCGCCCGGCTCGGAGCGCTGAACCCGAGGGTCAGAGCCGCCGCGGTGACGGAGACGGCTACGGCCGCCCGGGCTGAACGACGTACCGTGCGCACACGGTGCTGCCTCATGCTGGGGCCCTCTCTCGACGCCCCGGAACTCTTTCCGGAAGAATGTTGGAAAGTTTCGAGAGTGCGCCGGGAACGGCAGAGCCGACGGGAGCGCCCGTCAACGGTGTGCGCGTGTGGAGGAGAAAGCATGGGAGACGGCATGACGGACGGCGCGGTCGCCGCGGTCGGCGAAGTCGCGGAGCAGAGGATGGCACCCATGGTGGAGCAGAAGGTCACGATCACGGCGATCGCCCAGGAGGCGGGGGTCTCGGTCCCCACCGTCTCGCGCGTGGTCAACGGCCGCTCGGACGTCGCGCCCGCGACCCGGGCCAGGGTCGAGGAGCTGCTGCGGCAGTACGGCTACCGCCGCCGCACGGCCTCCTCCGGCGACCGGCCGGCCCTGATCGACCTGGTCTTCAACGATCTCGACAGCCCCTGGGCGGTGGAGATCATCCGCGGCGTGGAGGAGACCACGCACGAGGTCGGCTTCGGCACGGTGGTCTCGGCGATCCACGACCGCGCGGGCTCGGCCCGGCAGTGGATGCGCAACCTGCGGGCCCGCGCCTCCGGCGGCGTGATCCTGGTGACCTCGGTCCTGGAGCCGGTCCTCCACGAGGAGCTGCACCGTCTGGGCGTGCCGCTGGTCGTGGTGGATCCCTCCGGCTCCCCGGCCCTGGACGCGCCGACGGTGGGCGCCACCAACTGGGCCGGCGGCATGTCCGCCACCGAGCACCTGCTGGAACTGGGCCACCGCCGCATCGGATTCATCGCCGGGCCGCCGAGACTGCTGTGCAGCCGCGCCCGCCTGGACGGCTACCGCGCCGCGCTGGAGGCCGTCGGCGTCGCGGTGGACGACCGGCTGATGGTGCCGGGCGACTTCTACCACGAGTCCGGCTTCAACGGATGCAACCGGCTGATGGACCTGGACGAGCCGCCCACCGCCCTGTTCGCGGCCAGCGACCAGATGGCGCTGGGCGCGATCGAGGCGCTGCGGCGGCGCGGGGCGCGGGTGCCGGAGGACGTCAGCATCGTCGGGTTCGACGACCTTCCGGAAGTCCGCTGGTCGGCTCCGCCCCTGACGACGGTACGCCAGCCGCTGGTGGAGATGGGCAAGGTCGCGGCCCGCACCGTACTGCGTCAGGCCAGGGGCGAGGAAATCGACTCCCCTCGGGTCGAACTCGCCACTGAGCTGGTCGTTCGCGCCAGCACGGCACCACTGCGGGACTGACCCGGGCAGCGGGCCGGACAACCCCGCACAACGGGCGCATCACGCCGCCGGGCCACAGGACCCCTTTTTGTCAGACCTGTTGACACCGCTGGGACGCGTACGTACTTTCCCACCACCACTACCGATAATTTTCGGATTTCTTCCGGAAGGTACGCGATGCGAACAGCAGTACAGGGATCGGCCGTGAGAGGCCGCGGGGGACTCGGACGGCGGCACGCCGCCAAGCTGACGGCAGCGGCTCTGGCAGCCGCCATGCTCACCGCCTGCGGCAGCGGCGGCCCGGGCGAGGAGAAGGCCGGCGGCACCCTGGAGGTGTGGGTCTACCAGGACGCCTCGACCAAGGTGCAGCGCGAGGCGGTCGAGCGGTTCAACGAGACCTCCGACGTCAAGGCCGAACTCGTCGAGGTGCCCGGCGAGGGCTACCAGGACAAGATGCGCAGTGCGATGGGCACGCCCAACGCGCCGGATGTCTTCTTCAACTGGGGCGGCGGCAGCATCAGCGATTTCGTCGAGAAGGACATGCTGGTCGACCTCACGTCCGAGATCCAGGAGGACGACAGGCTCAAGGACGCGTTCCTGCCCTCGATCCTCAACGCGGGCAAGGTGAACGACAAGATCTACGGCATCCCGATGCGGGGCATGCAGCCGGTGGTCCTGTTCTACAACAAGAACGTCTTCGAGAAGGCCGGCGTCCGGCCGCCCGAGTCCTGGGACGACCTGCTGAACCTGGTCGACACCTTCGAGAGGGAGGGCGTCACCCCCTTCGCGCTCGCGGGCACCGACGCCTGGACCGAGCTGATGTGGGTCGAGTACCTGCTGGACCGCACCGGCGGCGCCGAGGTCTTCCAGCGCGTCCAGGACGGCGACTCCTCGGCCTGGGGCGACCCGGCCGTGCTGAAGACCGCCGAGACCATTCGCGACCTGGTGGACCGCGGGGCGTTCGGCAAGAACTACGCCTCGGTCAACTACACCGCCGACGGCGCCTCCACGCTCTTCGCCAAGGGCAGGGCCGCCATGCACCTGATGGGCAGCTGGGAGTACTCCAACCAGCAGGCCAATCAGAAGGAGTTCGCCCACAAGGGCCTGGGCTGGACCACCTTCCCCGCCCTCCCCGACGGCGAGGGCGACCCCAGGAACGTCGTGGGCAACCCCACCAACTTCTGGTCGGTCAACTCCAGGCTGAGGGGCGCCGAGCGCGAGGCCGCCCTGGAGTTCGTCAAGACCGCCGCCGAGGACTGGTACGCCGAGTCCCTGGTGGACAACGGCGACGTGCCAGCCAACTCCGGCTCCGAGGACATGCTCACCGGGCACCCCGCCCCCGACTACGCCCTCTTCCAGTACGACCTGGTGCGCGACGCCCCGGACTTCACCCTCTCCTGGGACCAGGCCCTGCCGGCGCGGCAGGCCAGCCCGATGCTCACCAACATCCAGAAGCTCTTCAACAAGCAGCTCGGCCCCGAAGAGTTCGTCGACGCCATGAAGGCCCTGAAATGAGGCAAGCACCAACCGCGGCGCCGCGCGTGGGCCGCCCGGGCATCGCCTGGGCGGTCCCCGGCGTGCTGTTCTTCATCCTGTTCGCCGTCGGCCCGATGGTGCTGGTCGGTTATCTGTCCTTCACCGGCTGGGACGGTCTGGGCGACTTCCCCTCGATCAGCGGCACGGGCAACTGGGAGCGGCTGTTCAACGACCCCACCATGCGGCAGGCCGTGTGGCTGAGCATCCTGCTCACCGGCGTGAGCTGGCTGATCCAGACGCCCGTCGCCCTGCTGCTGGGCGTGTGGTCGGCCGGCCGGCAGAAGAACAGGGCCGTCCTCAGCGCGATCTTCTTCCTGCCGCTGCTGGCCTCATCGGTGGCGCTGGCGCTGCTGTGGAAGTCGCTGCTGGACCCCAACTTCGGCCTGATCTCCGACATCGGCCCGTGGCTGGGGATCGCGGACGGCAACCTGCTCGGCACCGGCGACGGCGCCTTCGCCGCCATCGCCTCCGTCGCCGCCTGGCAGTTCATCCCGTTCCACACCCTGCTCTACCAGGGCGGCGCCCGGCAGATCCCCAAGTCCTTCTACGAGGCCGCCTCCATCGACGGGGCGAGCACCGTGCGGCAGTTCCTCTCCATCACCCTGCCGCAGCTGCGCAACACCATCATCACCTCCTCGGTGCTGATGGTCGTCGGCGCGCTGACCTTCTTCGACACCGTCCTCATCCTGACCGAGGGCGGGCCGGGAACGGACACCACGATCGTGCCCTACCTGATGTACGAGACCGGCTTCCAGGCGTACGACATGGGCTACGCCAGCGCCATCGCCACCACCCTGGTGATCGTCGCCACCGCCATCTCGCTGCTGATGGTCCGGGCGACCGGCTTCAGCGGGATGCGCAGCACCCGGGAGGGGATGTGAAGACCGACGTCCGGCCGGAGCACCAGCCCTCCCCCGCCGCCGAACGGGCCGAGACGCCCCGGGCGCGCAACGGCCGGGGCCCGCTCGGCAGGCTGCGCCGCGTCCGCGAGTGGAACATGCCGGCGGGCATCGCCTCCGTCGTCTGGCTGGTCGTCGTCGGCCTGCCGCTGTACGTCCTGATCCTCACCACGCTGCGGGACCGCGACTCCTACTTCGACGAGGGCGCGCTCAGCCTGCCCGGCGACCTCACACTCGACAACTACCGCACGGTGCTGGAGAGCGACTTCCTCACCTATCTGCTCAACACCGCGGTCGTCACGGCCGCCACCGCGGCGATCGTCATCGTGCTCTCGGTGGGCATCGGCTACACCGTGGTGCGCACCCTCAGCCGGACCTCGCAGCGGATCTTCCAGTTCTTCCTGCTGGGCCTGGCCATCCCCGCCCAGGCGGTGATCATCCCGGTCTACCTGCTGATCACCGAGATGCGGCTGTACGACAGCCTGCTGGCGATCATCCTGCCCGTCTCGGCGTTCTGCCTGCCGGTGTGCGTACTGATCCTGTCCTCCACGATGCGCGACATCGAGGAGGAGATGTACGAGTCGATGGCCCTGGAAGGAGCGGGCCAGACCCGCGTCCTGCTCCAGCTCGTCGTGCCCCTGTCCCGGGGCGGGATCTCCACCGTCGGCGTCTACGCGGCGCTGCAGGCCTGGAACAACTTCCTCTTCCCGCTGATCCTCACCCAGTCGCGCGAGAGCCGGGTCCTCACACTCGGCCTCTACGACTACGTCGGCCAGTTCCGGGTGGACATCCCCGCGCTGCTCGCCGCGGTCGTGCTGTCGATCGCGCCGATCTTCGTCGTGTACCTCTTCGCGCGCCGTCAGCTCATCAACGGCCTCATGGGCGCCGGCGGGCGCTGAGTCCCACCGGAACGCGCGAGACCCGCTGACGCCTGACAAGGAGCCTCATGCATCACCACCTCTGGCAGGACACCTCCCGATCCGTCGAGGAGCGCGCCGCCGATCTGCTGTCCCGGATGACCCTGGAGGAGAAGCTCGCCCAGCTCTCCAGCGTCTGGCCGGGTTCCGAGTCCGACGGTGAGGATGTCGCCCCGCTCCAGCACGAGGTCTCCGAAACCGTCGACCTGGACGCCCTGCTGCCCCACGGTCTGGGCCAGCTCACCCGGCCCTTCGGCACCGCTCCCGTAGAGCCGGCCGAGGGCGCCCGGGCCCTGGTGGCCTTCCAGACGAAGGTCACCGCGGCCAACCGCTTCGGCATTCCCGCCCTCGCCCACGAGGAGTGCCTGACCGGCTTCACCGCCTGGCAGGCCACCGTCTTCCCCACCCCGCTGGCCTGGGGAGCGACCTTCGACCCGGCGCTGGTGCGCGAGATGGCCGCGGCCATCGGCGACTCCATGCGCTCGGTCGGCATCCACCAGGGACTCTCGCCGGTCCTGGACGTGGTGCGCGACCCGCGCTGGGGCCGCACCGAGGAATCCATCGGCGAGGACCCCTACCTGGTCGCGACGGTGGCCACCGCCTATGTGGCGGGCCTGGAGTCCACCGGGATCGTCTCCACCCTCAAGCACTTCGCGGGCTACTCCGCCTCCCGGGGCGCCCGCAACCACGGCCCCGTCTCGATCGGCCCGCGCGAGATGGCCGACGTGATACTGCCGCCGTTCGAGATGGCGCTGCGCGAGGGCGGGGCCCGCTCGGTCATGCACGCCTACAACGACCTCGACGGCGTCCCGGCCGCCGCCCACTCCGAACTCCTCACCGATCTGCTGCGCGAGGAATGGGGTTTCGACGGCACGCTGGTCTCCGACTACTTCGGTATCTCCTTCCTGGAGATGGCCCACCGCGTCGCCGACTCCCCCGCCCGCGCCGCCGCCCTGGCGCTGGCCGCGGGCGTGGACGTCGAGCTGCCGGGCCTGCGCTGCTACGGCGAGCCGCTGCTGAAGGCGGTGCGTTCCGGCGAGGTGCCCGAGGAGCTGGTGGACCGCGCGGCGCTGCGGATGCTGCGGCAGAAGTGCGAGCTGGGCCTGCTCGACCCCGACTGGTCGGCCGCCCCGCCCGCCGCGTCCGCGGACACCGTGGACCTGGACCCGCCCGCGATGCGGGCACTGGCCCGGCACGTGGCCGAGGAGTCCGTCGTCCTGCTGGACAACTCCGGCGGTGTGCTCCCCCTGCACCCCACCGCCCGCATCGCCGTGGTCGGCCCGTACGCGGACGAGCGGGCCGCCATGCTGGGCTGCTACAGCTTCCCCCGGCACGTGGGCGTCGAACATCCCGAGCTGCCCCTCGGCGTGGAGATCCCCACGCTGCTGGACGCCCTGGGCGCCGAACTGCCCGGAGCGGTCCTGACGGACTCCCCCGCCGACGCCGATGTCGTCGTCGCGGCGCTCGGCGACCGCTCCGGCCTCTTCGGCCGAGGCACCTCCGGCGAGGGCTGCGACGCGGCCGATCTCACCCTCCCCGACGGCCAGGCCGCGTTCCTGGACGACCTGCTGGAGAGCACCGGCAAACCCGTGGTGCTGGTGCTGCTCACCGGCCGCCCGTACGCGCTCGGCCGGTGGGGGAGCCGGCTGGCCGCCGTCGTGCAGGCGTTCTTCCCCGGCGAGGAGGGCGGACCGGCGGTCGCCGGGGTCCTCACCGGGCGGGTCAACCCCTCCGGGCGGCTACCGGTCAGCGTGCCGCGCGGCACCGGCGGCCAGCCGTGGACCTACCTCGTGCCGCCGCTGGGCCTCAAGGGCGACGCCAGCAACATCGACCCGACCCCGCTGTACCCCTTCGGGCACGGGCTGTCGTACACCTCCTTCGAGTGGGAGGCCGCGGGCACGGGCACGGACACGCTGCCCACCGACGGCTCCGCCGAGATCCGCCTCACCGTGCGCAACACCGGCGAGCGGGCCGGCACCGAGGTCGTCCAGCTCTATCTGCACGACCCCGTGGCGCGGGTGGCCCGTCCGGTCGTCCAGCTGGTCGGCTACACCCGGGTGACACTGGAGCCGGGGCAGGCGGCCGAGGTCGTCTTCGACTTCCACGCCGACCTGGCCTCGTACACCGTGCGGCCCGGTCAGCGGGTCGTCGAGCCCGGGGCGGTGGAGCTGCGGCTGGCCGCCTCCAGCGCCGATACGCGCCATACCGTGCCGCTGACCCTGACCGGGCCGGAGCGTACCGTCGGCTTCGACCGCCGGATGACCTGCGGGGTGGAGGTCCGCGCCCTGCACAGCCCTGATCCGATCGGCTGATCCGGGCCCCCGAGCCGGCACCCGCCCCGCCCCCGGTGTACTCCCGGACTCCTTCACCGGCCCGCGCGCACTGGGCCTGCGCGGCGCGCCCGGTCCGTCGCCGCGCGCCCGCGACGACGACGCCTCCGCACGGCTGTGGGAGACCTCCGAACGGCTCACCGGCGTGCGCTACGACATCCCCGCACGCTGAGCCACGCGTCCGGCGCGGCGACCGGTGTTGGGGCAACCGGCCGCCCCGCGCGGCTGATTGTTCATGTCCTGTCAAATCGGTCCTCCTACCGTTCCACGTCGTTCGCCCCCGCGCCCGACCGGCCGCGGGGCCAGACGACTTCGGTGGAGCAACCATGGAACGTCGCAACTTCCTGCGCGGAGCCGTACTCACCGGATCGGTGGCCGCCTTCGGCGGCTCCCTGTGGCGCGGAGCCTCCCACGCCGCGCCCGCCCAGCCCGGCACCGGGCCCTACGGGGCCCTGCGGTCGGCCGACGCCAACGGCATCCGCCTGCCCCAGGGGTTCAGCAGCCGGGTGATCGCCCGCTCCGGGCAGAGGGTGCCCGGCACCTCCTACACCTGGCACAACGCCCCCGACGGCGGCGCCTGCTACGCCGACGGCGGGGGATGGATCTACGTCTCCAACTCCGAGATCAACCCCGGCGGCGGCGCGAGCGCCGTCCGCTTCGACTCCTCCGGAACGATCACCGGCGCCCACCGCGTCCTGTCCGGCACCCGGCAGAACTGCGCGGGCGGCAGGACTCCGTGGAACACCTGGCTGTCGTGCGAGGAGGTCGACCGGGGTTACGTCTACGAGACCGACCCGTGGGGGGTGACACCCGCCGTGCGCCGCTCCGCCATGGGCCGCTTCAAGCACGAGGCCGCCGCCGCCGACCCGGTTCGCAAGGTGATCTACCTGACCGAGGACGTATCCGACGGCTGCCTGTACCGCTTCCGCCCCACCACCTGGGGCGACCTGTCCTCGGGGACACTGGAGGTGATGACGGGCGGCTCCGGCACCTCCGGCTCCATCGGCTGGGCCCGCGTCCCCGACCCGTCGGCATCCTCCACCGCCACCCGCCACCAGGTGTCGGCGGCCAAGCACTTCAACGGCGGTGAGGGCTGCCACTACGCCGACGGCACCTGCTGGTTCACCACCAAGGGTGACGGCCGGGTATGGCAGCTCAACGCGGCGGGCGACACGATCGAGCTGGCCTACGACGACTCCCTGGTCTCCGGCACCGCTCCGCTGACGGGTGTGGACAACGTCACCGCCTCGTCCTCCGGCGACCTCTTCGTCGCCGAGGACGGCGGCAACATGGAGATCTGCGTGATCACCCCGGACGACGTGGTCGCGCCGTTCCTGCGGATCGGCGGCCAGTCCTCCTCGGAGATCACCGGCCCGGCCTTCTCCCCCGACGGCTCCCGGCTGTACTTCTCCAGCCAGCGCGGCACCAGCGGCAGCAGCTCGGGCGGCATCACCTACGAGGTGCGCGGCCCGTTCCGCTCCTGAGCCCGGGCGCGGGCGCGGGCGCGGCGGGTACGCACGGGGTGGTCTCCGGCCGGGCCCGGGCTTCCGGCCGTACGCCATGCCGCCGGGGCCGCCGTGCGCGCACCCCGCCACCCCCGG
>NZ_JAJFAU010000051.1:0-27687 GCF_022614595.1 Streptomyces sp. CNQ085
GGGGCGCCGGGGCCGCCGGGGGTACGGGGGGCACCGGCGCCCCCGGCGGTCTTCGGTCGTGCCGCGACGGCCGTGTCCGGCCGGTCCTGAGCCAACGGTTTCATGGGCCACCTCTCGGGAAAGCGGGTCCGGCATCGGCTGAAGGAGGACCGGCCCGCCCGCCCCGCCCGCCCCGCCCCCGGGTTCGCGGTAGAGACGCGGTCCGCGCGGCGGCGGGCCGGGGCGCCCGCCCGGTGGGGAGTGCCCGGGAGCCCGGGTCCCTTCCCACCGGTGCGGGAGAGCCGCCGGCCGTACGCCTGGAGCAGCCGTACCGGGCCGCCGGTCGGCGGAAACGGGCCCCGGGCGAGGACGACACGCACGGGTGTCCACCGCCGCCCTCCCGCGGCCCTTCCGGGAGCAAGGGGGCGGCGGCCGACCCCCGTCAGCCGCGCGGCAGTACGGCGGACAGCACGGACGGCAGCCGGGTCCAGTCGGAGGTGACCACGCTCGCCCGTTCGGCCGCCAGCAGCGCCACCCGGTCGCGCGCCTGACCCTCCGTCGGAACGGTGGCGCTGATGGCGGGGGAGACGGCGTGGGCGTCGGTCATGATCAGCAGGTAGCCGTTCCGGGCGTACCAGGCGGTGTCGATGCCGCCGGAGACGTACGCCGGGGCGTCGCCGTCGAAGACCACGAACCAGGGGCGCAGCGAGACGTCCGCGTAGCGGGTGCGCGGGTCCCCGGACGCGGCGTGGTGCACGGCGGGGAAGGCGGTCGCCTCGCCCAGCCGCCCGGCGGCGGCGAGGTCGCGCAGACGGGCGGCGTACTCGCGGTCGGTCCACAGGGTGTCGAAGGGGTTGGACTCCTCGAAGGTGCCGGGGATGAGATGGATCAGGAACTTCCCCGCCAGCGCGTCCCTGGGGGGCCAGCCCCCGCTGCGCACGGCGTCGTCGAGGGTGGCGTGGCCGGCGGCGAGGTCGCCGGGCCGGTAGAGCGCGTCGCCCAGCCCCCGTGTCACCAGGGCGTCGAACTGCGCGGGCCCGCGGCCGTGGTCGCCGGCGAAGCCGTCCTTCATCTCGATCTTGATCAGGACCGGCCGGTGCCCGGGGTTGGCGTCGTGCCAGGCCCGCATGTCGGCCAGGCAGCCGGCCAGGCTCTGGTTGCGGGGCCGGGAGCGCAGCTCGGCGGGGGAGGAGGCGTTCTCGCAGTTGTTGTCGTTGACCAGCGGGCCGTCGTGGGCCACGCGCCAGCCGCCCGAGTACTTGGCCCACACGTCCAGCTCAAGCAGCGAGGCGCCGGAGTCCAGGGCATCGGCGAAGTAGGTGTACTTGTCCTTCTCGTAGGCGTTGTGCACCCCGACTGAGGTGGTGCCGGAGTACGGCAGACCCCCGGGGGCCGCCGCTTTGGCGGGTAACGGCAGGAGTGCCGTGCTCAGGGCCGCCGCGGCGACCGCCCCGTACCGACCAGCCCGGCCTGCCTTTCCCGCCCGGCCCCGCGTCCGTCCGTTTCCGAAGTGCCGTCTCATCCGTGCCCCTTCTCCGACGAAGTCGATCCCGTCCGAAGGTAGGCCGGTTCGCGCGACCGGGGGAGAGCGTGTGCACGGCGGGCGGGACAACGGAGAGGGAAGACCGGGTGGGGGAGCCGCACTCCCGGCATTCCGTGCGAGCCGCCCTTTTCGCTGCGCGGACGGCTCTTGACATCACGTCATGCCTTCCACAGGGTCATGAACCGGCCGTCCACCGTGATCAACGCCCTGTACCGGTTCGGCGGCCGGTCGCATGGCGCGACACGCGCCATGCGGCGGGCCGGGGCGTGCCCACCGTTTTCCGCGGTGTTCCCGATGTCCCCCGGGGGGCTCCCTGTGCTCGGAAACATCACCGCCGCCCTGACCGCGTCACCGATGGCGGCCGCGGGCCCCGTCCTCACCGGCTCGTCCGCTCACGCCTCGACCACGACGATCTGCGAGACCTCCTCCGTCCCGTCGGGGTAGGTGATCGTCGCTCAGGGCAGCGGCACGTCATGGCCCGGTTCCTTCCCCGGCGCCAAGACGGTCCAGGCTCTCTGAGCGCACCTCTCCCGGGGCGGGCGGCGTGCCCGCCCCGGGAGAGGCAGGGAGTGCGGGAGGGGGAGCCGTCAGCGGCGGAAGGGACCGGAGACCTCGAACGTGATACCTCCCAGCCCGGCCGGATCGCCCAGGGTGCCGCGCTGGGAGGAGAAGTAGAGCCGGGAACCGTCCGGGGAGAAGGCCGGGCCGGTGATCTCGGAGTCGCCGTGGCCGTCGAGCCGGATCACCGGGGCCACCGCGCCCTCGGGCGTGATCACGTTGATCTCCATGTTGCCGCCGTCCTCCGCCACGTACAGGTCGCCGCCGGGAGTGCCGGTGATGTTGTCGACCCCGTCCAGCGGGGAGTCCGCGTCGTAGGTCACCGACAGCTCGTTCCGCTCGGCGTCGTAGGCCCACACCCGGTTGTCGCCCTTGGTGGTGAACCAGCAGGTGCCGCCCGCGTAGTGGCAGCCCTCGCCGCCGTCGAAGTGGCGGGCGGCCGACACCTGGTGGCGCGTCTGCCTGCCGAACAGCGGCGCCGACGGGTCGGGGACCTCGCGCCACTCCACACCGCCGCCGGCCGACTCGCACAGCACGTCCAGCCGGCCGCGCGACAGATCGCCCCAGACCTCGGGGGTGTAGCGGTAGAAGCAGCCGTCCGACTCGTCCTCGGTCAGGTAGACCACACGCCGGTCCGGGTCGCAGGCCGCGGCCTCGTGCTTGAAGCGGCCCATCGCCTTGTGCGCGACCGCCTCGCGCCGCCCGTACGGATCGGTCTCGAAGACCCGGCCGCGCCAGATCTCCTCGCACGACAGCCAGGTCCGCCACGGGGTCGCCCCGCCCGCGCAGTTGAGGTTGGTGCCCTCCAGGACACGGTAGGCCCGGTCGATCGAGCCGTCGGCGCGGAAGCGGATCGCCGAGGCGCCGCCCACCAGGGGGACCTCGGAGTTGGAGACGTAGATCCAGCCGTCGCCGTCCGGGTAGCAGGCGCCGCCGTCGGGCGCCGGGTGCCACAGGACTCCGCCGACCGGCAGGCTGGAGCGGGCCACGATCCGGCTACGGAACCCCTCCGGCAGCGCCACCCCGTTGGCGTCCGGCGCCCGCAGCGGTCCGTACGGGCCGGCCGTCGCGGTGGAGACGCCGGCCGCGGTGGCGGCGCCCTGCCACAGGGCGCCGGAGAAGGCGACGGCCCCCGCGCCGGCGGAGGCGGTCCTCAGGAAGGTGCGTCGCTGCATGCGGACTCCAGGCGTGTGAGGGAACGTATGAAGGACGTGTACACGTCACCGTTGCGCGCCGACGGCGTCGGGCGAAGGGGGCCGGGGGAGAAGATCCGGTGAACAGCCGTTCACACGGGCGACGGCCCCCGGCCGCGGTCGGGCGCCCGGAACCCCGGACCGCGTCCGCCTCGCCGCGGACGGAACGGCTAGCCGAGCCGGCCCCGCGTCCGCATGGCCGCGCGCTGGGCGGCGGCCTGGGCCGGGCCCGTGACGTAGTGGAGCAGGGGGCGGGCGGCGGCCAGGGCCGCGCGGGCCGCGTTGGAGCCGCAGGCACCGTGGACGCCCCCGCCCGGGTGAGCGGACGCGGAGGCGAGGTAGAGGCCGCGCACCGGGGTGGCGGGACGGCCGGTGCCGGGGACGGGACGGAAGAGGAGCTGCTGGTGGACGGCCGCGGTGCCGCCGTTCAGCGCCCCGCCCACCAGGCTCTCGTCGCGCGCCTGGAGGTCCGGCGGGGCCATCACGCGGCGCTCCTTGACCAGCTCCCGGAAGCCCGAGGCACGGCGCTCCACCTCCTCCTCCACCCGGTCGGCCATGGCCTCCCGCTCGTCCGGCCCCCAACGGCCCGTGATGCCCTCGCCGCCCGCGTCGCCGCGCACCCGCTGGGGCAGGTGGGTGTAGGCCCAGGCCGACTCGGTGCCCCTGGGGGAGCGGGAGGGGTCGGCGGTGGTCATCTGGCCCAGCAGGCAGAACGGCCGGTCCGGCACCAGGCCGGTGGCCAGCTGGGCGCTGTGGCGGGTGAGGTCGTCCATACCGTCGGCCAGATGGACGGTGCCCGCGCCCGCGGCCCCGGGGACGGACCAGGGAATGGGCCCCGACAGCGCCCAGTCCACCTTGAACGTCGAGGTGTCCCACTGGAAGCGGCGGATGTCGTCCTGGAGCCTCAGAGGCAGGTGCTCCCAGTCGACCAGTCCGCCGTACAGCGCCGGGGCGGGGACATCGGCCAGGACCGCCCGCCGCGCCCGTACGGCGTCGCCGTCGGCGGTCCGCACGCCGAGCGCGCGCCCGCCCTGGACCACCACCCGCACCACCCGGGCGCCGCAGCGTACCGTCCCGCCCCGCGACCGAAGCCGGGCCACCAGGGCCGCGGTGAGGGAGCCGGCGCCGCCGGCGGGCACCGGCCAGCCGTACTGCTGGCCCAGCATCGCCAGCAGCCAGCCGTAGACAGCGCCGGCGGTGGATTCCGGGAAGAGGTCGGTGTGCAGCGCGCACCCCGCCAGCAGCATCGGCCCGCCCCGGCCGCCGAACTCCTCCTCGCCCAGGCGCCGCACCGGCAGCAGCAGGGTGCGCAGCAGGCGCAGCCCCCCGGCCGCGCGCAGCCGGGCCAGCAGCGACAGCGCGGGGCGCACCGGCGGGAAGGGGGCGAGGAGGGCGTCCAGGAGGTCCGGGCCGAGCCCGTCCCACAGACGCGTCAGCCGCAGGTACGCCTCCCCGTCGCCGGGCGCGAAGGACTCCAGGCTCGCGGCGGTGTCCTCCCGGTCCCGGTGCAGCACGGGGCAGCGCCCGTCGGGCAGCGGATGGGCGAGGACGGACGGCGCGTGGCTCCACCTCAGGCCCCAGCGCTCCAGTTCCAGGGAGCGGATGACGGGCGAGGCGGCGGCCAGCGGATGGAAGGAGCTGAACAGATCGCTGACGTAGTCGGGGTGGACGCCGCGGTCGCTGCGCACCGCGCCGCCGGGCTCGGGCTGGGACTCCAGGACCAGCACCCGCCAGCCCGCGTCGGCCAGCAGGTTCGCGGCCACCAGTCCGTTGGGGCCGGATCCCACCACGACGGCGTCGTACGCCTCGGACATCCGCGGACAGCCTCCTGTACGACGGAAACGGAAACGGCGGGAGTGCGGGACGGGAGGCGCGGGGGCGCCGGTCAGTCCGCGGGCGGTGCGGTGTCGGGGCGCGCGGTGTGGGCGGGGTGGCCGTGGGTGCGGCGGGCTTCCTTCATCTCCGCCTCGTACAGGTGCTTCAGGCCGCCCGTCAGGCGGTCGCGCACCCAATCCTCCAGTCGCGCGAACGGCTTGTAGTAGTGCGAGTCGTAACCCTCGACGATCTGGAACGTCCAGTGGCCCGGGATCACGTTGCGGCCCAGGACCTCGGTCTCCAGCAGCTCCGCCTCCTCGGTGTGCCCAGCCTCGCGCAGCAGGTCCACCGCCTCGCCCAGCAGCAGGTCGGAGCGGCCGGTCATCTGGTGGAAGGAGTACAGATGGCCGCGTGCCCGCTCGGTCGCCTCCAGTGCCTCGGTGACCTTGCCGACGGCCTCGACCGTGGCGTCGTCCACGCCCGGCGGGCGGCGGTGCGCCCGGTCGGGCCGGTCCTCGGGTCCGTTTCCGGGGCGGCCCGCGCCGCGGGCCCCCCCGGTACGTGTGTCCGTCACGCGTACCTCCCCGCTTCCCGGCCGGCCCCGCTCCGGCCGGACTCCACCACGTTCCGCAGCCGCGACAGCATCAGCCGGTGCCGCATCTGGAGTGCCACGTCCAGGGGCGCGGTGTGTATCTGGGCCACCGCGCCGCGCAGGGGGTGCTCGTCCATGGTGATCAGCGAGCCCTCGCCCCAGGGCTTCACCGAGATGGCGATGCGGGCCGTGCCCAGCCGCCCCGCCGACGCCTCCAGTTCGAGCCGCCCGGACGGCTCGCAGACGCGCACGATCGTGTGGCCGCGCTCGGTCAGCGGCCCCATGCCGGTGGTGTAGCGCAGGGTCGTGCCCACCTCGGGCCAGTGGCCCTCGGACTCATGGGTCTCCCGGGTGCCCACGACCCACTTCTGGTACCGCTCGGCGTCGCCGAGGACACCCCACACCCTCTCGGGCGTCCTGTTCACCCACACATGTCGCACTGCCATGCGGGGCCGGGTACCCGCTTTCGCGCGAAGCACCGCCGGGGCACGGCAGCCACCCCCTTACGGGCGAGCCCGCCCTCCGCCCGCGCCGCCCACCCGCGCCGCCGTCCCCCGGCCGGAGCGGGTGTCACGCGCCGGCGGGCGTCTGGCATGGTTGGCGGCGCCCCGCTCGTCCGCACCGGTACAGCGACCGGTGCGGCGCTCCGCACAGCCAAGGAGAGACCGCGACATGAGATTCGGCCTGCTCGGCACCGGCCCCTGGGCTCAGCTCGCCTACGGCCCCGCACTGCTCGCCCACCCCGACGCCGAACTGGCGGGGGTGTGGGGCCGCCGCCCCGAGGCGGCGGCGGCCGTCGCCGAACGGTTCGGCGGCCGGCCCTACGGCGACGTGGACGCGCTCCTGGAGGAGTGCGACGCGGTCGCCGTGGCGCTTCCCCCGGACGTACAGGCGCCCCTGGCCGTACGGGCCGCCGAGGCCGGCTGCCATCTGTTGCTGGACAAGCCGGTGGCCACCACCGTCTTCGCGGCCCGCGAGATCGCCGGGGCGGCCGAGGCGGCCGGAGTGGCCTCGGTGGTCTTCTTCACCCAGCGGTTCCGGCCCGAGGCGGCGGCGTGGCTGGAGGAGCAGAGGCGGACGGGCGGCTGGCAGCTGGGCCGCGCCGACTGGCTCGGCGGCATCTTCGCCGAGGGCGCCGAGCCCAGCCCGTTCGCCGACTCGCCCTGGCGGCGGGAGAAGGGCGGCCTGTGGGACGTCGGCCCGCACGCCCTGTCCATGCTGCTGCCGGTACTCGGCGACGCGGCCGACCTCGACGGGTCGGTGGCCGCCGTCCGCGGCGACGGGCAGACCGTCCAGCTCGCCCTGCGCCACGCCTCGGGCGCCTCCAGCACCTGCGCGCTCGGCCTGGCCGTCGCACCCGCGGCGTCCGTGACCCGGGTGGAACTGCGCGGCGCCGCGGGCGCGGTGGAACTGCCTGACGGGGAGACGGACGCGGTCGACGCCCTCGGGCACGCCGTGGACGCCCTGATCGCCTCGGCCCGCACCGGTGAGCCGCACCCGTGCGACATACGGTTCGGGGTGCGGGTGACGGAGATCCTCGCGGCGGCGCAGGCCCGCCTCGACGGTACCCGGCCGGCCTGAGGGCGCCTCACTCCCGGCGCAGGCTGACCCCGCAGCCCGCGCACAGGGTGTACGTCCAGTAGCCGTCGCGCCACAGCTCGATTCCGGCCGGTTCGGCACACACCCAGCACACCGGAGGGCCGCCCGGCTCCGGGCGGCCGGGCGGCCGGGCGCACAGCACTCGGCACACACCCAGCACACCGGAGGGCCGCCCGGCTCCGGGCGGCCGGGCGGCCGGGCGCACAGCACACGGCGCACCACCACCGGCAGTGGCCCGGCGGGGTGGCGCCGGGGATCGGGGCAGTAGGCCAGGCTGTGCCACCGGCGCCGCTCCGCCTGCCACGCCTCGGCACGGCCGGGCTGCCGCCGGCCCGCGCGCTTCTCGCGTGCCCTCCGCCCGGCGTACGCCGCCTCGGCGGCCAGCCACACCTGCCGTGCC
Source organism: Streptomyces sp. CNQ085 (assembly GCF_022614595.1). Taxonomy (GTDB): domain Bacteria; phylum Actinomycetota; class Actinomycetes; order Streptomycetales; family Streptomycetaceae; genus Streptomyces. Next base: position 7,680 of record NZ_JAJFAU010000051.1, read on the forward strand.
GCGTGGAGTTCCTCGACGGCCCGCACCAGCGACTCCGGGTCCCTCTCCGGCCTGCCCGGTATGCCCGCGCTCCCGCGCAGATGGTGGTACGTCGCCCGGAAGCCGTACGGAGCGAAGTGCTGCAGGCACGTGCGCAGATCGCCCAGCCGGCGGTGCACCGGCCGTGCCGCGTCGTGCACACGGGCCCGGTGCGTACCGAAACTGCTCATCCTCGCCCCCCTGTCGTCCCACGGAGAGGATGACCGCACCCTGCCCCATCCGACACCTCCGGCGGGAGCGCTTTCCGTACTTTCCCCGGAGGCGGCGCACCGCAAGGCGGTCGCCCGTCGGGTGACGGAACGGATGCCCGGCCGTAGCCAGGGCTCCCCGGAGTGTGAATCGGGCCGAACCGGGTCGAATACGGAACGAAGTCGCGGGTCCGGGCCACAACGCCCGCTTGATTACCCACTGTGCCGATGCATGTTCTTCCAGTGTTTGTCAAGTCTCCGCAGCGGCTCCCCGGATCCTCCTATGCTCCCTGTCACGCGGCGAGTCGCGGCCGCCCCCAGCCCACCCCAACGCGAGGATGCCCATGGAGCACGCCGACTCGTTGACGGGAGGCCGCCGGCCCCTCCCCGGGGGCTCGTGGCTCGCCCTCCCCGTACTGGTGGCCGCCTGCGCGGCCGTGGCCTCGTTCTCCGCCGCCGCCCCGGCCCGTGCCGCGGTCGTCTGGTGCGGAGCCGCGTCGACCCTCGCGGTGGCAGCGGCCGTCTGCGAGGTGGTCAGGCGGGGGCGCGCGCTCACCTCCGTCCGGCAGCGGGAGGAACGCCTGCTCGCCGACCTGGAGCACTACTGCCTGGAGGTCATGCCGCCCGTCGTCGAGGCCGTGCGGCGCGGCGAGGCACCCGGCGACGTACTGCCGCCCTCGCCGCACCCCGCCGACTCCGACCCCCGGCTGGTGGCCGCTCACGAGAAGCTGACCGACACCGTCGTGAGGGCGGTCCACGACCGCGGGTTCCAGCGCGACTCCGCCCGCCGCGCGATCGTCGACATCGCCTGCCGCATCCAGGCCGAGACGCACCGCCTCCAGGCCGACCTGCGCGGAATACGGTCCGAGTACCCGGCGCCCGGGACCCTGGGCGACCTGACGCGCCTGGAGCACGGCGTCAGCGTCGTCGGCCGCGCGGCCGCCGGCCTGGCCGTCCTGGGGGGCGGCGGCCCGGTGCGGCAGCGGCAGAAGCCCGTTCCCCTCCACGACGTGCTGCGCGCGGGCAGCGCTCCCATCGCCGAGTACCCGCGTATCGGACTGCACCGCGTCGCCGAGGTCGCGGTGCTCGGCCCGGCGGTGGAGCCGCTGAGCCTGGTCCTCAGTGAGCTGATGGACAACGCCACCCGCTACTCGCCGCCCAGCACCAAGGTGGTCGTCAACACCGAGGAGGTGGTCTCGGGTATCGAGGTCTCCATCGAGGACGAGGGCGTCGGCCTGACCGAGGAGGCCCACCGGCACGCCGAGCTCCTGCTCGCCCGGGCGCGGAACGGGCTGGACCTGGAGGACCTCGGCGAGACGGCCCGTATGGGCCTGCGCGTCGTGGGCGTCCTGGCGGGCCGCCTCGGACTGGGGATCTCCCTGCGGCCCTCCACCCGAGACGGGGTGTGCGCGGTCGTCTTCGTTCCGTACGACCTGCTCACCGCGCTGCCGGCGGAGGCCTGCGCCCGGGCCGGCGGCCGTCCCCCGGCCCGGTGATCCGGCGACAGGCCATGGCCGGACCGACCCCGACCGCGCCGACCAGGCCGAACTCCCGCGGCCGGTGGACGCGGTTGGTCATGGGAAGACCTCCCGTACGGATCGGGTGCATGCCGCTTTCCCGCCGTGGGAGACCGTGAGGGAGTGGGGTAAACGCCGTGCCGGAGCACCGACGGGAACAAGCCATGCGCCCGGCGCCGTCCCAGGAGCGCTCACAACCCCGGCAGCGCCTCCTGCTCGACCTCCCGGCGCCCGGGTGCCGGGGCCGTGCGCACCGCCAGCTTCTCCCGGCACTCCAGGCCCAGGCCCCACAGCCGCGCCCGCCGGTTGCGCAGCGGCCGTCCGCACATCCGGCACGTCACACGCGGCCGGCCGCCCTCCCCGGGCGGCTCGGGGCTGCCGGGCAGCGGTACGGGATCGGGTTCGGCGCTCACCTCACCGGTCTACCAGACCCCGCCTCGGCGCACGAGGACGCCCCCGTCCGGCCCGCGCTCCCGGGGGCCGGAACCGGAAACACCGGCCACCAGGACGCTCCGTGCACCTCAGCCGCCGGCTTCCGGCCCGGTCGCGTCGGCATCGCCGCGGGCCCCGGTACGCCATTCCTCCTCAAGGAGGCCGAACACCAGCGAGTCCCGCCGGCCGTCCCGGTTCCGCGCCGTGTTCCGGTGGTGCCCCTCGCAGGTCATGCCGAGCTTCGTGAGCACCCGGGACGATCCGAGATTCCGCGGGTCGCAGGTGGCGTGGATCCGGTGAAGCCCCAACCGGTCGAAGCCGAGTGAGAGGAGCGCACACCCGATCTCCGTACCGACGCCCCGCCCCCACACCCGTGGATGCACGATGTAGGTGATCTCCCCCCGGCGCCGCGCTCGGCTGCGAATGTGCAGTTCGCCCATACCGACGACGGTGTCCCCCGAGCGGGCCACGTGGGAGAACCTCCGCTGAGGCCGTTCCGACCAGGCGTCGACCGCCGTCCTCACGAAAGCGCGCGTCTGCTCCTCGGTGTTCGGTCCCCAGGGCTGGAACAGACACGCCTCGGCGAGGCGGGCCCACGAGTGGACGGCTCGCCAGTCGCCGAGTGTGATCTTCTCCAAGGTCACCGGGGGCCGGGTCACGGGACGGTTCCGGCAGACGGGAAAGGAGACGGACACGGGCCCGGGAGCACCGGTCACCGGAGGACGTCTCCGGCTTTCAGGAAGGTGTCCAGCTCGTCGCGGGTCGGCAGCAGTTCGCAGTCGCCGGGCACGGACACGGCGTAGGCGCCCATCGCGCAGGCCGTCCGGAGGCGTTGGGCGGGGCCGCCGCCCTCCAGGCGTTCGGCGAGGTATCCGGCCACGAACGCGTCGCCGGCTCCGACGGTGTCGACGACGGGAACGGACAGCGCCGGCTCCGCGTGCGTCACGCCGTCGAGCCTGGCGGTGCATCCCCGGGAGCCGGTCTTGACGACGGCCTCGGCCGGCCCCAGCGCCGCCAGGTCCATGGCCAGGCGCTCGGGGGCGGTGGCGTGGGAGCCGAGGACGAGCTGGGCTTCCTCGACTCCGGCGAACACGATGTCCGCCTCCGTGACGAGTCCCCGCAACTCGCGCCGGGCAGTGTCCCGGTCCCAGAGCTTGCTGCGGTAGTTCACGTCGACACTGACGAGCACGCCGTGTGCCCTGGCCGCGGCGACGGCGTACCGGGTGGCATGGCGGGCGGAGGCGCTCAGGGCGGGGGTGATGCCGCTCAGGTGCAGGATCGCGGCCTGCCGGACCGCGTCCACGGGGAGGTCGTCGGAAGTGAGACGGGAGCCGGCCGAACCGGCGCGGTGGTAGTCGACGTGGACCACGCCGGCGGCCCGTTGGTGGCGGACCATGAGGCCCGTGAAGGACGGGTCCCGGACCGTGACGGCCCGGACGCCCTCGGCGCGCAGGCGGCGTCCGACGAGGTCTCCGGCCGCGTCGCTTCCCACCCGGCCGATCCAGGTGGCCGGAGCGCCCAGGCGCGCGACGCCGATGGCCACGTTGCTCTCGGCCCCGCCGATGCCGAAGGTGAAGTCACGCGCGTGCTCCAGGGTGCCGATCGCCGTCGCCACGATCAGTCCCATCGTCTCGCCGAAGGTGAGCAGGCCGCCCGTGGTCCGCGGCGCGGGTGCGGTGTGGGCGTCTGTCATCGGGCCGCCCTGGCCTCGGAGACGGCCATCACGGCCCGGCGGGCGCGGTCCGCGAGGCGGTCGTCGGCGCCCTCGGTCGCCGCCGGGCCGATGAGGGGGGTGCCCAGACCCACGGCCGCGGCCCCGGCCGCCGTCCACGCCGGGATGTCGTCCAGGGAGATGCCCCCGGTGGGGATGATGGGGATGCCGGGAAGCGGTCCGCGCAGGTCCGAGATGTACCGGGGGGAAACGGCGGAGGCCGGGAAGAGTTTCACGGCGGGCGCTCCGGAACCGGCGGCGGTGTGGATCTCGGTGGGGGTGAGCGCGCCGGGATAGGCCGCCATGCCCGCGGACCGGGCCGCACGGACGACGCCGGGCGCCGCGACGGGGGAGACGACGAAGCGTGCGCCGGCGTCGGCGCAGGCTTCCGCCTGGCTGTCGGTCAGGACCGTCCCCGCCCCGATGACCGCCTCCGGTCCGTGGGCGGCCGCGAGTTCGCGCAGGCACTCCAGGGCGCCGCGGGTGGTGAGGGTTATCTCGATGGCGCGGATGCCGGCGTCGAGCAGCGTCCGAGTGATCGCGGGGAAGTGCTCGGCCGTGGGAGCACGCAGGATCGCGATCAGTCCACAGGCGGTGATCTCCGAGGTGGTCTGGCACTCCGGCCGCGCGGGTGATGGGTCTTTGACAGCGTTCACTTGCGCTTCTTGTCCTGTCTGCTGTGGGTATTCCGTCTCGGAGGCCGGCGGCCCGGTTGGGGCGAAGCCGGGACGAACCCGGCTTCGCCCGCTGTACCGTGCTGGGTGGTGCCGGGCCCCCTAGGCCGAGGCCCGGCACCACCCTGTCCTTCAGGAGTGGGTGACCTTGAGCTTGTAGATGCTGGTCTGCCCGTAGTTGGAGCTGCTGCACGGGGAGGAGTTGCCGCAGTTGGCCTGGGTGTAGCTGCCTGCCTTGAAGTAGTTCCCCGACGCGGTGTGCGCGATGGTCGTCTGGAGGACGCCGTTGTAGTAGACCTTGATCTGGCCGTTGCTGACGACGAACTTGCCCTCGTAGACGGTGTTCAGCTGGTAGTTGCTGGTCACCAGCTTGTGGTGGGTGTCGTTGCCCTTGGTGATGTAGAGGCTGTTGCCTTCCAGCCGGAAGACCGTCACGTCGTCGTCACCGTCGTGGATCTGGGCGCCGACGACGTGCGGCTTGTCGTCGGGAAGGCTGTTGAACGCCTGCCGGAAGGTGAGGGTGTGGGTGCCCGAGGTCGCCGACCAGGACGCGTTCTTGGTGCCGTTGTCGGTCATCTCCCGCAGCTCGGCGCGCCCGTAGCTGGAGTTGGGCGTCGTGACGGCGTTGACCGGGGAGCGGAACTGGACACCGGTGCACCTGGAGTTCACGGTGAACCAGGGGCTGGCGGAGAAGGTCTCCAGCGCGGGCTGCTTGATCTCGGTCGGCGAACCGCCCGAGCCGGTCGGCAGTGTCACCTTCCAGTTGGTCAGGTCGAGCTGCTGGGCGGGGTAGTCGCAGGGGTCGGCGGCGGTGGCGGTGCCCGCCACCGCCAGCGGGGCGGTCAGGGCGGCGACGGCCGAGAGTGCGGCCACGCCTGCCATGGTCAGGGTGCGCTTTCGGGTGCGGCTCATGTCTTCTTTTTCCTTCTCGCTGGTTGTGGGGGGTTCCTTGTGGGGGGTCAGCAGGGGCGCGACGGCTCGTACTCGTCCCCGTAGGTGCCCGTCGCGTCACCGCCGGTGTTGCCTGCCAGGGTGTTTCCGCACACCCGGCCCTGCGGGGTGGCCTCGAACTTGATGCCCCCCGCAGAGTTGTGGAGGAGGACGTTGCCCTCGATGTTGTTCGCGGTGCCGTCGGTGGGAGTGTCACCGCCGACCCGGACTCCGGCCCCGACGTTGCCGTAGGAGAGGTTGGCCCGGAAGGTGTTGCCGCTGCCGCGGGCGTCGAGCCCGGCGGACTTGGGGTCCTGCTGGCCGGTGCAGACGTTGTGGTCGACCAGGTTCGCGGTGGAGTTCTCCTTGATGTCCACGCACTCGTTGCCCCGGGTGTCGATCCGGTTGTGGTGGATCCGGTTGTCGCGGCTGACGTCCGGCCGGTCGTCCGGGGCGCCGTGCATGCCCTGCTGCTCGGGGGCGGTGCCCAGGTAGACGCCCTCGCCGACCTTGCCGCCGTCGTTGAAGCGGAAGTCCCACACCCCGCACCCGGTGATCCGGTTGTAGGCGACCTCGGCGCCGGTGATCAGATAGCGCAGCCGTACGCACTCCTCGCCGGCGTTGCGGAAGGTCATGCCGGTGATGCGCAGGCCGTCCACACCGTCCCCTGGAGTCGTGCTCATGACATACAGAAGTTTCTTGCGGTAGCCGGACATCTCGTCGGGGTCGCCGACCAGGCCGTCCATGGTGAACCCGGTCAGCCGGACGCGGTCGTGCTGGACCTCGCCGATGGCACGGCCGGCGCCCGTTCCCTGGACCACGGCGGACGAGGGGCCGGTGATGGTGACATCCGGGCTCCGGGTGACGAAGTCCTGCTGGTAGCGTCCCGGTGCCAGACGGACGGTCGATCCGGGACCGGCCGTGTCCAGCGCCCGCTGGATGCTGGCGAGGGGGGCCCTGCGCGTTCCGTCGTTGGCGTCGTCGCCGTCCGGTGAGACATGGATGTCGTGACCGCCCCGGGGCGCGGCGGACGCGGCGGGCACGGAGGTTCCCGTCAGTGCGAGCAGAACGGCCGCCGAAGCGATGTACCGGGTGATTCTCATACCGGTTTCCTTGCTCTCGTGGGTGCGTACAGGGAGAGGGCCAGTAGCAGGGGCAGGGTGGGGCCGAACAGCAGGGGCCCCAGGGGAACGGGCAGTACCGCCGGCGGGACCAGGAGCAGGGCCAGGAGCAGGGCCAGGCCGCGCCGGGGCGAGCCGAAGGCGAACACCGCCGCGCGGCGGCGGAGCCCGCCCCCGGCCCCGACCGCGAACCCGGCGGTCAGGGACAGGGCGTAGACCGCCAGTACGGCCAGCAGGACGAGCTGGGCGGGGAGCAGGAGGTACGCGACAGGGCTCGCCCTCTCCAGGAGGAAGAGGCAGTTCACCGCGAGGACGGCGATCAGGGCACTGGCGGCGAGGCCGTCCCTCCACAGGGCGCGCCAGCAGCGCGGGAAGGCGCGCAGCGTCCCGGTGAAGGGACGGCCTCCGCCGTCACGCCGCCAGTCCTGGAGCGCGACCGCCGCCGCGGCCAGGGCCGGGAGCCAGGTGACCACGCCGAGCGCCAGCAGGCAGAACGCCGCGCCCGCCAGCGCCGGCTGTGCCACGAACTCCATGGCGCGCAGCGCACCCCGCTCCCAGCCCTTCATCATGCGCCCCCTACACGCCGTCGGTCTCGGTGGGCAGTACGCCGGTGAACGGCTCCTCGGCCCGCAGCCCGACGGTGCCGTCGAACTCGACGCGCCGGGCCCGTACGGCGGCCGTACGCGTGCCGGAGAGGATGACCGCCGCGGCGTCGGCGCTCACGCGTTCCGTCTCGATGACTCCGGTCCGGGGGGCGAGGAGGACCAGTTCGCTCTCGGCGCCCCGGCCGAGGGAGACCGCGTGGCCCTGGTCCGAGGGCAGGAGCACCGCCGGGGCCGGGCACGGGTCCAGCGCGCCCGCGCTGTCCAGGACGGTCAGGAACGTGGCCGTGCGGGTCCGCGGTGTGGTCAGGCACAGAGTGTGCATCGTCTTGCTGACCTTGAGGCTGGGGGTGCTGGAGGTCGGGTTGGCCTCCACGTCGGTGCGCCGGCGCGTGGCCGTGGCGTCGGTGGGGAGCAGCCGGGTCAGCCGTGCGCTGCCGGGCCCCGCCTCCAGACGCCAGCCGTCGGGATCCAGCTGTGTCGTGGGCCAGTCGGTGTGCAGCAGGTACGTCCACTCGCGCGGTGCCGCGGCCTCCAGCTCGTCGAGGACGACCACACGTCCGCGAGGTGTCACCACCAGAGTGCGGTCGACGCGCCGTACCTCCAGCCGTTCGGGGAACATCACGGCGGACTCCGCCGTGGCGTGGGCGAACCCGTCCTCGGCGAGCACGTCCCGCACCCGGGGGCACCGCTCGCGCGGTATGCCCTCGTAGACGTGGTAGCGGCCCTCGTCCGCCCAGCCCTCCCCGTCGACCAGGACCAGGTTGTGGTGCGCGGCGCGCTTGTGGTTGCTGTACCCCTCGTCCACGGCGAGGAAGGCGCCGTGGGAGTGGAGGACGAAGGCGCCCGCGTCGGGGTGGTGGTGACCCGCGCTCATGGCGTCCCAGCCGCCCGCGGCCTTCAGCCGGTGCCCCTCCTCCCAGGCCCGGTGGCCGCCGCCGGGCGCGGCCTTGAAGCTGACGCAGGTGGCCGCGCTGTCCCAGCCGGTGCGCGCGGTGATCTGCCCCAGGTCCGGGAAGTAGGCCGTGACGGGCTCCCGGTCGGGCGGAACGGGGGTCACCCGCGGGTCGTACCAGAGCAGTTCGAGAAACGCCTCGGGCATGACACCGGGGCGCACACCCGACTCGTACGCCTCGCGCCAGAAGTGGCGCTCGGCGACCAGGTCGCCCAGCCACTGGGCCGTGCCGTCCCGGTACGCGGAGGCCAGGCGGTAGTAGAGGGCGACGCTGTGGCCGCTGCGCCGGTCGTGGCAGTCGCCGTGGTCGATGATCTCCTCGAAGCCCGGCGCGCTCTGGTGCAGTCGCCAGCGCGTGGTGTTGCGCAGGAATCCGCCGACCGACCACAGGTCGGCGTTCTCCTGGCGCTGCACGAGGTCGGTGTGGATGGCGAGCCACGGCACCCCGTACCGCCAGTACACCACTCCCTCCGAGTCCGAACCGTCCTCGGGAAGCATCCCGAGGACCGTCTCCAGGTTCCTGCGGGCCGGCTTGGTCCACTCGGGACGTTCCAGCGCGTACCCCGCGGTGGCGATGCCGGTCCAGCAGATCCAGTTGTGGTTCTGCCAGTAGGCGCTCGACCACCAGCGGCCGGCGGTCTCCTCGGCGTACGAGTGGAGACGCTCGCCCTGGAGCTCCAGTTTGGCGCGCAGGATCTCACGCCGCTCCGGCTCCAGGTCCTCGCCCAGCCAGGAGTAGGCGAGGGACAGACCGTGCAGCAGCCAGCCCGCGTCCAGGTCGTGGTCCGGCATGTGGGCCCGGCCCCAGTGGGGGAACGCCGCGCAGGTCGAGATCCAGCGCCACGCCTCCTCCAGGTAACCGCGCTGCCCGGTGAGCCGGTAGGCCAGGGCCAGGTTGGCGGCGGCGGGACCGAAGTAGGTGATGCTCGCCTCGGGGTGTTCGGTGGGCGGGTTCTGCCGGCGGTACCAGTCGCACTGCTCGTACAGCCTTCGCCACTGGGCCGCGTGCGTGCCGTTCAGCTCGCCGCGCAGTGAGTCGAGTCGTCCCTCGAGAAGCAGCATGCGTACTCTCACGCTCCGATGGGATGGGTGGCGACGGTTCCGTCGGCCAGATCGATGTGAACGGTGTGCTCGGACAGGCTCACCCGGCGGACGGGGGGAGCCGCCTCGGCGGACTGGTAGACGGAGACGAACACCGCCCGCCGGCCGGTGAGAGACCAGTCGACGCCCTGACGGACCCGTGCGGGGTCGTCGGCGGGGCCGGGGTGGGGGACGACGGTGAACTCCGCGGGCGGACGTGCCACGTGCCAGCCGTTCAGGACGGCTTCCCCGTCCTCGCCCCAGACGGTGCGGGCGCGGTCGGGGCCCTGGGCCACGACATCGAGAGCGGTGGCCGGACGCAGCTGGGCGGTGAGCCGGTGCTCGGCGGCGGCCTCCAGCACGAGGACGTCGAGCAGGTAGTGCCGGTCCTCGACGACCCTGCGGGTCGCCGTCACCCCGTCGTACGCCTGGTCGCACCGGCCGGTGTCGCCGTCGAGGACGGCGTCGCAGAGCCGCTGCTCGGTGTCGTCGACCCGGAAGGCGGGGTGGGCCGTCGTGCCGGCGTAGTACCGCCGCAGGCTCCGGTGGGCGTACGGTACCTGGCCGGGATCCGGCTGCCAGGCGGTGCCGTCGTCCGCGTAGAGGTAGAGCGACAGCTTGTCCTGGTGCCCGTGCGCGCCTCCGTGCGGTCCGGCGTCCAGCACCGCGTGGACGCCCTCGGTCCGGAACACCGCGTACCCGGCGTCGGGGAAGTCCCGTCGCGACGGCGGCGCGGGGAGCGGAGGGCCCGCGAACCATTCACCGAGGTCCGCGGGCAGCGGTGCGGTGGAGTCGCGCCCGGCGGCCCGCGCGACCGACTCCAGCGGAGTGCCGGCGAACAGCCGGCCGGCGAGCGCTGCCACCTCCGCGATCTCCGCCGACTGCGCCTCGCGCCGGTACGGGCCGTCGTGGAGGGCGGGCAGGGTGCCGTCCGGAGCGGCGACGCCCGCCAGTGCCGAGACCATCGCGCCCAGTACCGACGCCATGCCCTCGGGAAGCCGCTCCGGGCGGGCGCCGCGCAGTGCGAGCAGGTAGGCGTGCAGGACGAACAGGTGGTAATAGGTGCTCGCCTCCCACTCCCAGCCGTCCCGGTGGACCGACACCCGCATGTGGGCGCCGAGGCCGTACTCCTCGGCCAGGCGCACCGCGTCGGGCACGGTCCCGGAGATCACCTCGGCGGCGGACCGGCAGGAGATCTCCGCCGCGGCGAGCCAGGCCGTGTAGTTGGAGCGTTCCTCTCCTTTCCGCAGGAGTTCCTTCCGCGCCGCGCCGGCCGCCTCCCGGAGCGAGTCGAGGAAGGGCACGAGAGCGCCCAGTCCGGAACCGGTGTCGTGGTGCGCCGCGAGCGTGCGGGCCGCGTGGGCGATGTTGACCGCCCAGATGGCCTCGGTCAGCGCCTGGTGGAAGAGCCGTCCGCGCAGCATCCAGTCGGCGCCGCCCGCGTGTGTGTCCGGCAGACCGGCGTAGAGCTCGGCGTACTGGTGCAGCACGGCCACGGCCTCGCGGCGTTCGGCGGGGGTGCCTGCGGCCAGGTGCCGCAGGCGCCGGGCGATCTCCTGGTGCGCCAGGACCGTCCTCGCGCCCCGTACGGCGTCGGTGTCCAGGCGGCAGCCATGGCGGCAGGCGGCGCCGGCGGCGGGGAAGGCCGCGCCGAGCAGGTCGCCGTGGTCGAGTTCGACGCCGTGCGCCGGGCAGACGTAGGCGTGCCACCACCCGCCCGCCTCCTTCGGGACGGTCAGCGCGGCCATGCGCCACCACCGATGTCGAAGGTGGCCCCGGTGACGTACCCGGCCTCGCCGGAGGCCAGGTAAACGGCCGCGCCGGCGACATCGTCCGCGGTGCCCCCCCGGCCGACGGGCAGCTTCTCGACGATGCCGCGCTGGGCCTCGGGGGCGGTGAACGTGTCGTGGAAGGCGGTACCGCCGATGTATCCGGGAGCGAGCGCGTTGACCGTGACGCCGGAGCCGCCCACCTCCTTGGCCAGGCCCTTGGCGAAACCGATCACTCCGGCCTTGGCCGCCGCGTAGGCGGCCGCGCCGGGGCCGCCGCCGTCGTGGGCCGCCTGCGAGGCCATCAGGACGATCCGCCCCGCGGGCCCGGCCTCCCGAACGTGCGGGAGGGCTGCCCGGCAGGTCCGGAAGGCGGAGACCAGGTTGACATCGATCACACGGAGAAAGTGCTCCTCGGTCATCTCGGCGACCGGGACCCGTGCGACGAGGTGCCCGGCATTGGCGACGACGACATCGAGGCCGCCGAGGAAGGTGACGCTCTCGTCGATCAGGCGCTCGACGGCCGCCGAGTCCGTGACATCGGCGCCGAGGGCGGCGGACTTCCGCCCGAGCGCGCTGATCTCCTCCACGACCCGCTCCGCCGGGTCGGCGGAGCTCCCGTAGTGGACGACCACGTCGGCGCCTGCCCGGGCCAGACCCAGCGCGACCGCCGCGCCGATACCGTGGCCCGCGCCGGTGACGAGTGCGCGGCGGCCCGTGAGGTCAAAAGACATAAGAGGTTCTCCGTAGGTGTATCGAAACGAACGACAGGGCTACTTGATGCCGGAGTTGGCGAAGCCCTGGACGAAGTAGCGCTGCGCGAGAAGGAACAGTGCGACCATCGGGACGGTGGCGAGCGTCGTGCCGGCCATCAGGTAGGCCCAGGCGTTCTGGTCGGCCTGCTGGAAGGCCGACAGTCCCACCTGGATGACGCGCAGCTCGGTGTCCGACGTGATGATCAGGGGCCACAGGAAGTTGTTCCAGCTGCTCTCGAAGGTGAGCAGACCGACTGTGGCGATGGCCGGTTTTACCAGGGGCGTCATCACCCGGGCGTAGATGCCGAACTCGCCCATGCCGTCGATACGGGCAGCCTCCTCCAGTTCGCGCGGCAGGGAGAGGTAGAACTGGCGGAAGAGGAAGATGGCGAACGGCGTCAGCGCACCGGGGACGATGAGGCCCCACCACGAGTCGAGCCAGCCGTGGCCGCCCCGCCCGAGATAGTCGTTGCCGCCGAAGAAGGGGACGCCCTTGGCGATCAGGTACTGGGGAACGATCTTGGTGTAGGTCGGAATCATCATCGTGGCCAGCACGCCCATGAAGACCACGGTGCTGCCCCGGAACGGAATGCGGGCCAGGGCGTACCCGGCCATGGAGGCCATCACCAGATTGAGTGCGGTGTGCCCGATGGAGATGAAGAGACTGTTGCGGAAGTAGGTGCCGAACGGCGCGTACTCCAGGGCCTCGGGGTAGTTCGCCCAGTCCCACACCCGCGGCAGCAGGCCGGGGGGATGGGAGGCGAGGTCGGGGTCGGTCTTCAGGGAGGTGATGATCATCCAGAAGAACGGGACGGCCATCGCCAGCGACACGGTGATGAGTACCAGGTGCAGCGCGAGGCGCGGCAGGCGCCGGGTGAGCGGCGGGCGGGCGGACCGGCGCGCGACCGGAGCCGGAGCCTGAGCCGTTCCGGGGGCGGAGAGCTGGTCAGCGGACATCGTCTTCCTTTCCGGTGAGACGTCGGCTGATCAGCATGAGCACCAGCAGGAACACGAACAGCACCACGCTCTGCGCGCAGGCCGCGCCCATGTTGAACTCCTTGAAGGCCGTGCGGTAGATCTCGTACGTCATGACGGTCGTCGAGTTGCCGGGCCCTCCGTCGGGCGTCAGCACGTACAGCTGGTCGAATGCCTGGAAGGAGTCGATGATCGACACCACCAGGACGAAGAACGTCGCCGGCTTCAGCAACGGCAGGGTGATGGAGAAGAACTGCCGCACCTGCGACGCGCCGTCGATCCTCGCCGCTTCGTACACGTCGTCCGGCATGGCCTGCAGGGCGGCCAGGTAGATGAGCATCTTGATGCCGATGCCCTTCCAGATGCTCACGACGATCACGGCGAACAGGGCCCAGTCCGGGTCGGCCAGCCAGGCCGGCCCGTCGATGCCCACCCAGCCCAGCATCGTGTTCACGACACCGAGCCGGGGCTCGAACATCCACATCCAGACCAGGGCGATCGCCACGGTCGCGGTGACGTGCGGCATGAAGACGGCCGTGCGGTACCAGGCCGCCGCCCGCATCTTCACGTTGAGCAGGAGTGCCAGGACCACGGCGATCGCCATGGCCACCGGCACTGTGAAGAAGGTGAAGACGACCGTGTGCCAGATGGACGAGTTCCAGGTCGGATCACCGAAGATCTCCTGGAAGTTGTCCAGCCCGTTGAAGGAGACCGTGCCCGCGAGGATGTCGTAGTCGGTGAAGGCCAGGACGAAGGTCGCGACAACGGGGATGCCGATCCACCAGACGAGGTGCACGACCGAGGGCGCCAGCAGGATGAGGGCGACCCGGCGCCGCTCGTGCCCGAACTTCCGCCCGCGCCGCGGACGGTCACCGCGGGGTGAGGATGTCGGCGGACTGGTAGATCGATACACCGACTTCCGGTGTCGACGTGCCGTGTCCACGGCCTGGTGGCTGGACACCGGTCTCAGGCCCCCTTGGCGATGATGGCCTCAGCCGTCTCGGCCAGTCCTCGCAGGGAGTCGGCCGGGCTGGACTTGCCGAGCAGCGCGCTCTCCAGAGCGGGCTTGAACTCCTCCCGGATCTCCAGCCAGGTCGGCACTCCGCCCTCGGAGAAGGCGTGGTCGAGGTTGTCCACCGCGAACGAGATGAGCTTGTTGCTTCTGACGTACTCGGAGTCCGCCGCGCTGAGGACCGCCGGGATGTTGCCGCGCTGCTCGGCGGCCTGGGGCGAGACCTTCTCCCCGGACAGGTACTCCACCAGGGCCTTGGCCTGCTCGGGATGCTTCGTCTTCGCCGACATGGTGGCCAGCGTCCCGCCCTGGAACAGCGCGGGCCGCCGCTGGTTCAGCATGAACCCGCCGATCCTGTCCTCCTCGATCAGTTCGGGAGCGCTCTCGGAAGCCTGGCGCCACATGTCGTTGTGGCCGATCATCATCGCCGCCCGTCCCTGGATGAGGGGAGCGACGACGGCCCCCTTCTGGGTGAATCCGTAGTCCTCGATCTTCTCCGTGCGGATGACGTCGACCATCCACTGGAGGGCTTCCACGGCCTCGTCCGAGTCGAAGACGGGCTTCCCGTCGGCGAACAGGTCGCCGCCGTGCGCCCACATGACCGGCAGGTACGTCTGGCGCAGGTCGTTGCTGAGGATGTCCACGCCGGCCCGGGTCAGCTTCCCGCCCTCGCGGACCGTCAGCTCCTTGCCCATTTCCATCAGCTCGGTCATGTCCTTGGGCGGTGCGTCGATCCCCGCCTCGGCCAGTATGTCCTTGCGGTAGATGCCTATCCTGGTGTCGAGCAGGATGGGGCGGCCGTAGGTCCCGCCCTCGTAGATCCCCGGCTCCACCACGCGGGGGTTGTACGTGCTCTCCAGCTCGGACCGGCTCGTCCCGAGGTCGGCGAGCACGCCCTTCTCGACGAAGGGCGGGATCCAGCCGACGCCCATCAGCATGACGTCGTAGGGCTGGCCCCCCACGATCGACGTGGCCAGTTTCTCGTTGAGCTTTCCGTACTCGGTGTAGTCCACCTGGACACTGACGCCGGGGTGGTCCTTCTTGAAGTCGGCGAGCAGCGAGGTGAGCAGCTTCTGCCCGTCCGCGCGGTCGAAGATCGGAGTGAGCAGGCGCAGGGAGGCGTCGCCGCCGCCCCCCTGCTGGGGGGCCGGACCGCCGCAGGCGGACAGCGCGGCGCCCGCGGCCGCGGCGGCGCCGAGTCCGAGAAGTCTTCTTCTGGACAGAGCGGAAGTGTGCGTACGCATGAGGACTCCTGGACGGCGAGAGGACGCGCACTGAACGGATGGCGTACTTGCGGTAGAGTCAGTGCATCGATTTACTGGTGTTTCGATGCACGAGACACTAGGAACGGCCGTACGGGCTGTCAACACTCCGGAAACAATTCGCTCTCATTGGCAGGGGAGAGACCAGTGGCGGGGGTAACGATCTATCAGGTGGCGCAGGAGGCCGGGGTCTCGCCGAGCACGGTCTCCAACCTGCTCAACGGCAGGACGGGCCGGATGCTCCCCGAGACGCGGTCGCGGGTGGAGTCGGCGATCCGCCGCCTCGGCTACCGTCCCAACCGCGCCGCCCGGCAGTTGCGAACCGGGCGGATCCAGATGCTGGGGCTCGTCGTGCCGTCGGTGGCCAATCCGTTCTGGGGCACCTTCGCCCGGCACCTAGAAGCGGCGGCCCTGGCGGAGGGCTTCTACATGCTCCTGTGCAACAGCGAGCGTGACCCGGACCGGGAACGCCGCTACGTCGAGGAGCTGTGGGGCGACGGCATCGGCGGAGTGGTGCTGTGCTCCTCCCTCCCCTCGCTCGACCACGTGAAGCCGACCGTCGAGGAAGGGCTCGGACTGGTCGCCTTCGACCGCACCGCGCAACCCGGTGACCCGCACAGCGTGGTGAACATCGGGACCGACAACGTCCTCGGCATGCGCCTGGCGACAGAGCACCTCCTGGGACTGGGGCACACGCGTCTGGCCTTCGTGTCGGGTTCGATCGGCAGCGTCAACCGTGCCGAGCGGTACAGCGGCTTCCGGCAGGCACTGGACACCGCCGGCCTCCCCCCGTCCGCGGGCACCGTGTGGTCGGGAGCCGACACGGTGGACTTCGACGACCGGGACACCGCCGAACTCGGGCGGGTCGCCGCACGGGAGATCCTCTCGGTCCCCAATCCGCCGACCGCGATCGTGACCATCAACGACATGTGCGCGCTCGGCGTCGCCACGGGCGCGCGGGAGGCGGGCCTGGTGGTCGGCCGCGACGTTTCCGTGACCGGCTACGACGACATCATGCTCGCGGGTATGGCCACGCCCGCGCTCACCACGGTGCGGCAGCCCGTGGAGGAGATGGCGGCCACCGCGTTCGCCAAGCTGCGACAGGTCATGGACGGGGGAGGCGGTGAGTCCGGTCAGTCCATCCTGCACCGGCCCACGCTCGTGGTCCGTGACTCGACCGCGGCACCTGCCGTGATCACGGTCGCGTAGGTGGATCGCGACCACGAACCGGAACGAAGGACACCGGCCGCGCGTACCGGACGGAACTCAGGAGGAGAGCCCAGTTGAGTACGGGACCCGGGACCGGTTCCGCCCCCACACCCGACATCCGTGACCGGTACGGCTCACCCACCCCCAGAGCTCGTCTGCTGTCCTCGCTGAAGGTCAGGAACTACCGCCTCTTCTTCCTCGGCCAGGTCGTGTCCAACAACGGCACCTGGACGCAGCGCATCGCCCAGGACTGGCTGGTCCTCAGCCTGACCGGCTCCTCGACCGCCGTCGGGATCACCACCGCCCTGCAGTTCCTGCCACTGCTGCTGTTCGGCCTGTACGGCGGGGTCCTCGTCGACCGGCTGCCCAAGCGCCCCGTACTGGCGGCCACCCAGGTGGTCATGGCCCTCACCGCGCTCGCCCTCGCCACCCTCACACTGACCGGCCGTGTCCACGTCTGGCACGTGTACGCCGCCGCCTTCGCGGTCGGCATCGCCACCGTGTTCGACAATCCGGCACGCCAGTCCTTCCTCGCCGAGCTGGTCGGCCCGAGCCTGCTGCGGAACGCGGTCGGCCTCAACTCCGCGAACTTCCAGTCCGCCCGTCTGATCGGCCCGGCCATCGCCGGGCTGCTGATCACCGGTGTCGGCACCGGGTGGGCGTTTCTCCTCAACGGGGTGTCCTTCGCCGCGCCCCTGATCTGCATGATGCTGATGCGCAACAGGGAACTGCGCGCCGTCGAACGCGCCCCGCGCGGAAAGGGACAGCTGCGCGAGGGCCTGCGCTACGTCGCCGGCCGGCCGGAGCTGCTGTGGCCCATCGTCCTGGTGGGCTTCTTCGGTACCTTCGCTCTCAACTTCCCGGTCCACCTGTCCGCCTACGCGGACGACGTCTTCGACGCTGGTGCGGGCGCCTACAGCCTCTTCAACACCCTGGTCGCGGCGGGCTCGCTGGCCGGAGCGCTGCTCACCGCCCGGCACGAGTCCGCACGGCGGAGACTGCCCTTCCTCGCCGCGCTGGCCTTCGGCGTCCTGCAGATCGTGGCCGCCGCGGCGCCGACTCTGTGGAGCTTCGCCCTGCTCATGGTCCCCATGGGGTTGTTCGCCATGGTCGTCAACGTGGCCACGAACGCCACGATGCAGACCTCCACCGCCGTGACCGTACGGGGCCGGGTCACGGCCCTGTACATGATGGTCCTCCTCGGCGGCGCGCCCCTCGGCGCTCCCGTGGTCGGCTGGATCACCGACACCTACGGAGCCCGCGCCGGCCTTGCCGCGGCCGGTGCCGTGGCGACGGGGACCGCCGCGGTGACCGGGTTCCTTCTCCTCAGGGCCGGCGATCACCGTGTCGCGGTCGGCTGGCGCCGTCGTCGCCCGTGGATTCGGATCGTGCCCCGAGAACCGGGGGAGAGCGGCGGCTGACGTCTCCCCCGTGACCGGGGCGTGTGGTCATCGTGCCGGTGTGCCGGTGCCCGCGGCTCCACGGGCCGGGGCCTGAGCACAGGGCCGTCCGGGCGCGGGCTCTGCGCGGTGCGGAGCCCGGGGGCACGGACGCCGTGGCCCCCGTGTCCGGCCTGTGGGAACGCGGGCCGGACACGGGGGCGGGGCGGGGGCGTCCGTCGATCAGATGTCGAAGTACATCTCGAACTCGTGCGGGTGCGGGCGGAGCTGGATCGGGGCGATCTCGTTGGTGCGCTTGTAGTCGATCCAGGTCTCGATCAGGTCGGCGGTGAAGACGCCGCCGGCCTGCAGGTACTCGTTGTCCGCCTCCAGGGCCTCCAGGACGGCCGGCAGGGAGGTCGGCACCTGCGGGACGTTCGCGTGCTCCTCCGGAGCCAGCTCGTAGAGGTCCTTGTCGATCGGCTCGGCCGGCTCGATCTTGTTCTTGACGCCGTCCAGGCCGGCCAGCAGCAGAGCCGAGAAGGCCAGGTACGGGTTGGAGGACGGGTCCGGGGCGCGGAACTCCACGCGCTTGGCCTTGGGGTTGGAGCCGGTGATCGGGATGCGCATCGCGGCGGAGCGGTTGCGCTGCGAGTACACCAGGTTCACCGGGGCCTCGAAGCCGGGCACCAGACGGTGGTAGGAGTTCACCGTCGGATTGGTGAAGGCCAGCAGCGACGGGGCGTGCCTGAGGATGCCGCCGATGTAGTAGCGGGCGGTGTCGGACAGGCCCGCGTAGCCCTGCTCGTCGTAGAACAGCGGATCACCGCCGGACCACAGCGACTGGTGGACGTGCATGCCCGAGCCGTTGTCGCCGAAGATCGGCTTGGGCATGAAGGTGGCGGTCTTGCCGTTGCGCCAGGCGACGTTCTTGATGATGTACTTGAACAGCATCAGGTCGTCGGCGGCCGCGAGCAGTGTGTTGAACCGGTAGTTGATCTCCGCCTGGCCGGCGGTGCCGACCTCGTGGTGCTGGCGCTCCACCTTCAGGCCCACCCGCTCCAGCTCCAGCGACATCTCGGCGCGCAGGTCGGCGAAGTGGTCCACCGGCGGGGTCGGGAAGTAGCCGCCCTTGTAGCGGACCTTGTAGCCGCGGTTGTCCTCCAGCGCGCCGGTGTTCCAGGCGCCCGCCTCGGAGTCGATGTGGTAGAAGGACTCGTTCGCGCTGGTCTGGAAGCGGACGCTGTCGAAGACGTAGAACTCGGCCTCGGGCCCGAAGAAGGCGGTGTCCGCGAGGCCGGAGGAGGCGAGGTACGCCTCGGCCTTCTTCGCCACGTTGCGCGGGTCGCGGCTGTACTGCTCGCCGGTGATCGGGTCGTGGATGAAGAAGTTGACGTTGAGCGTCTTGTCGCGGCGGAACGGGTCCAGGCGGGCGGTGGACAGGTCCGGCAGCAGCGCCATGTCGGACTCGTGGATCGCCTGGAAGCCGCGGATCGAGGACCCGTCGAAGGCCTGCATCTCGGACGGGTCGAACGTCGAGGCCGGGATCGTGAAGTGCTGCATGATGCCCGGCAGGTCGCAGAAACGGACGTCGACGAACTTCACGTCGTTGTCCGCGATGTACTTCTTAGCCTCGTCGGCGTTCTGGAACATCCAAGTCCTCCTAGTCCCGCCGCGAGGGGACGGGGTGGCAGCTCGAGTGGCAGTCCAGTGCGATGTCCTGCTGTCGCCCGACCTTAGATTTGCGGGATTTCTCAAGCATGACCCATTTGTTTCGATGATGTTAACCGGACGAGTGTGCGGACGGTGGCTCTCGGCACCGGTCCCGGTGCCGCCCTCGCGGCCGTGTACGGACCCGCCGGGTACCCGGTAAGGCCGCGCGTTACCGTTGACGGGTGGACAACAGGCAAGCAATCGGATCCTGGCTCTCCGGGCCCAGGGCCGCGGCCGAGCAGATGGGTGCGGACTTCGGCTACCGGGGCGAGAGGCTGGGGCTGCCCGAGAACGGGCCGGGGTCGATCGCCCCGCCGGGGCGCCGGTTCGGCGCGATCCTCATCGACTGGGGCCTGTGCGTGCTGATCGCATACGGTCTGCTCACGGGCGGCGACATCGGTTCCGCCGGGAACTGGGCCCTGCTGGTCTTCGCGGTGCTCGGCGTCCTCACCGTCGGCACGGTCGGCTTCACACCGGGCAAGCGGCTGCTGGGACTGCGGGTGGTCTCCGCGAACGGCGGGCGGCTGACACTGCCCCGCACGGTGGTGCGCACGGCCCTGCTGGTGCTCGCGGTGCCCGCGCTCGTGTGGGACCGCGACTCGCGCGGCCTGCACGACCGGCTCTCCGGTGCCGTACAGGTGCGGATCTGAGCCGCGCGGAGCCGAGTCCGCGAAGCGGACTCGGC
>NZ_JAJFAU010000051.1:27697-28494 GCF_022614595.1 Streptomyces sp. CNQ085
CCCCCCCCCCCCCCCCCCCCCCGCCTCAGCGGCGGGTCGGGCCCTTCGGCATCCGCATGCCGCGGGGCATCGGCCCCTTGGGCAGCGGCAGGTTGTTCATCAGGTCGCCCATGGCCCGCAGCCGGTCGTTGGTCTCCGTGACCTGGGGGCCCTGAAGAACCCGGGGAAATTTCAGCAGCTTCGTGCGGAGCTTCTTCAGCTCCGTCCGGCCCTCGCCGGTGCCCACGATCACGTCATGGACCGGGACGCCGCTGACGATGCGGGCCATGCGCTTCTTCTCGGAGGCGATCAGGGGGCGGACCCGGTTCGGGTCCCCCTCGCCGACGAGCACGATACCGGCCTTGCCCACGGCCCGGTGGACCACGTCCTGCTGCCGGTTCATGGCGACGGCCGGGGTGACCGTCCAGCCGCGGCCGATGTTGTCCAGGACGGCGGCCGCCGCGCCGGGCTGGCCCTCCATCTGGCCGAACGCGGCCCGCTCGGCCCGGCGGCCGAAGACGATCGCCATCGCGAGGAAGGCCAGCAGGAAGCCCAGGATGCCCAGGTAGACGGGGTGGCCGACCCAGAAGCCGATCGCGAGGAGAACACCGAAGGTGACGAGCCCCACGCCCGCGAGGACGAAGCCGATCGCCTTGTCGGCACGCCGCGTCATCTTGTACGTCAGGGCGATCTGCTTGAGCCGCCCCGGATTCTCGGATGTTTCCTTCCTCGCCATACAGCGAAGTCTACGTCGCCCGCCCGCGCCGGGGCGCCGCGGCCACCCCCGCGCCCCCGGCGGCGGTCCGCCGGGGCGGCCG
>NZ_JAJFAU010000052.1:0-7790 GCF_022614595.1 Streptomyces sp. CNQ085
GCTCGGGCCCCGGCACGGGCCCGGGGCCCGAGCCCGGCACCCTCAAGCTGCGGGCGCCCGCGAACGCGGCCCCCACCGAGGCCGTCGGTGCCGCGGGACCGGGGCCGCTGCCCCGGCTGGTGGTCCTCGTCGACGACTTCGACACGCTGGTCGCCCCCGCTCTGGGCAACCCCGGCCGCCCGGCGGCCGGTTCGGTGGTCCGGGCGCTGGAGGCCGTGGCCCGGGACGGGGCTCGGCTGGGGGTGCATCTGGTAGCCGCCACCGGGCGGCCGGAGCACACCGGGCGGACGGCCACCGGGCAGGGCGCGGCCCTGCGGGCCTTCCTCGGCTCCGATGCCCCGAGCGGCCCGGAAGCCGGGTGCGGCCCGGGTGGCTCCGCGGAGGGGCCACTGCCGGGGCGCGGGACGCTGCACCGGCCGGATGGCTCGGTGACCGCCTTCCAGGCGGGCCGGGTGTCGGGCCGCATACCCCGGACGGCGACCCAGCGGCCGACGGTGGTTCCACTGGACTGGGCACGCGCAGGGGACCCTCCCGCCCGTCGTCCCGTACGCGAACTGGGCAACGGTCCGACCGATCTGGCGCTGCTCGCCAGCGCGGTCGAGCGTGCGGCCCGCGAGGCGGACGCCCCCGCTCCCCCTCCCCTGATGTGATGCCAACCTCTCTCTCCGGCGGGAGGTTGAAGCACCACGGCCATGAGCCGGTCGCGGAAGACGGCTTGACGTGTGAGGCACTGCCGCCAGGTGATGTGTTCAGCCGTGGGGACCGACCCAACGGGACGTAGGGCGCGGCCGTTCGACGGTCGGCCGTGCCCGCGGAGCGGGTGTCGCGCCGACCGCCGCGCCGGCGCTGTCGCCGGCGGCCGTCCGCGACGGGGGCGGCGACGGACGGGAGCCCACCGCCGGACTACCGGACTCGAAAGGGGCGGAGGTCCCAGATGGCGGCCGTGTGGACCGGCGCGGTGAAGCGGGGCCGCCCGGCGGCGCCGCGGGGGGGGGGGGGGGGGGGGGGGGGGGGCGTCCGCCCCCACCACCGTGCTTCCCGCGTTCCGGCCCGTCAGCGGTTGCTGCGCAGCAGTGTGCGCATCGTGCGCATCGCCACCGACAGGTTCGCCAAGTCGAAGGTGTCGGACTCGCGGATCTCCTCCAGCGTGGCCCTGGCTCGCCCCAGGACGGCGGCGCTCTTCTCCTCCCACGCCTGGAAGCGCTGCTCGGGGGTGGCGCTGCCGTCCCCCGCGGCCAGCACGTCCGCCGTGAGCAGCTGGTGGGCGGCATAGAGGTCCTCGCGGATCGCCGCGCGGGCCATCGACTGCCAGCGGTCGGAGCGCGGCAGCTCGCTCACCCTGTCCTGGAGCTCGGTGATCCCCAGCCGGTCGGCCAGGTCGTAGTAGACCTCGGCGACGTCCAGCAGTTCACGTCCCGTCCGGTCGGCGACGGCCACCACGTCCAGGGCGGGGAAGACGGACGAGAAGCCCGCCACCCGCAGCGCCAGCTCGCCGGGGACCCCGGCGCCGGTCAGCTCGTCGTTGACGCTCTGGTGCCAGTCCAGGTCCGCGCCCCTGAGCAGCTTGGGCAGCTGGGACCAGACCACCTCCACCCGCTCCTGGAAGACCTCGATGGTCTCGGCGAGCTTCAGCGGCTGAGGCCGGTTGTTCAGCAGCCAGCGGGTGCCCCGCTCCACCAGCCGCCTGGCGTGCAGCCGCATGCGGGTCTGGACGTCGGCGGCCACGGTGTTGTCCAGGTCCTCGACCTCGTCCCAGACGCGGGCCAGGCCGAAGATCTCCCGGGAGGCGGTGTGCGCCCGCACGATCTCCTCGGCCGAGGCGCCCGACTCCTCCTTCATCCGGTGCACCAGGGTCGAACCCCCGGTGTTGACCATGTCGTTGACCAGGAGCGTCGTGACGATCTCGCGCCGCAGGGCATGGCGCCCGATCTGCCCGGGGAAGCGTTCGCGCAGTGCGCTGGGGAAGTACGCGTGCGCCAGCCGCTGCAGATACGGGTCGTCCGCCAGGTCGGTGTCCGCCAGTTCCTCGGTGGCGGTGATCTTGGCGTACGCCAGCAGCACCGCCAGCTCGGGCTGGCTCAGCCCGCGGCCGTGTGCCAGCCTCTCGCGGATCTGCCGGTCGGCGGGCAGGAACTCCAGCTGTCGGTCCAGCCGTCCCCGGCGGGACAGGCTGCGCATGAGCCGCTGCTGGGCGTGGAGCAGGTCGGGCGCCTGCCGCATCGCGTTGGCCAGCGCCACGTTCTGCGCGTAGTTGTTGCGCAGCACCAGCTCGGCGACCTCATCGGTCATCTCCGCCAACAGCGCGTTGCGCTGCTTGACGGTCATGTCGCCGTCGGCGACGACCGAGTTGAGCAGGATCTTGATGTTGACCTCGTGGTCGGAGGAGTCCACGCCCGCGCTGTTGTCGATGGCGTCGGTGTTGATCCGGCCGCCCTCGTGCGCGAACTCGATGCGGCCGAGCTGGGTCAGGCCCAGGTTCCCGCCCTCTCCGACGACCCGCACGCGCAGGTCCCGGCCGTTGACGCGGATCGCGTCGTTGGCCTTGTCGCCGGCATCGGCGTCGGTCTCGGTGGACGCCTTGACGTAGGTGCCGATGCCGCCGTTCCACAGCAGGTCCACCGGGGCCCTGAGGATGGCCCTCATCAGCTCGGCCGGGGTCATCTTGGTGACGCCGCCCTCGATGCCCAGCGCCTGGCGCACCTGCGCGCCGACGGGGATGGACTTGGCGCCGCGGGAGTGGACGCCGCCGCCGGGCGACAGCAGCGAGGTGTCGTAGTCGGCCCAGGAGGAGCGCGGCAGTTCGAACAGCCGGCGGCGTTCGGCGTAGGAGGTGGCCGCGTCAGGGTCCGGGTCGAGGAAGATGTGCCGGTGGTCGAAGGCGGCCACCAGCCGGATGTGCTCGCTGAGCAGCATGCCGTTGCCGAAGACGTCCCCGGACATGTCGCCGATGCCGACGACCGTGAAGTCCTCGGTCTGGGTGTCGTGCCCGAGCTCACGGAAGTGCCGCTTGACCGACTCCCAGGCGCCGCGGGCGGTGATGCCCATGGCCTTGTGGTCGTAGCCGGCCGAGCCGCCGGAGGCGAATGCGTCGCCGAGCCAGAAGCCGTAGGCGGTGGCGACCTCGTTGGCCGTGTCGGAGAAGGAGGCGGTGCCCTTGTCGGCGGCGACGACCAGATAGGTGTCGTCCCCGTCGTGCCGCACCACGCGCTCGGGCGGCACGACCTGGCCGCCCACGAGGTTGTCGGTGATGTCGAGCATGCCGGAGATGAAGGTCTTGTAGCAGGCGACGCCCTCGGCCAGCCAGGCGTCGCGGTCCGCCGAGGGGTCGGGCAGCCGCTTGCCGACGAAGCCGCCCTTGGCTCCCACCGGCACGATCACCGTGTTCTTGACCTCCTGGGCCTTGACCAGTCCCAGGATCTCGGTGCGGAAGTCCTCGCGCCGGTCGGACCAGCGCAGGCCCCCGCGGGCGACCTTGCCGAAGCGCAGGTGCACGCCCTCCACCCGCGGCGAGTACACCCAGATCTCGTACGCCGGGCGGGGCGCGGGCAGGTCCGGGATGGCCTGCGGGTCGAACTTCATCGACACGTACGCGTGCGGCCGGCCCGATTCCTCGTCGCGCGGCTGGAAGTAGTTCGTGCGCAGAGTGGCCCTGATGAGGGTGAGGAAGGAGCGCAGGATGCGGTCCTCGTCCAGCGAGGCGACCTGGTCCAGCGCCCCGTCCAGCTCCTCCAGCAGACCGTCGGTCAGCTCGTGGCCGGCCGCGGCGCGGTCCGGGGAGAGCCGGGCCTCGAAGAGGCTGACCAGCAGCCGGGTGGTGTGGACGTTACGGCGGAGGGTGTCCTCCATGTAGTCCTGGCTGAAGGGCGAGCCGGCCTGCCGCAGGTACTTGGCGTAGGCGCGCAGCACCATCGCCTGCCGCCAGGTCAGGCCGGCCGACAGCACCAGCGCGTTGAAGCCGTCGCTCTCGGCCTCGCCGCTCCATACGGCGGCGAAGGTCTCCTGGAAGCGCCCGCGGGCGTCTCCCTCCAGGTTCTGCGCGTGGTTCGCCGGCAGCCGGAGCCCGAAGTCGTAGATCCATGCCGGGGAGCGGTCGGCGCAGCGCAGCTCGTAGGGACGCTCGTCGATGACCTCCACACCCATGGCCTGGAGGATCGGCAGCACGGCGGAGAGCGATACGGGCTCGCCGGTACGGTAGACCTTGAAGCGGCGCTCACCGGGGCCGGCTCCGACCGGCTCGTACAGGCTGAGCGCGAAGTCGCTGACGCCCTCGCCCCGTTCCAGGCCCTGGACGTACTGGAGGTCGGCGACGGCGGTGCGGGGTGGGAAGTCGGCCTTGTAGCCCTCGGGGAAGGCGCCGCCGTAGCGGTGCGCGAGCCTGGCCGCCCGCTCCTCTCCGACCTCGGCGACCAGCGCCTCGGAGAAACCGTCGGCCCAGGAGCGGGCGGCCTCCACCAGCCGGGCCTCGATGTGCTCGGCGTCGGCGTGGGTCAGCTCGGCCAGCTCGGTGCCCTGCGGGACGCGGACGACGAAGTGCAGCCGGGCGAGGACCGACTCGGTGTTCCAGGCGGTGAAGTCGACGCTGGTGCCGCCCAGCTCATCCATGAGGATGTCGGTCATCCGCAGCCGCACGGCGGTGGTGTAGCGGTCGCGCGGCAGGTAGACCAGTGCGGAGTAGTAGCGGCCGTACTCGTCCTGCCGCAGGTAGAGCCGGAGTTTGCGGCGCTCCTGGAGGTACAGCACGGAGGTGGCGATCTCGCGCAGCTCGTCGGCCGGGATCTGGAAGAGTTCGTCGCGCGGGTATGTCTCCAGGATCTGGAGCAGATCGCGGCCGTCGTGGCTGTCGGGGACGAAGCCGGTGTAGCCGAGCACCTCCTCGACCTTGCGGCGGATGACGGGCACCCGGCGCACCGACTCGGTGTAGGCGGCCGACGAGAACAGTCCTAGGAAGCGGCGCTCTCCCACCACGTTGCCCGCCTCGTCGAACTTCTTCACCCCGATGTAGTCGAGGTAGGAGGGGCGGTGGACGGTGGCCCGGCTGTTGGCCTTGGTCAGCACCAGCAGCCGGTGCTCGCGGGCCTTGGCGCGGGCACCGGCCGAGAGGCGGTTGAAGGAGGGCGACACCGGGTGGGCGTGGGTGTGGGCGGGCGCGTGGGGGCGGGCGGAGGCGCCGTCGTGGGCGGCGCCCGGCTCCCCGCCTCCCTGGTCGTCGTGGTGCGGGTCGGAGCGCAGAATGCCCAGGCCGGTACCCGGAACGGCACTGAGCAGCAGCTCCTCGGTGCCGTCCGCGGTCTCGGTGGTCAGCTCGTACTCACGGTATCCCAAGAACGTGAAGTGATCGTCCACGAGCCATCGCAGCAGCTCACGCGCCTCCTCGACTTCCTGCTCGGGCAGGTCGTCGGCGAGCGGCTCGCCGGGCAGGCCGTCGGCGATCCGGAGCGCCGCGCCGCGCATCTTCCGCCAGTCCTCGACGGCCTCGCGTACGTCCGACAGGACGCGCCGCAGATCGGCGGTGATCCGCTTCAGGTCCTCGCGGTCGGTCTCACGGTCGATCTCGACGTGGATCCAGGATTCGGTGAGCGCGTCGTCCGGCGTCTCGTTCCGGGGCCGGGCATCCGCGTCCAGGACCTGGAGCAGCCTGCCGGTGACGTCGCGGCGGACGACGACCTGGGGGTGGATCACCAGGTGGATGCCGCGCCCCTGTCTGGTCAGCTCGTTGGTGACCGAGTCCACCAGGAAGGGCATGTCGTCGGTGACGACCTCCACGACGCTGTGGGTGCACGTCCAGCCGTTCTCCTCGACGGAGGGGGTGTGGACGCGGACGCCGGCGGTGCCCTGGGGGCGCTGCTGGGCCAGTCGGCAGTGGGAGACCGCGGCCCCGTAGACATCGACCGGATCGCGGTCGGCGAGGTCCTCGGGGGCGGTGTGCAGGTAGTAGCGCTGGAGGTACGAGGCGAGGGTCCCGGCGTCCAGCCCCGGTACGGGTTGGCCGCCGGCGGGACCGCTGTCGGCCACCCGGGCGGCTCGTTCGAGCAGCTCGGCCTTTGCTTCGTCCAGCTTGGTCTGCATGTCGTCTGGCTCCTGTCGCGCGCCGTTGCGTGACGTCAAGGCGTTGAGGGTTTTTGAGGGCTTGACGCCGACACACCAAGTGTCCGCCGGAGCGGGGCGTCATGCCTGGAGACGGAGTGACCTGCGACATCCCCGGTCCCGGCGGCGTCGCACGGGTGCCCGGGGTCGGAGGCGACACTGCCTTCCGCGGATTTCTCGCTGATCACGCGGCTAGGCTACCTCCCATCGGCCGAACCCCGTCATGGACAGTATGTGTACAGAACCAGGGGTCGGAGTTGGACGTTGTGGACAGCTTCCGGCGGCTCACGGACGACGCGTGGCGTACGGCGCTCTCAGCCCTCCGAGATCACCCGCTCGGCCACCTCCACCGCCTCACCGAGGCTGTCCACCACCGGCACCCCGGCCGTCATCAGGCTGCTTCTGCTGTGCGAGCCGCCGGTGTACAGCACGGCCCGCGCTCCCACGGCCGCGGCGGCCACCGCGTCGTCCACGGCATCGCCGACCACCATGGTGCGGCGGGGGTCGAACCCGTCGAGCGCCGCCACGTGCGCCGCCATCTGCCGGGCCTTGCCGGCGCTCGACCCACTGCCGCCGCCGAGGTTCCCGTCGACCCGGACGAAGTGTTCCTCGATGCCGTGCCGGCGCACCAGCGGCACCAGACGGTCGTGCGGAGCCAGGGAGCACAGCGACTGGGTCAGCCCCGCCTCCCGTCGCGCGGCGAGCAGTTCGGCCGCGCCCTCAGTGAGCCCCACCCGCTCGATGCGCGCGAAGTAGTGCCGGTGGAAGGCCTCGTCCATCCCGGCCCACTCCTCCTCGGTGGGGAGCCTCCCCGTCAGCCTCTCGTAGAAGCGCGGCACCGGAACGCAGTACAGCTCCCGGTAGCGCTCCAGCGTGATGGCAGGCAGCCCTATCTCGGCGAAGGCGGCGTTGGTCGCCGCGATGACCGCGTCGATGTCGTGCAGCAGCGTGCCGTTCCAGTCCCACACGATGTGGGCTCTCCCCGTGGCCGAGTCCATGCCCCGACGGTAAGGGCTGGGTCCGACGGGCGACAGAGGCGGCCGGTGCCCCGGCCCGGGACACCTGTCCGGCAGCGGGCTCAGCCCAGCCCCTCCACGATGTCGCCGATCTCCTGGGTGGCGTACCACAGCAGCTCGTGGTCGTCCGCCCCGTCCACCGTGAAACGGGCGTCGTCGTCGCCCTGGTCGGCCGCGCCCAGCGCCTGGGCCGCCGCGGTGACGTCCGCTTCCGCCTCGCCCCCGTCGACGTGCACGGCGGCGGCCCGATCCAGCGGCAGGGCCCGCCCGATGCGCACCTCGCCCAGCGCGGCCGGGTCCAGGCCGCGGTCCGGGTCGGCCACCGCCTCGCGGTCGGGCACGTCGACGGCGACCACCACCCTGCGGCGCGGGACGTCCGGGGCGACGGCCAGGAGCCGCAGCGAGGCCTGTGCGGCGCGGCCGAGCGCGGCGTACTCCAGCTCCTCGATGTCGTCCGAGACATACCACTCGCGCAGTCCGGGGGTGACCGCGTAGGCGGTCAGCGGACCGGGGCCGAGCTCGCCCGCCCGGTGCGCGGCCGCCAGGCCGGACAGAGTGAGGGGGACATAGACGCGCATCGCCACCGCTTCCGTGTGAGGCCGCTCCGGGTGTTCCGACAGCATACGGCGGCTCCCGGCCGCCGGGCGTCCCCGGCCCCGCCCTGCGCCGTCCGCCCGGCGCGGGCGGACG
>NZ_JAJFAU010000052.1:7800-27906 GCF_022614595.1 Streptomyces sp. CNQ085
GTCGATGTCCGGCTGACCTGGCGGACGGCGCAGGTCAGCGGCCCGGCCGTCAAGATCCCGGCGGCTCGTCCATCGGACAGGTGAAACACGCGGATTCCGCCGCCACCGTTCATCGGTCGTTGCCGCCGCGCCGAGCGCCCAGTAGAAACCGGAGTGGAAGTTACCACTCAGTAGCAAATTGGCGTGCGGGAGACCGCACAAGACCACGGGGAGAGGAAACCATGCCGCCCACCAGCCGTACCGCCCCTCCCGGCCGCCGGGACTCCCGGCGGCCGGCCCGCTCGGCCCTGCTCGCCGCCCGGCAGCGGGAACGCGACAGGCTGCCGCCCTACTGGTTCGCGCACCGGCTGGTGCTCGTCCTCAGCGGTCTGCGGCCGGTCCACCTGCTGCTCGGCCACACCCGTGACGAGGCGTACGAGCAGCTGGTCCGGCTCGCCCCGCTGACGCCGCTGCGGTCGGCGGTGGCGGGCGGGCCGGCTCCGGTGGTCCGGGAGGTCGGCTGGTCGCAGCCCTGCCCCGGCGCGGTCGAGGCGTTCGCCCGGATCGCCGCCGGCGACCGGCTGCGCGCTCTGGCCTTCCGTCTGGAGCGCTCCCGCGACCAGCGCTGGCTGTGCTCGGCCGTCGAGCTCGACACCGTGTCCTGACCTGCCCGTCGTCCCGGCCGCCTCCGCCGCTCCGACCGGCGCGGCGGCACCGTGACCACGCCGTGCGGGGCGCGGGCCCGGGCGGCGCGGAAAACGCGGCGGGGCCGGGCGTCCTTCTCGGACGTCCGGCCCCGGAACGGCATCGAAGCGGACCGCCGGCCGCCACGCGGCGGCGGTCACCAGGTCACTTCTTACGGCGGCGGCCCTTCTCCCGCTGGGCCCTGCGGCGCTCGGCGCGGGTCATGCCGTCCGCGGACGAGCGGACCGGACCGCTCTCCTCGCCACTGGCGAAGTCACCCTCGACGACACCGCCTTCGCCGTCCACGGTCGGCGCGGAGAAGTGCAGCCGGTCCGGGCGCTGCGGGGCGTCCAGGCCCTTGGCCCGGATCGCCGGACGCCCGCCCGCCGCGACGGCCTCCTCCTGAGGGGCCTTCTCCAGGGAGGGCGCGGGCCCGGCCTCCTCGACCGGCACCTCCTCGACCTGCTGCTCCACCTGGACCTCCAGGTTGAACAGGTAGCCGACGGACTCCTCCTTGATGCCGTCCATCATCGCGATGAACATGTCGTAGCCCTCGCGCTGGTACTCCACCAGCGGGTCGCGCTGCGCCATGGCGCGCAGGCCGATGCCCTCCTGGAGGTAGTCCATCTCGTACAGGTGCTCGCGCCACTTGCGGTCGAGGACGGAGAGGACCACGCGGCGCTCCAGCTCGCGCATGATCTCCGAGCCGAGCTGCTTCTCACGCTCCTCGTACCGCTCGTGGATGTCGTCCTTGATGGCGTCGGCGATGAAGTCCGCCGTGATGCCGTCGCGGCCCCCGGCGGCCTCCTCCAGGTCCTCGACGGTGACCGTCACCGGGTAGAGCTGCTTGAAGGCGCCCCACAGCCGGTCCAGGTCCCACTCCTCGGCGAAGCCCTCGACCGTCTCGGCCTGGACGTACGCGTCGATGGTGTCGTCCATGAAGTGGACGATCTGCTCGTGCAGGTCCTCGCCCTCCAGGACGCGGCGGCGCTCGCCGTAGATGACCTCGCGCTGCCGGTTGAGGACCTCGTCGTACTTCAGGACGTTCTTGCGGATCTCGAAGTTCTGCTGCTCGACCTGCGACTGCGCCGAGGCGATGGCCCGGGTGACCATCTTGTTCTCGATCGGGACGTCGTCGGGCACGTTGGCCATGGACATCACGCGCTCGACCATCTGCGCCTTGAACAGCCGCATCAGGTCGTCGCCGAGGGAGAGGTAGAAACGGGACTCGCCCGGGTCGCCCTGACGGCCGGAACGGCCGCGCAGCTGGTTGTCGATACGGCGCGACTCGTGCCGCTCGGTGCCCAGCACGTACAGACCGCCGAGGTCGACGACCTCCTCGTGTTCCGCCGCGACGGCCTGCTCGGCGCGCTCCATGGCCCCGGGCAGAGCCGCCGCCCACTCCTCGGCGTTCTCCACCGGGTCCAGGCCCTTGGCCCGCAGCTCGGTCTCGGCGAGGTCGTCCGGGTTGCCGCCGAGCTTGATGTCGGTACCGCGGCCGGCCATGTTGGTGGCGACCGTGACGGCGCCCTTGCGGCCCGCCTGCGCGACGATCACGGCCTCGCGCTCGTGGTTCTTGGCGTTGAGCACCTCGTGCGGCACGCCGCGCTTCCTCAGCTGCTGCGACAGGTACTCGGACTTCTCCACCGAGGTGGTGCCCACCAGAACCGGCTGGCCCTTCTCGTGCCGCTCGACGATGTCGTCGACCACCGCGTCGAACTTGGCGACCTCGGTTCGGTAGATCAGGTCCGACTGGTCCTTGCGGATCATCGGCCGGTGGGTCGGGATCGGCACCACGCCGAGCTTGTAGATCTGCTGGAACTCGGCGGCCTCGGTCATGGCCGTACCGGTCATGCCCGAGAGCTTGTCGTAGAGGCGGAAGAAGTTCTGGAGGGTGATCGTGGCGAGGGTCTGGTTCTCGTCCTTGATCTCCACTCCCTCCTTCGCCTCGATCGCCTGGTGCATGCCCTCGTTGTAGCGGCGGCCGGCCAGGATGCGGCCGGTGTGCTCGTCGACGATCACGACCTCGCCGTCGAGGACGACGTAGTCCTTGTCCTTCTTGTAGAGCTCCTTGGCCTTGATCGCGTTGTTGAGGTAGCCCACCAGTGGGGTGTTGACCGACTCGTAGAGGTTGTCGATCCCCAGCCAGTCCTCGACCTTGGCCACGCCGGACTCGTGGATGGCGACCGTGCGCTTCTTCTCGTCGACCTCGTAGTCGCCCGTCTCCGGCTGCTGCTTGAGCGGGTTGGCGGCCTCACCGCGCTCCAGCCGCCTCACCAGCTTGGCGAAGTCGCCGTACCACTTGGTGGCCTGGTCGGCCGGGCCCGAGATGATCAGCGGGGTGCGGGCCTCGTCGACGAGGATCGAGTCGACCTCGTCGACGATCGCGAAGTTGTGGCCGCGCTGCACGAGCTCGTCCTTCGACCACGCCATGTTGTCGCGCAGGTAGTCGAAGCCGAACTCGTTGTTGGTGCCGTAGGTGATGTCGCAGGCGTACTGCTCGCGGCGCTGCGCCGGAGTCATGTTGGCGACGATGCATCCGATCGTCAGTCCCAGGAACTTGTGGACGCGGCCCATCATCTCGGAGTCACGCTGGGCCAGGTAGTCGTTGACCGTGATGAGGTGGACGCCCTTGCCCGACAGGCCGTTGAGGTAGGCGGGCAGGGTGCCCACCAGCGTCTTGCCCTCACCGGTCTTCATCTCGGCGACGTAGCCCATGTGCAGGGCGGCGCCGCCCATGATCTGCACGTCGTAGTGGCGTTGGCCGAGTACTCGCTTGGCCGCCTCGCGGACCGTCGCGAAGGCCTCGGGCAGCAGGTCGTCCAGGGACTCTCCGTCGGCGAGGCGCTCCCTGTACTCGTCCGTGAGCGCCCGCAGCTCGGCGTCGGTGAGGCTGACGAAATCCTCTTCGATCGACGACACCTGGTCCGCGATGCGGTGCAGTTTGCGCAGGATCTTGCCTTCACCTGCACGCATGATCTTGCCGAAGACGGACACGTAGGCTGGCTCCTTGCCGGTCGGGCCGGGCACGGTCTGGGTGCTCTGGCACGGCGGGCCTCTTCCTTGCTCCGGGCCCAGCCGCACCGGCCATCGTATGCGAGGGGCACCGGCCCCTGTACCCCCCAACGTGCCGGAGACTCGTAAGGTGCCGGTTCCGCCCGATTGGATGACCGGCACAATCATCTCCATGCGACCCGTCACCCTCGGCACCGAGCGTCTCCTGCTGCGCACCTTCGAGCCGCGGGACGTTCCCGCCGTCCACGCCGCCTGCCAGGATCCGGACATCCTGCGCTGGACCACCCTCCCGGAGCCCTACGAGCGGCGGCACGCGCAGGAGTTCGTGCTCAACATCGGCCCGGCCGGCTGGCGCGGGGACACCGCGTACAACTTCGGCGTCTTCACCCGTGACGGGGAGCTGGTGGGCTCCATGGGGCTGGTGCGCATCACACCGCCCTGCCCGGAGGGGCGCCTGGCGGAGCTGGGCTACTGGACGGCCAGGGAGCGGCGGGGCCGCGGGTACACCGCGGAGGCCGCACGGGCGGTGACCGACTGGGCCTTCCGCGAACTGGGAGTGCAGCGGCTGGAGTGGTTCGCCGAGGCCGGGAACACCGGTTCGCGGGCCGTGGCGGAGCGGCTGGGCTTCGTGATGGAGGGCACCCTGCGGGCGCGGATCACCTTCCGCGGGACCCGGCGGGACGCGTGGGTGGCCTCGCTGCTGCCCTCGGACTGGGGGCGGACGGCGGCCGTGGCGTACCTGCCCTCGTCGTAGGAACCGCTCTTCGGAACCCCGTTGTCGGTGGCGGGCTCTATCGTCGGCGCATGACCACCGTCTCACTCTCCGCCGACGAGGCCCGCCGGACCGCGCTGCGCGCACAGGGGCTGCTGGGGGTCCCGGACCGCCGGGCCGGGGTGCGGGGGATGCTGCGCCGTCTGGGCGCCGTGCAGCTGGACACCATCTCAGTGCTGGCCCGCTCCCATGAACTGGTGCCCTACGCACGGCTGGGTGCGGTCGGCCGCGACACGGTGGAGGCGGCGTACTGGTCGGGGGGCCGCGCCTTCGAGTACTGGTCGCACGCGGCCTGCGTCCTGCCGGTCGAGGAGTGGCCGTACTTCGCCTTCCGGCGCCGGGCGTTCCGGGCCAGGGGGCACCGCTGGCACCGCATGGAGGACTCCGAACGCTCCTGCGCCGCCGTACGGGACCGGCTGAGGGCCGACGGCCCGCTGACGGCCACCGAGCTGGGAGGCGCGAAGAACGGCGGCGAGTGGTACGACTGGTCCGAGACGAAGATCGCGGTGGAGTGGCTGCTGGACACCGGCGAGGTGGTCTGCACCGAGCGGCGCGGCTGGAAGAGGGTGTACGACCTGGCCGAGCGCGCCGTCCCCGGCGAACTGCTCCATGACGACCCGACCGACCGCGAGTGCCTGCGCCGGCTGGTCGCCCGGGCCGGGAGGGCGATGGGCGTGGCCACCCGCGCGGACCTGGCCGACTACCACCGGCTGAAGGGCGAGCAGATCGACGCGGTCGTCGCCGAGACGGGCCTGGTGCCGGTGGAGGTGGCGGGCTGGGGAAAGCCCGCCTGGGCGGACCCGGTGGCGCTGGAGACCGAGTCGTCCGGAGGCCGGGGTCGGCACCGCACCACGCTGCTGTCGCCGTTCGACTCGCTGATCTGGGACCGCAGGCGCACCGAGAGGATCTTCGGTTTCACCCACCGGCTGGAGGCCTACGTGCCCAGGGCCCGGCGGATACATGGCTACTTCGCCATGCCGCTGCTGTCGGGCGGGCGGCTGCTGGGCCGGGTCGATCCGGCCCGTGAGGGGAGGACGCTGGTGGCGCGGCAGGTGTCGATGGCGGGGCGCGGCGCGGTGGAGCCGATGGCCCGGGCTCTGTGGGAGGCGGCGGGCTGGGTGGGCTGCGACGCGGTGCGCGTCGAGCGCTGCGACGACCCGGCGCTGGCCGCGGCCCTCGTCTCGGCGCTCGGCTGACGTCGCCCGCCTCCGGCTCGGGCGGTGCGATCGACACGGCCGGCGCGCCACGGACCGGACCACGGCGCGCCGGGCCTCCTCACCTGATCTCGAGGATCTTCTCCCGCATCGCGTAGACCACGGCCTCCATCCGGGAGTGGAGCTGGAGCTTCTCCAGGATGTTGCGGACGTGGTTCTTCACGGTGTTCTCGCTGATGAAGAGTTCCTTGGCGATGTCGCGGTTGTTCATGCCGGTGGCGACGAGCTTGAGCACCTCCAGCTCCCGGTCGGTCAGGCGCGGCGCGGGCACCAGCCGCTTCTCGTCGGTGCGCTGGATCATCGACTTGAACTCGGTGAGCAGCTTGGCCGCCATCGACGGGC
Source organism: Streptomyces sp. CNQ085 (assembly GCF_022614595.1). Taxonomy (GTDB): domain Bacteria; phylum Actinomycetota; class Actinomycetes; order Streptomycetales; family Streptomycetaceae; genus Streptomyces. Next base: position 13,807 of record NZ_JAJFAU010000052.1, read on the forward strand.
TGATCTGCGACTGCCCGTCGGCGACCGCGCGGATCGCGGTGGAAACCTCGTCGGTGGAGATCTCCTTGAGCAGGTAACCGGTGGCCCCCGCCTTGATCGCGTCGTAGAGGTCGGCCTCCTCGTCGCTGATCGTCAGCATGATGATCTTCGCGCTGGGCGCCACCTCCTTGATCGAGGTGCATGCCTCGATGCCACCGCGCCGGGGCATCCGCACGTCCATCAGCACGATGTCGGGAAGCAGGTCCGCGGCCTTGTCCACGGCCTCGGCCCCGTCCCCCGCCTCGCCGACGACCTCGATGTCCTCCTCCTGCGCGAGGACGATCTCCAGCCCACGCCTGAAGAGGGCGTGGTCGTCGACGACCAGGACCCGGATGGGTTCCCCGCGCGAACCCCCCTCCCCCTCGTCCGCGGGGGTGGTGCCGCGGCCTCCGCCCCGCGCACCGGGCGTCACGGGCCCGAAGCTGTCCGCCATCGTTCCTCCCCCTGCAGCCAGGCTACGCAGCGCCAACCGGCCGATGCAGGACGCCGATTGGACGGGTCCATGATTCCATGCCCCCGCCCCCGGCCGAATTCCTCGTTCGGCCGGGGGCGGGGTCCGGTGCGCGGTGTCAGCGACTGTTATCAGCCACCCAGAGCGCCTCCGGCGCCCTGCGGTGCCTCCTCCACGAACGGATCGGGTTCCAGATGGATGACGCCGTAGTCGTAACCGTGCCGCCGGTAGACGACGCTCGGCAGCTTGGTCTCGGAGTCGATGAACAGGTAGAAGTCATGCCCGACCAGCTCCATCTCGTACAGGGCCTGGTCCAGCGACATCGGAGCCGCCGCGTGGGTCTTCTCCCGGACGACCAGGGGGCCGTCCCCCTGGACCTCCAGCGGTCCCACCCTGGTGGTGGCGGGCGGTTCCCCGACCGCCGTGCGCTGCGGCCCGAGCCGGCCGTCCTCGCCGATGGCCGCCGCGTTCGGCACGGTCACGGCCACGTCGCGCGCCGGGATCCGGTGGTGGCCGTTCCCCTTCCGCGCGGAGACCCGCTTCTCGTGCTGCCTGCGCAGCCGCGACTCCAGCTTCTCCGTGGCCAGGTCCAGCGCCACGTAGGGATCGGCCGCCGCCGCCTCGGCGCGGATCACCGGACCGCGGGAGCGCAGTGTGATCTCAACCCGGTCGGAGCGGTCGGCCTGACGCGGGTTGGGCTCCCTGGACACCTCGACGTCGAGGCGGATCGCCTTGGCGTCGATCTTCTGGATCTTGTCCAACTTGAGCTTGTCGACCACATGCTTGCGGAACCGCTCCGGCACCTCTGTCTTACGGCCCTTGACGACGATGTCCACGCAGAACTCCGTTCCCGGGCTTCTCCGCGGCCTGAGCGGCGGAGAACGCCCTTTGTGCACTGAGTCCGGAAGATGCGGGCTCCTGCCCGTCACCGTCCGGCCCTACGTCGGGTTGCGACTTTCACCTCCTCCTCAGCCGGGAAGATCGCCACCCTCCCGTTTCCGGGAGAACAACCGGCAAAGCCGGGCGAACGCCATGGAGCGCACATGTCCCGCCGTACAGAACGACTCTCGCCATTCCTCACAACCGAACCTACCTCCGCCGGGGGAAACCCGGCACCCCCTGGTGTCACGGACCTCCGGTCCCGGACGGCGTCGCCTCCAGGACGGAAACGAGACGCTTCCGCCCGCGGTTCCACCCGTACGGACCACACTGCCCACTCACGGCCGGGGTACGCCCCCGCGAACCGCCTGCCGGGTGAGCACCCGCACGCCGGTGCGAGACCGGCGGGAGCACCGGTGTGCGGGCCCTCTGGGGGCCGGCCGGCGCCGCGCTAGGGTGCGCCGTACCGCGAGGCCGCCACCACCGCCGCGCCGGCCACCCTGCCGCCCGCCCGGTCCAGCACCCGCGCCGCCTCCGCGAGCGAGGCGCCCGTGGTCACCAGGTCGTCCACCATGATCACCGGACCCTCCTCCAGCAGCCGCCCCGCACCGGCGGCCGTGTCCAGCGCGCCGGCCAGGTTGGCCAGGCGCTGCCGGGCGTCCAGCCCCGCCTGGTCCTCCACGGCACGCCGCTGCCGCAGCACGGGCAGGACCCGCGCCGGCCGTCCGCCGCGTCTGAGCTCACCGGCGGCCGCCAGCGCCATCCTCCGCACCGGATCGTGGCCGCGCGCCGCCACCGAGCGCCGCGCGGAGGGCACCGGTACCAGCAGCAGCGGCCCCGCCCTCCCCCGCGCAGTCTCCCCCGACGCCGTCTCCCGGGCCGCGGCCCGCGCGGCAGCGCGCACCGCCACGGCCAGCACCGCCCCCAGCTGAGCGGCCAGCCGCAGGGCGCCGCGCTCCTTGTGCGCGAGCAGCACGGCCCGCGCCTCGTCGGCGTACGTCAGACACGCGTGGACCGACGGCAGACCGTCCAACTGCGGATCCGGCCGCACCCGACGGGGCCGGCAGCCGCGCAGCAGCCCCCGGCACCGCGCACACAGGCCGGCGCGCGGCAGACCGCAGCCGGCGCAGTCGGCCGGCAGCACCAGACCGGCCAGTTCTCCCCACCATTCCCGCATACCGAGCACACCGGGACGACTACCCCGGGTAGAGGGGCATCGACCCTTCGTCCGTGACCAGTTCCCACTCGGCCCGATCAAGCCGGGCGATACCCTCCTCCGTGTCGGCCAGCAGCGGCTTCTCGCTGTTCTCCGAGGCCGCCACCCCGGTCACCCCGTTGAGCCCGGGCAGCGTCGAGGGCCCGGCCGACGAGCCGTCCGTCGCCGTGTAGCGCAACTGCCGTACGCCCTTCGCCTCCCGGCCGACGACCACCAGCCTGCTGTCACCCGCCCAGGAGGCGTCCAGCACCTCTTCCATCCGCGGAGCGATGGGCCGCAGGCCCTCCACGGTCGCCCTGGGCTCACCGTCTCCGATCTCCTCCCGCTCGATGCGTCCGAGCCGGAGAGTCGTCCGGTCCCCCTCACTGACCAGCAACGCCATGCGCACACCGTCCGAGGAGACCCTAAGCGCCTCGATGCGACCGCGGCCGAGACCGGTCACCTCGACCTCCCTGGGCTCCTCCTGGCCACCGCGCAGCCACAGCAGCCGGGACCTGTCCGGATCGCGGTCGGCCACCCACAGATCGCCGAGTCCGTCCCAGCTCGGAGCCGTCAGCCCGTCCCTCTCCCGCTGCGCGCCGCTGGTCACGAGGGGGTCGCCGAACCCGGTGTCGGCGGTGAGCGGGGCGACGAACAGCGACCGGCCGTCCAGCGACACCCCGGCGCCGCGCTTCTCGTCCCGGCTCACCGAGACCGCGCTCATCCGGACCTGCCCCGTGCCGAACGGACCGCCGACGGGAGCGATCCGGTCGCCGTCGCCCAGCACCACGGCCAGCCGGTCGCGGTCGTCGACGAAGTACTGGCCGCCGTCGCCGCCCAGCCGGCCCGGCGCGTACGCCTCGGCCTCGTCACGCGTCAGCGAGCACAGTTCCGCGCCGCCGCCTCCTCCCGTCAGCCGGACACGGGAGGTCTTGGCCGGCACCTGGCCGCCCACGGTGTACAGCACCTGGGCGGCCATCCGGTCGCACTGGGCGCTCCCCGTCCTGAGCGGACGCTCGCGCCCCTTCCCGTCGCGTACGACCAGCGGGACGGTCAGCGTGCCGGAGTCGTTCGGGGAGAGCCTCGCGCCGTCGGCGAGCCGTGCGCCCTCGGGGAAGGCCGAGCCGGTCACCGGGGCCAGCCAGCCGGTCGGGCCGTCCAGCAACGCCTCGACCGCCTCGGTCAGCGGGTCTATGCGTTCCCGGACGTAGACCGGATCGGCGACCAGGACATCCTCGCCCCGCGTCACCGCGCCGGTATCCGGGCCCAGGTCGGCGTAGTGGTAGGTGTTGACCGACTCGTAGTTGCGCTCGAAGTCGGCCTCGGCCACCACCAGCCCGTCCGGCAGCCGGTCGATACGCCACTCGCCTCCCACCCGGACGAGCTGGAACGTCTCCCGGTACGTCCCGTCGCTGGGCCGGTGGGCGTGCTCGCTGTCCACCAGCGCGACGGTGGAGCCGGTCACCTCCAGAGTGGTGCCCTTCTCCTCACTGATGGAAGAGCGGTCGGAGGTGCGCACGGAGGGGGCGGCGTCGAGCACCGTCGTACGGGCGAAGGGGTCCCAGCCGTGCGCGGCCCTGCCGGTGAGGTACTCGCGGGCGGTGGCGAACTCCGGTTCGTCACTCGTGGTGGCCTCCAGGAAACCGCGCACGATCTGCCAGGGCTGCGCGCCCTTGCGCGGGCTCACCCCGAACACCCGCGCCTGGGAGTCGGTTTCGGACCGGGAGGGAGGATCTATCCTGCGGACCTCCCCTTCGGAGGGCATCGACGCGCACCCGGCGAGCAGCAGGACGAGCGCGCCGAGCGCCGCCGCGGGCCTGCGGCGGCCACGGGAGGAACGCAGCGGACGCGGACCCCGGCGGGGACGCTCAGTCGCCTTGCCGTTCGCCATGGTCGCCATGTCCACCCTGCTCCTCCATCGGTTCTTCCGGCTCCCTCGCCGTCCGCCTCCGCGTGTCCGGCTCTCCCCCGCCCGGTTCGTTCCCACCGTCCACGGCCTCCCTCGGCGGCGCCACCGCGCCACCGCGCGACCGGTGCGGCTCCCGCGCGGTACCCCGGGACGCGGCCGGGGACTGCGCGGAGGCACGCGCCTCACCGGGCGGGGCCTGGGCCTCCTCCCTCCGGCGGCGGGAGTCGGCCGGCTCCAGGGGGATGGGGGAACCGCGCAGCTGCTCCCCCGCGGTCTGCGGAACGGTCAGCCGGAACTGAGAACCGCCGCCCGGCTCGCCCCAGGCCTGCAGCCAGCCACCGTGCAGCCTGGCGTCCTCGACCGCGATGGACAGGCCCAGACCGGTGCCGCCCGTGGTACGGGCACGGGCCGGGTCGGCGCGCCAGAAGCGGTTGAAGACCCGGTTGGCCTCGCCCGGCTTGAGCCCCACACCGTAGTCGCGTACCGCCACGGCCACCGCACCGCCGCCCGAGGCGAGCCGGACCACGATGTCCCGTCCCTCACCGTGCTCGACCGCGTTGACCACGAGATTGCGCAGCACCCGCTCGACACGCCTGGCATCGGCCTCCGCCACCACCGGCCGCTCGTCGCCGTACACCAGAAGACGGCTGCCCTTGCGCTCGGCGAGCGGCTCCGCACCCTCCAGAACACGCCTGACCACGTCGCGCAGATCCACCGGGTCGGCCTCCAGCGCGGCCGCCTTGGCGTCGAACCGGCTGATCTCCAGCAAATCCGCCAGCAGCGACTCGAAGCGGTCCAGCTGGCCCAGCAGCAACTCGGCCGAGCGGGCCGTCACCGGGTCGAACTCGTCGCGGGCTTCGTGGATGACGTCGGCGGCCATCCGCACCGTGGTGAGCGGGGTGCGCAGCTCGTGGGAGACGTCCGAGACGAAGCGGCGCTGCATCCGGGACAACTCCTCCAATTGTTGGATCTTCGTCTGGAGGTTCTTCGCCATCTTGTTGAACGATTCGCCCAGCCGGGCGATGTCGTCCTCACCGCTGACCTTCATCCGCTCCTGGAGGCGTCCGGCGGCGAGCCGCTCGGAGATTCTGGCGGCCATCCGGACGGGGGTGACCACCTGGCGCACGACGAGCCAGGCGATGGCTCCCAGCAGCACCACCACGAAGACCCCCGCGGTGGCGAGGGTGCCCTTGACCAGGCTGAGGGACTTCTCCTCCTGCTGGAACGGGAAGAGGTAGTACAGCTGGTACGGGTCGCCGTTGGGGTCGCTGAGGCGCTTGCCTATGACCAGCGCGGCCTCGGTCCGGCCGCCTTCCAGCACGATCGTGCCGTACTGCTCGTAGGTGTCGGGGCTGTCGTCCAGCGCCTCGCGCAGCTGCGGCGACACGCTCTCCTCGGGCTTGAGGTCGAAGGACGCGCGGGGCCCGTGGGTGTCCGATCCCTCGCCCGCGCCGAAGGTGCCCGGCCCCTCCTCGGAGCTGAGCGCCACCAGGTAGTAGACACCCTGGCCGCCACTGGCCAGCTGCGTCACCAGATCGTTCAGCCAGGTGCCGGTGTCCTGGCGCACGTCACGGCCGTTGCCGGTGCCTCCCGGAACCACGTCGTCGGCCAGCTGTTCGGCCACCGCGAAGCCGCCGGCTGCCTGGCTCCGCGCGGCCTGCTGCTTGGCATCCAGGAGCCCGTTGCTGACCTGGCCGATGACGACCAGGCCCAGCAGCAGGACGACCGCGAGGGACATCAGCAGCGTGGCGGTCACCACCCGCAGCTGGATGTTGCGCCGCCACAGCCGCACCACGGCCAGCAGCGGGCGCCGTACCCAGCGGACGAACATCCGGAACAGAGGGTGCGCCCGGCTGCCCGTCGCCCCTTCGGACAGCAGCCCGTCCGAGAGGAATCGACCGCCACGCCACATGTCAGCTTGGCCCGGCCTTGTACCCCACGCCGCGTACGGTCACCACGATCTCGGGCCGCTCCGGGTCCTTCTCGACCTTGGAGCGCAGCCGCTGCACATGGACGTTGACCAGCCGGGTGTCCGCCGCGTGACGGTAGCCCCACACCTGTTCCAGAAGCACCTCGCGGGTGAAGACCTGCCACGGCTTGCGTGCGAGGGCCACCAGCAGGTCGAACTCCAGAGGGGTCAGCGCTATGGACTGCCCGTCGCGCTTCACCGAGTGCCCCGCCACGTCGATGACCAGATCGCCGATGGCGAGCTGCTCGGGCGCGGGTTCCTCCGACCGCCGCAGCCGCGCCCGGATGCGTGCCACCAGTTCCTTAGGCTTGAACGGCTTGACGATGTAGTCGTCGGCCCCCGACTCCAGGCCCACCACCACATCGACGGTGTCGCTCTTGGCCGTGAGCATGACGATTGGCACCCCGGATTCGGCACGGACCAGCCGGCACACCTCGATGCCGTCCCGGCCCGGCAGCATCAGGTCGAGCAGTACGAGGTCGGGCTTGGTCTCGCGGAAGGCGGCGAGGGCCTTGTCTCCGTCCGACACGAACGACGGTTCGAAACCTTCGCCGCGCAGTACGATGCCGAGCATCTCCGCCAGTGCGGTGTCGTCATCGACGACCAGGACACGTCCCTTCATGTGTCCATCATCCCATCACCCGATCGGGACTCATCCCGGGGTGACGGTGAGGGCGAGCACAGCTCGGCCAGCGCGCCCCCCGTGACCGGTGAGACCACACCCCGCTCGGTGACGATCGCCGTCACCAGTTCCGCCGGAGTGACGTCGAAGGCCGGGTTGTACGCCTGCGCGCCCAGCGGAGCCACCGGAATGCCGCTGCCCGGTTCCGCCCCGGCCCCCGGCACCGTCGGCGGCGCGAACTCCGTCACCTCATGGCCAGGACGCTGCTCCACCTCGATCGAACCGCCGTCGGCCGTCTCAAGGTCCACCGTGGTCACGGGTGCCACGACCACGAACGGCACATGGTGGTAGCGGGCCAGCACCGCCAGCGGGTAACTACCGATCTTGTTCGCCACCGAGCCGTCGGCCGCGATCCGGTCCGCGCCGACCAGGACCGCGTCCACCTCGCCCGCCGCGAACAGCGAGCCGGCCGCGTTGTCCGGCAGGATCGTGTAGGCCATGCCCTCCCGAGCGGCCTCGTACGCCGTCAGCCGTGCCCCCTGGAGCAGCGGCCGGGTCTCGTCCACCCACAGTCGGCGCAGCTCGCCGGCGCGGTGCGCCGCACGCGCCACCCCGAACGCGGTGCCTCCCCCGCCGGACACCAGCGCCCCGGTGTTGCAGTGGGTGAGGACGCGGTAGCCGCCGCCCGGCAGCAGTTCACCCAGCAGAGCCAGACCGTGCACGGCCATCCGCTCACTCGCCTCGGCGTCCTCGCGGTGCAGCGCCCGGGCCTCGGCCAACGCCGCGGCGGCCGCCCGCTCGTACCCCGCGCCGCCGTCCGCCGCCGTCCGGAAGGCCCGCTCGGCCCGGTCCACCCCGTACCCGAGGTTGACCGCGGTCGGACGCGCGTGCCTGAGCTGCTCGGCCGCATCGGTCACGTCGTACCCGCGTGCGGCGGCCAGCGCGACGCCGTACGCGCCCGCCAGCCCCAGCAACGGCGCGCCGCGCACCGCGAGCGAGCGGATCGCCTCCACCAGTGCGGGCACGTCGGTGCAGACGAGCTCGACCTCCTCGACGGGCAGCCGGGTCTGGTCGAGCAACACCACCACCGGCCCTTCAGGAGGTTCCTCCCAGCGCAGCGCGGGAACGGGAACGGGTGCGTCATCGGGCGCCGAAGCCGTGGATCGTTCCTCAGTCTGGTCAACCATTCGGACAGTCTGCCCCTTCTCCCGACCATCAGTCGAAGGCAACCGGGAGCCGCAGGGCCCGCGCCGTTCCACGGCGGCCCATGGCACGATGGCTGCCAACCAGCCGATACATCCCCACGGACAGGCCGCGAGAACACGAGGTGAACTGTTGTGAGCGACTCTCCGGGCTGGGCCTCGCCCGGGTCCTCCCCTTCCGATCCTCCCCCTGTGTCCGGAGGCGGTGGCACCTCCGGGCAGCCCGCCGAGAAGGCCACGCCGCGGCAGCAGCCCACGAACTGGTCGCCGCAGCAGCCGCCCGCCGCGCCGCAGGGCTGGGGCGCTCCTCCGCCTCCGCCGCCGGGCGGCGGCTGGGGAAACTGGAACCAGCCGCCCGCGGCCAAGCCCGGTGTCATTCCGCTCCGTCCTCTGGGTGTGGGCGAGATCCTGGACGGAGCGGTCTCCACCGCACGGGCCCACTGGCGGACGACCCTGGGCATATCGCTCGCGGTAGCGATCATGATCCAGCTCGCCTCCACCGTGGCCACCGGCATCTGGATGCGGGACAACAGCAGTCTGCGGGCACTGGAGACCGAGGCCGAACCGACCAGGGGCGAAGTGCTGGACGCCCTCAGCGGCACGTTCAGCGCCCTGGGCGTCGAGATGCTGGCCTCCCTGATCGGCACGGTCATCGCCACCGCGATGCTCACCGTTGTGGTCAGCCGCGCCGTCCTGGGCCGACCGGTGTCCATGGGAGATGCCTGGCGCGACTCCCGGCCGCAGCTCGCCCGTCTGCTCGGACTGACGCTGCTGGTGGGAGTGATCGTGACCGGAGCGGTCGTCCTGGGTTTCCTGCCCGGCATTCTGCTCAGCGCGGCGGGCTCGGGACCGGCGGGCATAGGCATCGGTCTCCTCGGTGGTTTCGCGGGCACCGCGGCAGCCGTCTGGCTTTGGGTCCGCTACTGCCTCTCCGCGCCCGCCCTCATGCTGGAGCGGCAGGGCGTCCTCGCCTCCCTCCGGCGCTCCGCCAAGCTCGTGCGGAACTCCTGGTGGCGCATCTTCGGCATCCAGCTCCTCACCGTCGTGCTGGTCTTCATGGTCGGGATGATCATCCAGCTCCCCGTCTCCTTCCTGGCACCCGTGCTGAGCGGCGACGGCATCGACCCCCTCGTCTCCGGTGCCGTCGCGGAGATCACCTGGACATACCTGATCGTCGTCGGCATCGGCGCGGTCCTCGCCTCCACCATCACCCTCCCGATCAGCGCGGGCGTCACGGCCCTCCTCTACATGGACCAGCGCATTCGCCGCGAGGCCCTCGACCTCGAACTCGCCCGTGCCGCGGGAGTCCCCGGCCACGAGGGGCGCACCGACGACCCCGCTCCGGGGAACTGATGTGATGAAGCGGTCCGCGGGCGTGCGCACGGATGATTCCGACGGCGGGGCACCGGTGACGATCCCGCGTGTCCCGGCACGCGAGGCCGCCGAGGACGAACTGTCCAAGCCGATGTACCACGAGAACGACCCGAGCCCGCTGCGGCGCCTCCTCGACTGGGTGTGGGAGCGGATCGGCGACCTCCTCGACGCCGCTGCCGGGGCCACGCCCGGCGGCTGGGTCGGTCTCACTGTCCTCGCCCTGCTCGTCGCGCTCTTCCTGATCGGCCTGCGGCTGCGCATGGGCGCGCTGCGCCGCGCACCCGGATCCGCCGGGCACGGCGAACTCTTCGGCGACCGCCCGCGTAGCGCCGACGAGCACCGCACCGCGGCCGAGCGGCACGCCTCCGCCGCCCGCTGGAGCGAAGCGCTCCAGGAGAGGATGCGCGCTCTCGTCCGTTCCCTGGAGGAACGCGCCCTGCTCGCCCCCCGCCCGGGCCGCACCGCCGACGAGGCCGCCACCGAAGCCGCCCGGGTCCTCCCAGACCACACCGCGTCCCTGTACGCAGCCGCCCTCGCTTTCGACGAGGTGACATACGCCGGGCGCCCGGCCGACCGGGCCGCGTATCTCCGGCTGCGGGACCTCGACGACGCCGTCCGGCGCAGCCGGCCCCGTCTCACCGGTGGCCTTCCCGCCTCCGCGACCCCCGGCAAAGGCGTCGTATGACGACCGCACCACCCACCCCGCCCACCGACGCGGCCGCATCGGTATCGCCCACCGCACGCCAACTGTGGGGGCGTGCCCGCGGCCTGCTGCTGGCAGCGGCCGTCCTGGCGCTGGCCGGCCTGGTCATCGCCGCCCTCCGCTCCGTTGAGCAGCACGGGCTGCTCGACCCGCGCTCCGCCGACCGCTACGGCAGTCGCGCCACCGCCGAACTCCTCGCCGACCGCGGCGTGGACACCACCGTCGCCACCGGCGTAGCCGAGGCCACCGAGGCCCTGGGCCCCGACACCACACTGCTGGTGGCCAACCCCGACCTGCTCAGCGCACGGCAGCAGTCCGCACTGCGCACCGCCGCCTCCGGCAGCGGGAGCCGCACCGTCCTGCTGGCCCCGGGCCCCGCCTCGCTGGGCACCCTGGCCCCGAATGTACGCGCCGTGGAGCCCGCCGCCGTCGAGGTGCTCCACCCCGGCTGCGACGCCCCCTACGCCCGGCGCGCGGGCGCGGCCGAACTCGGCGGCATCACCTACACCACCTCTGCCACCCCGGTCGAGGACTGCTACCACAGCGGCGAACTGCCCACCCTGCTGCGGCTCCCCGCGGAAACCGGCGAAGGTGACACCGTGGTGCTCGGTGCCCCGGACCTGCTGTACAACCACCGTCTCGACGACCACGGCAATGCCTCGCTCGCCCTGCAACTCCTCGGCTCCCGGTCCCATCTGGTCTGGTACCTTCCCTCGCTGGACGACGCCACCGCCACCGACGGCGGCAACAAGAGCTTCCACGACCTCATCCCCTCCGGCTGGAGGTGGGGCGCCCTCCAGCTCGCTGTCGCCGCGGTCCTCACCGCACTCTGGCGGGCCAGGCGCCTCGGCCCCCTCGTCCCCGAACGGCTGCCCGTGACCGTCCCGGCCTCCGAGGCGGCCGAGGGCCGTGCCCGCCTCTATCACCGGGCCCGCGCGCGCGAACGCGCCGCCGAAGCACTGCGCTCGGCGACCCGTACCCGGGTCGCCCCTCTCGCCGGCGTGCCCACCGCACAGGCCCACCGCTCCGATGCTCTGTGCCCGGCCGTCGCCACCCGCACCGGGGACAACGGTGCCCGGATCCACAGCCTTCTGTTCGGCCCGGCTCCCACCGACGACGAAGCCCTCGTCCGGCTGGCCGACCGACTCGACCTCCTCGAACGCCGTATCACCCCATCTCCGAGAGACAAGGACCGCACTCCGTGAGCGCCCCCTCCGCAGACAGCGCCCGCGCCGCCCTCGAGGCTCTGCGCGGAGAGATCTCCAAAGCCGTGGTCGGCCAGGACGCCACCGTCACCGGACTCGTCGTCGCCCTGCTCTGCCGCGGACACGTACTGCTGGAGGGCGTCCCGGGCGTCGCCAAAACCCTTCTTGTCCGCGCTCTGGCCGCCACACTCGAACTCGACACCAAGCGCGTCCAGTTCACCCCTGATCTGATGCCGAGCGATGTCACCGGCTCGCTCATCTACGACAACCGCACAGCAGAGTTCTCCTTCCGGCCCGGCCCGGTCTTCACCAATCTCCTCCTCGCCGACGAGATCAACCGAACCCCGCCGAAGACCCAGGCATCCCTGCTCGAAGCCATGGAGGAGCGGCAGGTCACCGTCGAGGGCATCGCACGCAAGCTCCCCGATCCCTTCCTGGTGGCCGCCACCCAGAACCCCGTCGAGTACGAGGGCACCTACCCCCTCCCCGAAGCCCAGCTCGACCGGTTCCTGCTCAAGCTCCAGGTGGCACTGCCTTCCAGAGAAGAGGAGATCAAGGTCCTCTCCCGGCACGCGGAAGGCTTCGATCCCCGCGACCTCACCGCCGCCGGCGTACGTCGTGTAGCCGGCCCCGCGGATCTGGACGCGGCCCGGGCCGCTGTGGCCAAGACCTCCGTATCCCCCGATGTCGCCGGCTACGTCGTCGATATCTGCCGTGCCACCCGCGAATCCCCCTCGCTTTCCCTGGGCGCCTCACCCCGCGGCGCCACCGCGCTGCTGTCCACCGCCAGAGCCTGGGCCTGGCTCACCGGACGCGACTACGTCACCCCCGACGATGTGAAGGCGCTCGCCCTGCCCACTCTGCGGCACCGCGTCCAACTGCGCCCCGAGGCCGAAATGGAGGGTGTCACCGCGGACAGCGTGATCTCTTCGCTGCTCGCCCATGTTCCCGTGCCCCGCTGAGGCGACACGGACTGATCGATGGCTCTCACCGGACGTACCGCTCTCATCGCCGCCCTCGGCGCGCTTCTCGTCGGTTTCCTGCTTCCGAGCTGGACCGGCCTACTCACCGTCGAAATTCCTCTGCTGCTCGCAATCCTGTACGACCTGGGTCGCGCCGCGCCAGTACGAAAGCTCCTTTTCACCCGTTCCGGTGATACATCAGTTCGACTTGGTGAACCCGCCGAAATCCTGCTCACCGTCATCAACCCCGCCGGACGACCGCTCCGCGCGCATCTCCGCGACGCCTGGCCACCCAGCGTCTGGACCTCCGGCTCCGAGATCGCCGCCTCCCGGCACCGGCTGACCGTCCCCGGCGGGGAACGCCGCCTTCTCACCACACGGCTGCGCCCGACCCGGCGCGGCGACCACCACGCCGCCCGCGTCACCGTGCGCTCCTACGGCCCGCTCGGCCTGGCCGCCCGCCAGGGCAGTCATTCCGTCCCCTGGACGGTGCGCGTCCTGCCACCCTTCACCAGCCGCAAGCACCTTCCCGCGCGGCTCTCCCGCCTCCGTGAACTCGACGGGCGCACCAGCGTCCTCACCCGTGGCGAGGGCACCGAGTTCGACAGCCTCCGCGAGTACATCCCGGGCGACGACACCCGGTCCATCGACTGGCGCGCCACCGCCCGCCGGAGCAGCGTCGCCGTCCGCACCTGGCGCCCCGAACGCGATCGCCGCATCCTGGCCGTCCTCGACACCGGGCGCACCTCGGCCGGCCGGGTGGGCGACATCCCGCGCCTCGACGCCTCGATGGACGCCGCCCTGCTGCTGGCAGCCCTCTCCGTCCGTGCGGGCGACCACTTCGATCTGCTGGCCTACGACCGCCGGATGCGCGCCACACTCCGGGGCCGTACAGCCCATGACCTGCTCCCCGCACTGGTCACGACGATGGCGCCACTCGAACCGGCACTGATCGAGTCCGATGCCCGGGGCATGGCCTCGACCGTCCTGCGCAACGCCCCCCAGCGTTCACTCGTCGTCCTGTTCACCGGCCTCGACGCCTCCCCCCTGGAAGAGGGTCTGCTCCCCGTGCTCCCGCTCCTCACCCAGCGCCACACGGTCGTGGTGGCGTCCGTCGCCGACCCTCGCATCAAGGAGATGGCCGCCGCACGCGGCACACTCGACGCCGTCTACGGAGCCGCGGCCGCGGCCAGGACTCAGGCGGAACGCCGTCACACCGCGTCCCGGCTCCGCCGCCGTGGTGTGACCGTCGTGGACGCCACCCCCCATGAACTCGCCCCGGCCCTGGCCGACACCTACCTCGCACTCAAAGCCGCCGGCCGCCTCTGAGCCCTCAGTGGCAAGGCCTGAGCAATTCCATAGCCCTTCTTCGCCATACATGGCTCCTGGTGGCACAAGACACGGAACCACAAAACAGAAAGGCCTCGGTCTCCGAGTCATAAACTCGGAGACCGAGGCCTCACAAATTGTTCGGCGGCGTCCTACTCTCCCACACGGTCCCCCATGCAGTACCATCGGCGCTGAAAGGCTTAGCTTCCGGGTTCGGAATGGAACCGGGCGTTTCCCTCTCGCTGTGACCACCGAAACACC
>NZ_JAJFAU010000053.1 GCF_022614595.1 Streptomyces sp. CNQ085
CGCCCCGGCCGTGTGCGCCGGGGCGGAGCGCGGAGCGGCTCGCACGCCGTCCCGCGCCCCGTGCTCCGGCGGGAGTCAGCGAAACCTCGCCTTGCCCGGCCCCTCCTCGACGAAGCTGCGCATACCGGTCTCACGGTCCTCGGTGGCGAACAGCCCGGCGAACCAGGTGCGCTCGATCGCCAGGCCGGTGTCGATGTCCGCCTCCAGTCCGGCGTCGACGCACTCCTTGGCGGCGCGCAGGGCGATCGCCGGCCCGGCGGCCAGCTTCGCCGCCCAGGCGTGCGCCCGTCCGTAGACCTCGGTCGCGGGCACGACCTTGTCCACCAGACCTATGGCCAGGGCCTCATCCGCCTTCACCTGGCGCCCGGTGAAGATCAGGTCCTTGGCCCGGGAGGGGCCGACCAGCCGGGACAGCCGCTGGGTGCCTCCGGCGCCGGGGATCAGCCCCAGCAGGATCTCGGGCTGCCCCAGCTTGGCGTTGTCGGCGGCGATCCGGACATCGGCGCACAGCGCCAGCTCGCAGCCGCCGCCCAGCGCGTAGCCCGTCACCGCCGCCACCACCGGCTTGGGGATGCGGGCCACGGCGGTGAAGGAGTCCTGCAGCCCCCGGGACCTGGCGACCATGGCCGCGTGGTCCATCTCGCGCATCTCCTTGATGTCCGCGCCCGCCGCGAACACCTTCTCCCCGCCGTAGATCACCACGGCCCGTACGTCGTCGCGGTGCGTCGCCTCCTCTGCCAGCTCGCGCAGCCGGTCCTGGGTGGCGATGTCCAGTGCGTTCATGGGGGGGCGGTTCAGCCGGACGGTGCCGACGCCCTCGGCGACCTCAAGAGTCACAGTCATGGGGGCAGGTTAGCCTCCGTTAACGCCGCGCGGTCCGCCGCCTCCCGGCCGTGCGGGTCCCGCGGCGGGCACGGTCCGGCCCCGCTTGGCCCTCACCCGGCCGGAGCAGTGGGACGGAAAGGAGACGATCACGCGGGTGAGGCGGGCGGTCCGAACGGGAACACTCCTGCCAGACCCGGGCACCGGACCCGCGCGGCAGGGACGCCGTGCGGGCCCCGAACCCGCCCCTGCCGCGAGCCGCCGGAGGCCACAACGTGTCGGACGTGTCGAGCGCCCCCGAACAGCACACGCGCCGGGAGTCCCGGTACGCCGGGCCCCCGGCCGCCGCCCCCACCGTCTGGCCCGGCAGCCCCCAGCCGTTGGGAGCCCGCCACCACATGGGCCCGGGCGGAGTGACGGGCACCAACTTCGCACTGTGGTCGGCCGGCGCCGAGGCCGTCGATGTCTGCCTCTTCGGCGAAGACGGCAACGAGGTCCGCTGCCCGCTGACGGAGCACACCCAGGAGATCTGGCACGGATTCGTCCCCGGCGTCGGCCCCGGACAGCTCTACGGCTACCGGGTGCACGGCCGCTGGGACCCGTGGACGGGCGCCCGCTGGAACCCGGCCAAGCTGCTGCTGGACCCGTACGCCCGCGCGGTGGACGGCGAGTACGTCCTACCGCCGGAGGTCTACGGCCACGTCCGCGACTGGCCGCAGCGGCACCTTGCCGACACCGTGCGCGACGAGAGGGACTCGGCGCCGTACGTGCCCAGGGGCGTCGTCGTCGACTCGGCCCTCGGAGCGGGACCGGGTGGCGGAGACGAATGGGCCGACGACCGCCGTCCCAAGACCTCCTGGCCCGACTCGGTCATCTACGAGCTGCACGTGCGCGGTTTCACCATGCGCCATCCCGGCATCCCGCCCGGGCTGCGCGGCACCTACGCCGGGCTGGCGCACCCGGCCGCGATCGAGCACCTGGTGAAGCTGGGCGTGACGGCGGTGGAGCTGTTGCCGGTGCACCAGTTCGCGCACGAGGACCACCTGCTCCGCCACGGTCTGCGCAACCACTGGGGCTACAACTCCATCGGCTACTTCGCGCCGCACGCCGCGTACGCCGCCGGCGGGACGCGCGGCCGGCAGGTGGGGGAGTTCCGCGAGATGGTGCGGGCACTGCACGCGGCCGGGATCGAGGTCATCCTCGACGTGGTCTACAACCACACCGCCGAGGGCAGCGAGCTGGGGCCGACCCTCTCCCTGCGCGGCATCGACAACCGCGGCTACTACCGGCTGGCCGACGACCCGCGCCACTACGCCGACTACACCGGCTGCGGGAACACCCTGCACGTCGTCCAGCCCCAGGTGCTGCGGCTGATCACGGACTCGCTGCGCTACTGGGTGCAGGAGATGGGCGTGGACGGCTTCCGCTTCGACCTGGCCGCGGCGCTGGCCCGCTCCATGCACGACGTGGACATGCTCTCCCCCTTCCTCGCGGTCATCGCACAGGACCCGGTGCTGCGCCGGGTGAAGCTGATCGCCGAGCCCTGGGACGTGGGCGCGGGCGGCTACCAGGTGGGCGCCTTCCCGCCGCTGTGGACGGAGTGGAACGACCGCTACCGCGACACCGTCCGCGACTTCTGGCGCGGGGCCCTGCCGGACGTACGGGATCTGGGCTACCGGCTGTCGGGCTCCAGCGACCTGTACGCCTGGGGCGGGCGGCGGCCGTACGCCTCGGTCAACTTCGTCACCGCCCACGACGGCTTCACCCTGCGCGACCTGGTGAGCTACGAGCGCAAGCACAACGAGGCCAACGGCGAGGACAACCGCGACGGCACCGACGACAACCGCTCATGGAACTGCGGAGCGGAGGGCGAGAGCGGCGATGAGGCGGTCCTGACCCTGCGGCGGCGCCAGTTGCGCAACCTGCTGTCCACCCTGCTGCTGTCCACCGGCGTGCCGATGCTGGTGGCGGGCGACGAGATGGGCCGCACCCAGGGCGGCAACAACAACGCCTACTGCCAGGACAACGAGACCGGCTGGGTGGACTGGTCGCTGCTGGACGAGCCCGCCTGGCGAGAGCTGTACGCCCTGACCTCGCGGCTGATCGCGCTGCGCCGCTCCCATCCGGTGCTGCGGCGCAGGGCCTTCTTCTCCGGGCGTGCGCATGGCCCCGAGGGGCTGCGGGACCTGGCCTGGTTCGCTGGAAGCGGCCGGGAGATGACCGAGCCCGACTGGTACGCGCCCGGCGCCGCGCTGGGCATGTACCTGTCCGGCCGGGACATTCCGCAGCGCGACGGACGGGGCGGCCAGGTGGTCGACGACAGTTTCCTGGTCGTCCTCCACGCCGGACACCAGGACGGGCGCTTCAGGCTGCCGGGGCCGCCGTGGGGACAGGGGTACGAGCTGCTGGTGGACACCGCGCGGGAGGAGCAGCGGGAGGAGCCGGGCACGGTCCACCCGGCCGGTGAGGCGGTCGCGCTTCCGGCGCGCTCGGTACTGGTGTGGCGCGTGCTGCCCTGAGATGTCCGGGGGACTGGTGTGGCCTGTGTGATGGCCCGTTAGGGTGTGCGCGTCACGACCGCACGAGGGAGGGGACGACAGGCGATGGCCGACATGGAGACCGCGCGCGAGGCGTTCGACCGTTTCGACCTGGACGGGGACGGGCTGGTCACCGCGGTGGAGTTCCGCAAGGTGCTGGGCGAGCTGGGGGACTACACCCTCACCGTGGACATGGCCCAGACACTGATCAACCAGCACGACAGTGACGGCGACGGTCTGCTGTCCTTCGAGGAGTTCTGGCAGGCCCGCCAGAAGACCGCCACCCGGTCGGCGTAGGGCCGCTAGTGCCGCGGGGCGGTCACCACAGGGAGCAACCCGGGGTGACCGCCCCGCTTTTCTGTGTCATAAGTGGCTTTTGTCGGCTTATGTACCTGATGCGGCGCCGACCGACGCGGCGGCACCACGCAGCCCGCCGCTTCCGCAGAGCCCGCCACGCCTCCGCACCCTCGACCGGCTCGACCGGCTCGACCGGTCCGGACGCACGGCACGACACCGAAGGACCGCGATGCGCACCAGACGTACAGCCCGCCACCGCCCGGCGCCCCGGATCCCCCACCCGCTCCGTGCCACCCGTGCCACTCGTACCGCCCTGCCGGTCGTGGCCCTGCTCTGCCTCGGACTCGGTCTCGCGCCGCCGGCCGCCCCGGCCCCCGCTCCCGCCGCCCGCGAGACGACCGGCCCCGTCCAGACCTGGGCGGCCGACCTGTCCAGGCTGGACGCCGACGACAGCGGCGTGCGCCACACCGGCGGAGAGCTGCGGACGACCGGTGACTACGGGGTCCAGGTCCTGGCCCCGCACCGGCTCGACCGGCAGGCCAACCGCGTCCGGATCAGTCCCGACGCGCAGGTGCCGGACGGCGCGGGCATCGCCTTCGACGTCCGCGGACGCACCGGGAGCGGCCCGTGGACAGAGTGGCGCGAGGCCGGTGACGCGGCCGGCGGCTCCGCCGTCCTCCCGCGCGCCGTCACCACCGTCCAGGTCCGGCTGGCGATGTGGGACCCCGAGGGCGCGATCCGGCTGCGGAGCCTGGAGGTGAGCGCCGACACCGACCCGGACGCCCGGACGAAACCGGAGGCGGCCGGGCCCGAGTACGGCGCCCGGGTCTTCGCCACCCGGATCGGCCTGGTCGGCCGTACCACCGCCAACGGGCACGTCATCCGGGAGAACGACCGCTTCGTGGCCCTGCCCTCCCGGCGGGGACTGTCGCGCAAGGGCGGCCGGGAGTACTCGGTACGGGTCTGCGGCCCGGCCCGCTGTGTGACCGCCCCCGTGTGGGATGTCGGACCCTGGAACATCCGCGACGACTACTGGAACCCGTCCTCGGTGCGCCAGACCTTCCGCGACCTGCCGCGGGGGGTGCCCGAGGCGGAGGCCGCGTACTACACGGGCTACAACAGCGGACGCGACGGGAAGGGCCGCCGGGTGCTCAACCCCGCCGGCATCGACCTGGCCGACGGCACCTTCCACGACATCGGGCTGCGCGACAACGGCTGGGTGACGGTCACCTACCTGTGGACGGGCAGCTGACCGACGCGTGCCCCGCCGCCCGCGGCCGCCCGGGTCAGCGCACGATGCCGCCGTCCCGGGCGGCCCGCAGCCAGTCGGGGAACTCGCCGGTCAGCCGGTCGTACAGCTCCGCGTCGGGTATGGCCCGCGGGTCGGGACCGGCGGGGAAGAACCCGGCATTGTCCACCGCGCGCCTGCCCGGCACGGGCAGTTCGTCCAGCTTCCGCAGGAAGCGGAACTCGTCCTCCCCGAACCCGACGAACTGCCAGAACAGCGGCAGCTCCGAGGCCTCGCACAGCACGCGCTCGGCGGCGCTTCTCGACGTGGGGCCGCCGTCGGTCTGGAAGACCACCAGCGCCGGATCGGTGGAACCGCTCGCCCGGTAGTGGCCGATCACCGCCTCCATCGCGAGGTGGTAGTTGGTGCGGCCCATATGTCCCAGGCAGGAGTGGAGGGCCTCGACTCGCCCGGCGTAGTCCTCCAGCGCCACCTCGGAGGTCCCGTCCACACCGGTGCTGAAGAAGACCACCGGTACCCGCCCGTCGTCGTCCAGGTGCGCGGCCAGTCCGAGTACCCGCTCGGCCAGGTGCTGGACGGTGCCGTCGCGGTAGTACGGCCGCATAGACCCGGAGCGGTCCAGCACCAGGTAGACCGCGGCGCGCTGCCCCGACAACCGGTGCTTCGCCAGACTGACCTCTGCCTGTTTGTACAGGCTCACCAGTCCGGGAGCGACGGCCTCCACCTTCTCCAGACTGATCGCCGGTCCGGACCCGGAGCCGGTCTTGGACCCGGGCCCGACACCCGGCCTCTTGACGTAGCCGACGGCCATGACGCCCCCCTCGTGCTCGGTCTTGTGATCGGTGCTGCGGACGCCGAGGTTAGCCCAGAGCGGGCGGCGGCAGTCCTCCTGTGGACAACCGGCCGCGAACGGCGGTTCTCGCCCCGGTGTGCCGGGGACCCGCCCGGCATGGCTCATACGGACGTACAGGAGATCCCCGTTGCCCTGAAGGACGCCGACTTCCCGGCGGACAAGGACGAACAGCCGCGGGCCGCGCAGGCCGGCGGGGCGTCCGGCCCGCCGCCGAGGAGACCCTGGCCGCCGCCCGCACCGGCGATCTGCTCTCCCATCCGGACGCCGACCACCGTTTCCACCTCGGTCTGCTCTCACAGGCGGGCGATTCCCGCCTGGTGGAGACCGTGGGCGGTCGCGATCTCGGACGCGCCCGCGCCGCCACGGGGCGGGGCGGGGCGGAAAGCGGACGTCCCGGCCCGAAAGGAGTACGGACCGGGGACGACGGGGCGAGGGAGGAGCGGGACGCTTCCTCAACACTCGATGACGTTGACGGCCAGCCCGCCGCGGGCGGTCTCCTTGTACTTGACCTTCATGTCCGCACCCGTCTCCTTCATCGTCTTGATGGCCTTGTCCAGGGAGACGTGGTGGCGGCCGTCACCGCGCAGGGACATCCGGGCCGCGGTGACCGCCTTGACCGCGGCCATGCCGTTGCGCTCAATGCACGGAATCTGGACCAGGCCGCCCACCGGGTCGCAGGTCAGGCCCAGGTTGTGCTCGATGCCGATCTCGGCGGCGTTCTCGACCTGCTCGGGGGAGCCGCCCAGGACCTCGGCGAGGCCGCCGGCGGCCATGGAGCAGGCCGAGCCCACCTCTCCCTGGCAGCCGACCTCGGCGCCGGAGATGGAGGCGTTCTCCTTGAACAGCAGGCCGACGGCGCCCGCGGTCAGCAGGAAGCGCACGACCGTGTCGTCGTCCGCCCCGGGCACGAACTCCATCGCGTAGTGCAGTACGGCCGGGATGATGCCCGCCGCGCCGTTGGTGGGCGCGGTGACGACGCGCCCGCCGGCGGCGTTCTCCTCGTTGACCGCCATCGCGTAGAGCGTCAGCCACTCCATGGCGTGTGCGGCGGCGTCCCCCTCGGCGCGCAGCCGCCGCGCCGAGGCGGCCGCGCGGCGGCGCACCTTCAGACCGCCGGGCAGGATGCCCTCCCGCGACAGGCCGCGGGCCACGCACTCGCGCATCACCCGCCAGATCTCCAGCAGCCCCGCGCGGATCTCCTCCTCACCGCGCCAGGCCCGCTCGTTCTCCAGCATCAGCGCCGAGACGGACAGGCCGGTCTCGCGGGTGGCGCGCAGCAGTTCGTCACCGGTGTGGAAGGGGTACCTCAGCACCGTGTCGTCGAGTTTGATGCGGCCGGCTCCGGCCGCCTCCTCGTCCACCACGAAGCCGCCGCCCACCGAGTAGTAGGTCTTCTCCAGCAGCGGCGTACCGTCGGCGCCGTACGCGGCCAGGGTCATGCCGTTGGCGTGGTACGGCAGCGAGCGGCGGCGGTGCAGCACCAGATCGCGGTCGACATCGAAGACGATCTCATGGCCGCCACCGCCCTCACCGCCCGCGGGGCCGCTCCCGGAGCCGTCCTCGCCGCCGGCGGCGAGCAGGCCCAGCCGGCCCGAGTGCCGCACCCGCTCGACCTCCGCCTCCGCGGCCTCGACGTCGACAGTGCGCGGCGAGTGGCCCGCCAGGCCGAGCAGCACCGCCTTGGGTGTGCCGTGGCCGTGGCCGGTGGCGCCCAGCGAGCCGAACAGTTCGGCCCGCAGCGAGACGGTGCGGTCCAGTACGCCCTCCTTCCGCAGCCGGCGTGCGAACATCCCGGCCGCCCGCATCGGGCCGACGGTGTGGGAGCTGGAGGGGCCGATGCCGATGGAGAAGAGGTCGAAGACGGAGATGGCCACGGTGGCGGACTCCCTTGTCTGCTCGTGGTTCGCGGCCCGCCGGGTGCGGCGGACGTGGGGTCCCGCGGGTGTGCGGGGGCGGGAACGCGGTGCCGGAGGGGACCGGTCGGGACCGGCGGGCCGGGTGCGCCGTCGGCGGAGGCGGCGCACCCGGGTGCCGTGCCGGGGACTTAAAGGCCCGGGTACAGCGGGTGCCTGTCGGCCAGCGCCGAGACGCGGCCGGCCAGTTCCTTGGCCTTCGCCTCGGCGAACGAGGGCTTCAGCGCCTCGGCGATGACGTCCGCGACCTCGCGGAAGTCGTCGGCGGTGAAGCCGCGCGTGGCCAGCGCCGGGGTGCCGATGCGCAGGCCCGAGGTGACCATCGGCGGACGCGGGTCGTTCGGGACGGCGTTGCGGTTGACGGTGATACCGATGGAGTGCAGGCGGTCCTCGGCCTGTCGGCCGTCCAGCTCACTGTCGCGCAGGTCGACCAGGACCAGGTGGACGTCGGTGCCGCCCGACAGCACGGCGACGCCCGCCTCGGTCGCGTCCGGCCGCGTCAGCCGCTCGGCCAGCAGCTTCGCGCCCTCCAGGGTGCGGCGCTGGCGGTCCTTGAACTCATCCGTCGCCGCGATCTTGAAGGAGACGGCCTTCGCCGCGATGACGTGCTCCAGCGGGCCGCCCTGCTGACCGGGGAAGACAGCGGAGTTGATCTTCTTGGCGTGCTCCTGCTTCGACAGGATCACTCCGCCACGCGGACCGCCCAGCGTCTTGTGGGTCGTGGTGGTGACCACGTCCGCGTACGGCACCGGGTTGGGGTGGAGACCCGCGGCCACCAGGCCGGCGAAGTGCGCCATGTCCACCATCAGCAGCGCACCCACCTCGTCGGCGATGCGGCGGAAGGCGGCGAAGTCGAGCTGCCTGGGGTACGCCGACCAGCCGGCGATGATCAGCCTGGGCCGGCGCTCCCGCGCCAGCCGCTCGACCTCCTCCATGTCGACCAGGCCGGTTCCGGCGTCGACGTGGTAGGCGGCCACGTCGTACAGCTTGCCGGAGAAGTTGATCCTCATACCGTGGGTCAGATGGCCGCCGTGCGCCAGGTCCAGGCCCAGGATGGTGTCGCCCGGCTGCAGCAGGGCGAACATCGCCGCGGCGTTGGCCGAGGCGCCCGAGTGCGGCTGGACGTTGGCGGCCTCGGCTCCGAAGAGGGCCTTCACCCGTTCGCGGGCGATGTCCTCGATCACGTCTACGTGCTCGCAGCCGCCGTAGTAGCGGCGGCCGGGGTAGCCCTCGGCGTACTTGTTGGTGAGGACCGAGCCCTGGGCCTGGAGGGCCGCGACCGGGGCGAAGTTCTCCGAGGCGATCATCTCCAGGGTGCTCTGCTGACGGCGCAGCTCGGCGTCGACGGCTGCGGCGACGTCGGGATCGACCTCGTGCAGGGAACTGTTCAGAAGCGACATCCGGGTCTTTCCGATCGTGGTGGGCTGGCGGCGGACGGCGGATCCGGGCGCGGAGGAGGCGGGCGGGCCGCCGCTCACTCGCCGGTGAAGGCGGCGTACTCGTCGGCGGACAGCAGGTCCTCCGGCTCGTCCGTCACCCGAACCTTGAACAGCCAACCGCCCTCGTAGGGGGCGGAGTTCACCAGCGCCGGGTCGTCCACCACGTCCTGGTTGACCTCGGTGACCTCACCGGTGACCGGCGCGTACAGGTCGCTGACCGACTTGGTCGACTCCAGCTCGCCGCAGGTCTCGCCCGCGGTCACCGTGTCGCCGGCCTCCGGGAGCTGCACGAAGACGACGTCGCCGAGGGCGTTCGCCGCGTGCTCGGTGATGCCGATCGTCGAGACGCCGTCCTCGGCGGCCGACAGCCACTCGTGTTCCTTGCTGTAGCGCAGCTGCTGGGGGTTGCTCATGGCGTGATTCTCCTGATCAGGGGTGTGGTGTGGGAAACGGGTCTTGCCAGGTGGGACGGGACCCCGGGCGGGTGGTGCGGGAAGGGGCGGTCGGGCGGGCGGTACGGCGGCCCGGGCCGTCAGCGCTCGCGCCGGTAGAACGGCAGCGCGACGACCTCGTGGGGCTCATGCGTACCGCGGATGTCCACCGCCACACCTTCGGTGCCCGGGGCGGCGTGGGCGGCGTCCACGTATGCCATGGCGATCGGCCTGCCCAGTGTGGGGGAGGGGGCGCCGGAGGTGACCTCGCCGATCACCGAGCCGTCCGCGCCGACCACCGCGTACCCGGCGCGCGGCACCCGGCGGCCGGCGGCGACCAGGCCGACCAGTTTGCGCGGCGGGTTCCCGGCGGCCCGCTCGGCGGCGGCCTCCAGGGCGGCGCGGCCGGTGAAGTCGCCGGGCTTGTCGAACTTCACCACGCGGCCGAGCCCGGCGTCGAAGGGGGTGGTGGAACGGGTCAGCTCGTTGCCGTACAGCGGCATGCCCGCCTCCAGCCGGAGCGTGTCGCGGCAGGACAGCCCGCACGGCACCAGGCCCGAGTCCGCGCCGGCCTCGGTCAGCGCCCGCCACAGCGTCTCGGCGTCGCCGGGCGCGACGAACAGCTCGAAGCCGTCCTCGCCGGTGTAGCCGGTGCGGGCGATCAGCGCCCCCACGCCCGCCACCGTGCCGGGCAGCCCGGCGTAGTACTTCAGGCCGCCGAGATCAGCGTCGGTGACCTTCGCCAGGACGGCGGGCGCCTGCGGCCCCTGGACGGCCAGGAGGGCGTAGGCGTCGCGGTCGTCGCGCACGGCCGCGCCGGTGAGGCCGGAGGCGTCGAGCCGCTCGGTGAGGGAGTCCAGCACCACCCGGGCGTTGGAGGCGTTGGCGACGACCAGGTACTCCTCGGCACCCAGCCGGTAGACGATCAGGTCGTCGAGGATGCCGCCGGACTCGTCGCAGATCATGGTGTAACGCGCCCGGCCCACGGCGACGGCGGACAGATGGCCGGCCAGGGCGCGGTCCAGCAGCTCGCCGGCCTGCGGGCCGGTGACGGCGATCTCACCCATGTGGCTCAGGTCGAACAGGCCGGCGCGGGTGCGCACGGCGTTGTGCTCATCGCGCTCGCTGCCGTAGCGCAGCGGCATGTCCCAGCCGGCGAAGTCGGTCATGGTCGCGCCCAGGGCACGGTGCACGGCGTCGAGGGCGGTACGGCGGGGGGAATCACTCATGGTGGGCAGGCTCCCGGGCGAGGTGGCGATGGCGTGCGAGGACGGCGGGAAGGGCACGTCCTCCCCATCTGTCATCGGAACCTGAGAGGTTCACCGAGAGTCGCCCGGGCGGGCCACGGCTTGCACCTTGGGTGGAGCGGCTCCCCTCGGAGCCGCCCGCTTTTCAGATCTGCCTCGTCCACACGGTATCGGGGCCTGAGAGATTCAAGGGAGGACTTGCTCCTTCGGCGCCCCGGAAACCGTCGTGACCAGCGTTTTCCGGGAACTCTCCCGTGCGGACTCGATCGGCCGGTATGCAGTTGACACGCTCATCATCGCACGCCCGGCGCGCACCACCCCCGGGCGGGCGCGAAGCCGCGCCGACGGGTCCGCGACGAGAGGGGTGACGGGACGGGTACGGCACCGTGACACACCTGGTGAGCGGCCGTCTTGTTCACCGCCCCCCTTCTTGACACGCTCGGGGTGACGCCGCGAGCACGTGGCGCGAAAGGGGAGGGCGTATCCGGTGAGCAGCCTGGAAAGTGCTTGTACGGCACAGGGCGGAGCGCCGCCCCGGCGCAGGAGCGCGCCGCGCAAGGCGGTGCCCGCTGCGGTGCCCGGGGCGGTGCCGGCCGCCGGGCCGGGGAGCGTGGGCGGACGCGATCTGCGCGGCACGGCGCAGGTGCGGGTCCTGCGCTTCCCCGCCGGGGACCGGGTGGTCGTCTCCGGGCTGCCGGGCAGCGGCAAGTCCACCCTGATCCGCCGTGTGGTCGCCGACGGCGCGGCGGTGCGGATCGACTCCCAGGACATGCGGGAGCGCTGGGAGCGGCGGATGCCCGCCCGGCTGCCGTACGCCGTCTACCGCCCCCTGGTGAGGATCGCGCACTACCTCGCGCTGCGGCGGGCCCTGGCCTCGGACGCCGGCGTGGTGGTGCACGACTGCGGAGCCCAGGGCTGGGTGCGCCGCTGGCTGGCCCGGGACGCGCGGCGGCGCGGGCGGGCCGTGCACCTGCTGCTGCTGGACGTACCGCCCCGGGTGGCGCTGGCCGGCCAGGCGGCACGGGGGCGGGGGGTCTCGGCGTACGCCTTCGCCCGGCACCGGCGGGCGGTGCGCCGTCTGGTGGCGGACGCGGAGGCCGGGCGGCTGCGCCCGGGCTGCGTCGCGTCGGTGCTGCTGGACCGGACGGCGGCGGGGGCGCTGAGAGCGGTGGAGTTCGAGTGACCCCACGACCCCCGCGTCCCACGGCATCCGCCCCCGTGGAGGCGGGCACGGCCGACGGGCGGACACACCCGTCCGGCGCCGATAAGGTTTTCCCATGACCATCCCGCAGCAGTACGGACCGGGGCACGGCGGCGACTGGCCCGGCAACGAGCTGGAGGAGACCCTCGCCGCCTCCCTCGGCGCTCCCGGAGCGGGCGCCCGGCTGCTGGAGGTGCTCGGACGCAGCAGTCTGTGGGTGCCGCTGCCCGAGGGCGGCGGACCGGCCGACCCCAGCCTGGATCTGCCCACGATCCAGCTCGACGGGGCGCCCCACGTCCCCGTCTTCAGCTCCGAGCGGCAGTTCCGGCAGTGCGCCGGCTCGCATCTGCCCTTCGCCGTCGCGCCCGCGCGGGAGTTCGCCCGCGGCCTGCCGCCGCAGGTGGGCATCGCGGTCAACCCCGGTGGCGCCGTCGGCGTCCCCCTGCCCCCGGACGCCGTGGCCGAACTGTGCCGGGAGGGCGGGGCCGAGGGGATCCCGGGGAGGGCGAGCGGCGCCCGGGTCCGGCTCTTCGAGCCCGACTGGCAGGAGGAGCCGGTGGACTTCCTGGCCGCCGCGGCCGGTGAGTTCGCGGTGCTGGAGCAGGTCCGCGCCGCGCGCCGCGGCCTGGCCAGCGTCGAGGGCGACCCGCCCGCGCTGTTCGTCGGGGTGGAGCTCGACCTGCTGGACCCGCGGGCCCGCGCGGCGGCGCACGACGCGCTCGGCCGCGCGCTGGGCCGGGAGCCGGTGCGCTGGCCGGTGCAGATGGTGCTGCTGGACGCGGCCCAGGACCCGGTCGTGGACTGGATGCGCCAGTGTGTGCGGCCCTTTTACACCCGACAGGACCGGCCGTACTGACGTCCGGGCCGCCCGGTCCCCCGTGCGGCCCTGCCCCGGGGCCCGCACCCGGAGCGGGGCGAGTGGCCCGGGCCCTGCCGGGCACGGACCGTAAGCTGGTTGGATGTCGGGACGGGACGCACGCGCGGCCCGGTGAGCGAGGACGACGCGAGAAGGGGCGGCCCACGTGAGCGCGGGTGGAAGCGTTGAGCAGCTGCTGCGGCAGGTGGCGCCCGGGCGGTACGACACCTATGAAGCGCTGTTGCACGCCCTCGCCTCCGGGCAGGTGTGGATGCTGCTCTGGCACGGCCGGGCCGGCTCCCCCGACGCCCAGTACGGGAACATGGAGGTCGCCGGGCACGGCTACGCGCCCTGTGTGACCTCCGGGCACGAGCTGGCCGCCTCCGGCTGGAGCAGGGCCCACGAGGTGGCCGGCGGACGCGACATCGCCGCCGCGCTCTTCCCCGACCGCTGGGGACTGTGGCTCAACCCGCACGCGCCCGGCGGCGGCGTCGGCATTCCCTGGCTGGACCTGCGCCGGATCGCCGGCGGACTGGAGAGGCTGCCCGCCGGACCGCTGCGTATCGGCGAACCGACCGTGGACGTAACGCACTTCTACGCCCAACTGGTGCACAACGCCCACCGTACGCCAGCGGTTCGCACCCTGCGCCGGGCCTGGGTGCAGCCCGCCCTGGGCGCTCCGCGACTGGTGATCGGGCTCGATCTGTACGACTTCGCGCCGCAGGCGGTGGAGTCGGTACGGGCGATGATGCGGCAGTCGGTGGCCTCGGTGCCGGAGGGACTGGCGGTCTCCACGGTGTCGATGTCGGACGAGTACGACCCGGTCGCCATGTGGCTGCGGGCCAACTCCCGGCCGTTCTTCGACCGCGACGCGCACGCCGCCGCCCCCGCGGCGGCCCCCGGGCACGGCTACGGCTACCCCCGCCCCTACTGACGCGGCCTCACCGCCCGCCCGGGGTGGCGCGGCGGTGCGCCCGGGGCTCCCCGGCGTCGGCCCCCGGCCCACCGGAGATCGGTGGTTTCATCCGGTATCAGTGCTTTGACCTGCGCCGCCGCCGTTCCGGGCGCCAGGGTCTCAGGTCTATATCACCGACATGCGGACAGTTCACACCGATGGTTGGGCGCAGTACTGTTCGGGCGACCAGCAGTCAAACCGTCACCGACCCCTGAGGTGGAACATGCGAATAACCGGTTCCAGGGTCGTCCAGACGATCGCGGCGGCCCTCGCGGTTGGTGTGATCGCCACTGGATGTGCCAGTGAACGAGGCGAGAACGACGAAGGCAAGGGTGGTGACACCTTCGTCTTCGGAGCCGCCGGGGACCCGGGCTCCCTGGACCCGGCACTGGCCAGTGACGGTGAGACGTTCCGGGTCACCCGCCAGGCTTTCGAGGCGCTGATCGAGCACGAGCCGGGCGGCAGCAAGCTGGTCGGCGGCCTCGCGGAGTCGTGGAAGGCCGACGAGAGCGGTACCGAGTGGACCTTCAATCTCCGCGAGGGGGTGAAGTTCCACGACGGCGAGGAGCTGACCGCCGAGGCGGTGTGCAAGAACTACGACCACTGGTTCAACTGGACCGGCACGTACCAGGAGATCGCGGTCTCCTACTACTGGCAGAAGATCTTCGGCGGCTTCGCGGAGAACGAGAACAAGGACACGTCCGAGGCCAACTACAAGGGCTGCGAGGCGAAGGACGAGCTGACCGCCGTCATCAGCGTGCACGAGGCCACCGCCAACCTGCCCGGCGGCTTCTCGCTCCAGGCGCTGGCCATCCACTCCCCGAAGGCCATCGACGCCTACAAGGAGGAGGAGCTGAGCGGCGAGGGCGACACCATCTCCTACCCGAAGTACAGCCAGGAGGCCGGCACCGTCGCGGGCACCGGTCCCTTCAAGATCACCGAGTGGGACAAGGGCAACAAGGAAGTCACCCTCGAGCGGTTCGACGACTACTGGGGCGACAAGGCCGGCGTCGAGAAGCTGGTCTTCCGTACCATCTCCGAGGAGTCCGCGCGCCGCCAGGCGCTGCAGGCCGGCAACATCCACGGCTACGACCTGGTCGCGCCCTCGGACGTGAAGACCCTGGAGAACGAGGGCTTCCAGGTCCCGGTCCGCGGTGTGTTCAACATCTTCTACATGGGCATGTCGCAGGAGGCGAACGAGGCCCTGGAGAAGAAGGACGTCCGCCAGGCGATCACCCACGCCATCGACCGCGAGAACATCGTCAAGACGCAGCTGCCCGAGGGCGGCGTGGTGGCCACCCAGTTCATGCCGGACACCGTCGACGGCCACTCGGACGAGGTCCCCACCTACGAGTTCGACACGGACAAGGCCGAGGACCTGCTGAAGAAGGCCGGCGAGGAGAAGCTGAAGGTCACCTTCTGCTACCCGACCGAGGTCACCCGCCCGTACATGCCCGCCCCGGCCGACATGTTCGAGCTGATGAAGTCCGACCTGGAGAAGGCCGGTGTCACCGTCGAGCCCAAGCCCATGAAGTGGGCCCCGGACTACATCGACGCCGTCGAGGCCGGCACCTGCGACCTGCACCTGCTGGGCTGGACCGGTGACTTCAACGACGCCTACAACTTCATCGGCACCTGGTTCGCCGGCTACGACGAGCAGTGGGGCTTCCGCGACGACACTGTCTTCGACGCGGTGAAGGGCTCCAGCGCCGAGGCGGACGCCGTCAAGCGGGTGGAGCTGTACAAGAAGGCCAACGAGGCCATCATGGAGTACATCCCGGGCATCCCGATCTCCTCCTCCCCGCCCTCCATCGCGTTCGCCGAGGACGTCAACCCCCCGAAGGTCTCCCCGCTGACGCAGGAGAACTTCGCAGAGGTCTCCTTCAAGTAAACGCATGACCGCGCGCAGGTCCGCCCGGCCACGGCATCCGAAGTGGCCGGGCGGACCTGCCCATGAGGACCAAGAAAGGGGCGTCGCGGGGTGTTGCGTCTCGTCGTACGAAGACTGCTCCAACTGATACCCACCCTGCTGGGCCTGTCCGTTCTGCTGTTCATCTGGCTGAACCGGCTTCCCGGCGGACCCGCCGCGGCCATGCTCGGCGAGCGTGCGACCGAGGCGGACAAGGCCCGCATCGAGGCGGCCCTCGGGCTCGACCAGCCCGTGTGGGTCCAGTACGGCCGCTTCCTCAGGCGGCTGTCCGAGCTGGACCTGGGGGTCTCCACCCAGACCGGCCAGCCGGTGTGGGACGAGTTCACCCGGGCGTTCCCGGCCACGGTGGAACTCGGCATCTCGGCCATGATCGTCGCCGTCGCCGTCGGTGTCCCGCTGGGCTACTTCGCCGCCCGCCGGCGCGGCAGCTGGCTGGACGTCACCGCGGTCTCCGGCTCCCTGGTGGGCATCTGCATCCCGGTGTTCTTCCTGGCCTTCCTGCTCAAGGCCGTCTTCGCCGTCCAGCTCGGCTGGTTCCCCAGCTTCGGCCGCCAGACCACCGGCCTCGACGCCACCGAGGTCACCGGTTTCTACGTCCTGGACGGCATCCTCACCGGCGAGTTCGACGCGGCCTGGGACGCGGTGAGGCACCTGGTGCTCCCGGCCCTGGCGCTCGCCTCGATCCCGCTGGCCATCATCACCCGTATGACCCGGGCCAGTGTCCTGGAGGTGCTCGGCGAGGACTACGTGCGCACCGCCGAGTCCAAGGGCCTGAGCCGCCAGGTGGTGCGCGGCCGCCACGTACTGCGCAACGCGCTGCTGCCAATCGTCACCGCCGTCGGCCTGCTCACCGGCGGCCTGCTGTCGGGCGCGGTGCTCACCGAGTCGGTCTTCGCCTTCGGCGGCATCGGCTCGTTCATCAAGACCGCCATCGACGAGCGCGACTACCCGGTCCTGGTGGGTTTCATCATGTTCATCGCGGCTGCGTACGTCGTCATCAACCTGCTGGTTGACCTCGCCTACAGCCTTATCGACCCGAGAGTGCGGGTGCACTGATGAGCACCAAGACCGACAAGATCGACCGGCTCGCCGAGCTCACCGCCTCCACCGAGACCTCCACGGGCGCCAGTCTGTGGGTCGAGGCCTGGCGACGGCTGAAGGCCAGCAAGATGGCCGTGATCGGCGCGTGCGTCATCGGTGTGTTCGTGGTGGTCGCGGTCGTGGGCCCGTGGATCGCCCCGTACAGCCCCACCGCGCAGCTGTGGCGCGGTGAGGTCCTCACCAACCAGAACGTCTTCGTCGGCCCCCGCGCCGAGAACTGGCTCGGCCTGGACCACCTGGCCCGCGACGAGTTCTCCCGGCTGCTGGTGGGAGCCCGCCAGACCCTGCTGGTCGGCATCGTCGCCACGCTGCTCGGCTTCACCGTCGGCGCGCTGGTCGGCGGCGCCTCGGGCGCCGCCCTGGTGCTGGGCGGCAAGGCCGGCCGCCGGATCGACACCGCCGTGATGCGCGTCATCGACATCATGCTGGCGCTGCCCTCGCTGCTGCTGGCCGTGTCCGTCGCGGCGGTCCTGGGTCAGTCCCTGACCACCGTGATGATCGCGGTGGGCGTGGTGCAGATCCCCATCTTCGCCCGGCTGCTGCGCGGCGCCATGCTGGCACAGGGCGGCTCGGACTACGTGCTGGCCGCCCAGGCGCTCGGAGTGCGCAAGCGGCGCGTCGCGCTCGGCCACGTGCTGCCCAACTCACTGAGCCCGGTGATCGTCCAGGCCACCCTGAGCCTGGCGACCGCCATCATCGAGGCGGCGGCGCTGTCCTACCTCGGCCTGGGCAACCCCGACGCCGCCGAACCGGAGTGGGGCGTCATGCTGGCCCAGGCGCAGGGCTACTTCGACAGCGCACCGATGCTCGCGGTCTACCCCGCGCTGGGCATCATCGTCACCGCGCTCGGCTTCACCCTGCTGGGCGAGGCGATGCGGGAAGCCCTCGACCCGAAACTGCGGAGTTGATCACATGGCCCTGCTTTCCGTGGACGAACTGACCGTCACCTTCACCCAGCGCGGCCGGCGCGACGTGAGGGCCGTGTCGGGCGTGTCCTTCGACGTCGACCAGGGGCAGGTCGTCGGTCTGGTCGGCGAGTCGGGCTGCGGCAAGTCCGTCACCTCGCTGGCCCTGATGGGGCTGCTGCCCTCCCGGGGCGTGAGGACCGGCGGCCGGGCCGACTTCGACGGCACCGACCTGCTGACCCTGAGCCCGAGGGGGATGCGCGACCTGCGTGGCTCCCAGCTGGCGATGATCTTCCAGGACCCGCTGTCCTCGCTGAACCCGGTGGTGCCCATCGGCGTCCAGGTCACCGAGATCCTGGCCCGGCACCGGGGGATGAAGGGCGAGGCCGCCCGCAGGGAGGCCGCCTCCCTGCTGGACCGGGTCGGCATCCCCGATCCCGCCCGGCGGCTGAAGGAGTACCCGCACCAGCTCTCCGGCGGCATGCGCCAGCGCGCCCTGATCGCCATGGCGGTGGCCTGCGCGCCGCGGCTGCTGATCGCCGACGAGCCGACCACCGCGCTGGACGTGACGATCCAGGCCCAGATCCTGGAGCTGCTCAGGGAACTGGTCGATCAGGAGGGCACCGCCCTGCTGATGATCACCCACGACCTGGGCGTGGTCGCGGGCCTGTGCGACCAGGTCAACGTGCTCTACGCGGGCAAGGTGGTGGAGTCCGCCGAGCGGCGCGAGCTGTTCGACGCGCCGACCCACCCGTACGCCAACGGGCTGCTGGGGTCCATCCCCCGGCTCGACGCGCCGCGCGGCGAGCCGCTGAGGCCGGTGCGCGGCTCCATCAACGACACGATCGCCTGGAAGGACGGCTGCGCCTTCGCCCCCCGGTGCGACCACTACACGCTGGAGTGCCTCCAGGGCACTCCGGCGCTG
This sequence comes from Streptomyces sp. CNQ085, assembly GCF_022614595.1. GTDB lineage: Bacteria > Actinomycetota > Actinomycetes > Streptomycetales > Streptomycetaceae > Streptomyces. The sequence continues at coordinate 18,662 of NZ_JAJFAU010000053.1, forward strand.
GATGAGCCGCGCAAGCCCGGGCACCAGGTGCGGTGCGTCAACCCGGTGCTCTCCGACGGCGCCGCCGGACCGCGCGAGTCCGCGCTGCCCGAGCCGGACGAGGTGCCGGGCACCGACGCCGCCGGCGACGGCGGGTCCGTGACGGCCGGGAAGAACGCTGCCGCCGGCGCGTCCGGCGCGGCCGAGAAGGAGGCCGGAGCATGAGCCTGCTCCAACTGAACGGTGTGAAGGTCCACTTCCCGGTGAAGAAGGGCATTCTCTTCGACCGCACGGTCGGCCACGTCCACGCCGTCGACGGCGTCTCACTCTCCGTCGAACCCGGCCAGACGTACGGCCTGGTGGGGGAGTCGGGCTGCGGCAAGACCACGCTGGGCCGGGCGGTCCTGCGGCTGGTGGACATCACCGACGGCGAGGTGGTCTTCGACGGCACCGATCTGGCGAAGCTGCCGGACGAGGAGATGCGCCGCTTCCGCCGCCGGCTCCAGATGGTCTTCCAGGACCCGCTGGGCAGCCTCAACCCCCGGCAGAACATCGAGTCGATCCTCTCCGAGGGCATGGAGGCCCACGGCATCGGCGCCGACCAGGAGGAGCGCCGCGCCAGGATCCGGAAGATCCTGGCGCGGGTGGGTCTGCCGGCGGGCGCGCTCTCCCGCTACCCGCACGAGTTCTCCGGCGGGCAGCGCCAGCGCATCGGCATCGCCCGGGCGCTGGTCCTGGAACCGGACGTGATCATCTGCGACGAGCCGGTCTCAGCGCTGGACGTCTCCATCCAGGCGCAGGTGATCAACCTGCTGGAGGAGCTCCAGCGGGAGATGGGACTGACCTATCTGGTCATCGCCCACGACCTGGCCGTGGTCCGGCACATCTCCGACGTCGTCGGTGTGATGTACCTGGGCTCGCTGGTGGAGGAGGCGCCCAGCGACATGCTGTACGCCGAGCCCCGGCACCCGTACACCCGGGCGCTGATGTCGGCGGTGCCGGTGCCCGACCCGGAGGTCGAGGACAACCGCGAGCGCATCCTGCTCACCGGCGACCTGCCCTCCCCGGCCGATCCGCCGACAGGCTGCCGCTTCCACACCCGCTGCCCGTGGAAGCAGGACACGCTCTGCGCCACCGACCGCCCCGAGCTGCGGGACCTGGGCGGCGGGCACAGGGTGGCCTGCCACTGGGCCCAGGAGATCGCCGACGGCCGGATCGGCCCCGCGCACAACGCGGCCCAGGTGGTCCCGGCCGGGCACACCGAGCCGACCGAGGCCGTGGAGCCGGAGAAGGCCGTGAGGCCGGAGAAGACGGAGGAGGACGCGACCGCGGCCGAGTGAGCCGCACGACGCACGCCCCGCCGTCGCCACCGCCCGCCTCCGCGCCCGTGAAGGGCCGGAGGCGGGCGGTGGCGCGCGTACGGCGCCTGTTACAACCGGGGGGTGGATCTGTTCACCCCTTCCGTCCAGCACTGGCTCGACCTGGCCGGGATCTTCGTCTTCGCCGTCTCCGGCGCGCTGCTCGCCGTCCGCAAGAACTTCGACGTCGTCGGCATGGCGCTGCTCGCCTCGGTCACCGGGCTGGGCGGCGGGCTCTTCCGTGACCTGGTGATCGGGGCGGTGCCCCCGGCCGCCTTCACCGATCTCGGCTATCTGCTGACCCCGCTGGCCGCCACGGTGCTGGTCTTCTTCCTCCACCCGCAGGTGGAGCGGATCAACCGGGCGGTGATGGTCTTCGACGCGGCCGGGCTCGGCCTGTTCTGCGTCACCGGCACGGTCAAGGCGCACGCCTACGGGCTCGGTCTGACCGCCTCGGTCGTCATGGGCCTGGCCACGGCCGCCGGCGGCGGCGTGCTGCGCGATGTCCTGGCCAACGAGGTGCCCTCACTACTGCGCTGGGACCGCGAGGTCTACGCCGTACCGGCCGTCGTCGGGGCGACGGCGGTGGCGCTGCTGATCAAGGCCGGGGAGCTGAACGGGGTGACCAGCGGCGCGGCGGCGGCCCTCGCCTTCGTCCTGCGGCTGCTGGCCCTGCGCTGCAACTGGCGTGCGCCGCGGGCCTGGCACCGCCGCAGCCGGCGGACCGAGGAGAGCGAGAAGGAGGCTTGAGCAGACGCGGGCAGGTTCTGCCGGGACTTGGCTACTGGTCGGTAATGAAAACCTGTACCGTGTACTGCCATGACCGAGGCAACCATCGGTACCAGCGCGTTCGATCGCGACACGGCCGTCACAGCACAGGGGGAGGGCGTCTACGGCGCCGATCTCTCCGCCCAGTGGACCATCGGGCACGCCGTCAACGGCGGCTATCTGCTGGCCCTGCTCGGCCGGGCCATCGGCGACGCCCTGCCGCACCCCGACCCCTTCTCCATCACCGCGCACTACCTCACCGCCTCCCGGCCGGGCCCGGCGACCGTGCGCACCGCCGCCGTGCGCGCCGGCCGCACCCTGTCCACCGGCACCGCCTCCCTCCTCCAGCGGGACGAGGACGGGCAGGAGGTCGAGCGCATCCGCGTGCTGGCGAGCTACGGGGACCTGGCCGCGCTGCCCGACGACGTCCGCACCAGCGCCAAGCCGCCGCAGATCCCGCCGTACGAGAGCTGCCTGGGGGCCGCGGACGGCATGGACCCGTCCGCCGTTCCGCCCATCACCCACCAGATCGACCTGCGTCTGGATCCGGCCACCGTCGGCTGGGCGGTCGGCGCGCCCAGCGGGCGCGGCGAGACGCGCGGCTGGTTCGGGCTGGCCGACGGCCGCGACCACGATCCCCTCTCCCTGCTGCTGGCCGTGGACGCCCTGCCGCCCACCGCCTTCGAGCTGGGCCTGTCCGGCTGGGTGCCGACGGTGGAGCTGACCGTCCACGTCCGCCGCCGACCGGCCCCCGGGCCGGTGCGGGTGGCCGTCACCACCCGCAACCTGGCCGGCGGTTTCCTGGAGGAGGACGCCGAGGTCTGGGACAGCGAGGACCGGCTGGTCGCCCAGTCCCGCCAGCTCGCCCGCACCCTGCCGGTCTGAGCCCGGACCCGGACCCGGCCGCCGTCTCCGTCGCGCGCTTCGCGGCCCGGCTCCCTCCCGCCGGAGGGAGCCGGGCCGCTTCCGCATGCGCCGGGCGGCGCTGGGCACACGTAGCGATGTCGCCCCCAGTGCCCCGGCACCCGCTGCGACCGGCGCGAACGCGGTGCGCGACCGGCTCGGCGGGGCTGGCGGCACGGGAGTGGCGGAGCCCTTCACGGGTAACCTGAAAAGGGACGGACAACGCGAAAAACTCCATCTGCGACAAAATCCTCCTGTGAGAGAAGCGAAGGTGGTCAACGGATGTACGCCGTGAAGAGCACACTGCCCGACCAGGACCTCAAGGTCGTCGGAGAGGCGCTGCAGGGCGCACTGGTGGACCTGGTCGATCTGTCACTGGTGGCCAAGCAGGTCCACTGGACCGTGATCGGCCCGCGGTTCCGCTCCATCCACCTCCAGCTCGACGAGGTCGTGGACACCGCGCGCACCTACTCCGACACCGTCGCCGAGCGCGCCGCGGCCCTGGGTCTGGCCCCCGACGGCCGTGCCTCCGCGCTCGCGTCCGGCAGCGGCATCAGCGGCGTGGAGAGCGGCTGGCACCAGGACGACAAGGCCGTCGAGGTCATGGTCGGAGCGCTGGCCTCCGTGGTGAACCGGATGCGCGAGCGCATGGACGCCACGGAGAAGCCCGACCCGGTGACCCAGGACATCCTCATCGCGGTCATCGCCGACCTCGAGAAGCACCACTGGATGTTCCAGGCCGAGCACAAGGTCGACTGAGGACGGCCGCCCGCCTCGCGGCTTTCCGGGGCGGGAGAGCGAGGACCGGTCCACTGGCCGGTCCTCGCTCCCGCCGTGGCCCGGGCGGCTCGTAGAATCGGTTGACCATGGCCTACCTTGACCACGCCGCCACCACCCCCATGCTCCCGGAGGCGGTGCAGGCGATGACCGCCCAGCTCGGCGCCGTCGGCAACGCCTCCTCCCTCCACGCGGCGGGACGGCGGGCCCGGCGCACGGTGGAGGAGGGGCGCGAGACCCTCGCCGCCGCCCTCGGCGCCCGGCCGAGCGAGGTGGTCCTCACCTCCGGCGGCACCGAGGCCGACAACCTCGCCGTCAAGGGCCTGTACTGGGCCCGGCGCGCGGCCGACCCCGTCCGTACCCGCCTCCTGGCCAGCCCCGTCGAGCACCACGCGGTCCTCGACGCCGTCCACTGGCTCGCCGACCACGAGGGCGCCCGGGTGGAGTGGCTGCCGGTCGACTCCCTGGGGAGGGTCCACCCCGAGGCGCTGCGCGAGGCGGTGGAGAAGGAGCCCGGAGACATCGCCCTGATCACCGTGATGTGGGCCAACAACGAGATCGGCACCCTCCAGCCCATGGCCGAACTGGCCGCGATCGCAGCCGAGTTCGGCATTCCGATGCACGCGGACGCCGTCCAGGCCGTCGGCCAGGTGCCGGTGGACTTCGCCGCCTCCAACCTGGCCGCGATGACGGTCAGCGGCCACAAGATCGGCGGCCCGTACGGCATCGGCGCGCTGCTGCTGGGCAGGCAGTGGGCCCCCACGCCGCTGCTGCACGGCGGCGGCCAGGAGCGCGACGTGCGCTCCGGCACCCTGGACGTACCCGCCGTCGCCGCCTTCGCCGTCGCCGCACGGCTGGCGGCCGGGCGGCACGAGGAGTTCGCCCGCGAGGTCGGCGCGCTGCGGGACGCGCTGGTGGAGGCCGTGACCGAGGCCGTGCCGGACGCCGTCCTGGGCGGCGACCCCGACCCGGCCGGCCGGCTGCCCGCCAACGCCCACTTCTCCTTCCCCGGCTGCGAGGGCGACTCGCTGCTGCTCCTGCTGGACGCCCGGGGCATCGAGTGCTCCACCGGATCGGCCTGCACCGCCGGGGTCGCCCAGCCCAGCCACGTCCTGCTGGCCACGGGCACCGACCCGGAGCTGGCCCGGGGCACCCTGCGCTTCTCGCTGGGCCACACCTCCACCAGGGCGGACGTGGAGGCGGTGGCCGCCGCCATCGGCCCGGCCGTGGAGCGCGCCCGCGGCGCCGGGCTGTCGTAAGGGCTGGGTCGTGGGCCGCGCCCGGCCCACGGCCCGCTCAGAGCCCGCTCACGCCTTGCGGACCGGCACGTCCCGCACCATCCGCATGTACCGCTCCCAGTCCCAGTGCGGCCCGGGGTCGGTGTGGTCGGTGCCGGGCACCTCGACGTGGCCGACGACGTGCTCGCGGTCCCGGGGCAGGCCGTACCGGTCGCATATCCCGGCCGTCAGCGCCGCCGACGCCCGGTAGGTGGCGTCGGTGAGCGTCTCCGGGCGGCCCACGAAGCCCTCGTGCTCGATGCCGACGCTGCGCTCGTTGTACTCGCGGTTTCCCGCGTGGTAGGCCACGTCCAGCTCCCGCACCATCTGCGTCACCTTCCCGTCGGAGGTGCGCACCACGTAGTGGGTCGCGGCGCGGTGGGACGGGTCCTGGAAGACCTTCAGGGCCACCTCGTAGGAGCCCTGGATGACGTGCACCACCACCCGGTCGACGGTGTAGTCGTAGGGCCGGTCGGCCCGCCGCCAGTTCGCCCCGGAGGCCGGCACCCAGTCCGCGCCCGGATGGTCCACCTCGCCCTCGGTGCGCGGCCGGTCCATGCCCGGCACTTTCCACCACGTCCGGGCCAGGTCGTCGCGGGCCGCGTACCCGAGGGCGCCCAGGCCCACCGCCGCTCCGCCGACCAGCAGGGCGCGGCGGCCCACCGGCCGTCCCTTCCCGTCCGCCCGGTGGCGTGCGGGGGCTTCTTTCTCGCTCACACACCGCACAACGCCCGGGAACACCCGTACGGTTCCATCGGCCCGTGCCCGGACCCGTACCCTGGAGGGCGCTATGACTGACACGACCGGTGCGCCCAGCCCCGCCCCCCGTCTCCGCGTCCTCGCCGCCATGTCCGGCGGGGTGGACTCCGCCGTCGCCGCCGCCCGTGCGGTGGAGGCCGGCCACGACGTCACCGGCGTCCACCTCGCCCTATCGGCGAACCCGCGGTCCTTCCGCACCGGCGCCCGCGGCTGCTGCACGGTCGAGGACTCCCGCGACGCCCGCCGCGCCGCCGACGTCATCGGCATCCCCTTCTACGTGTGGGACCTGGCCGAGCGCTTCCGCCAGGACGTGGTGGAGGACTTCGTCGCCGAGTACGAGGCCGGCCGCACCCCCAACCCCTGCCTGCGCTGCAACGAGAAGATCAAGTTCGCCGCGCTGCTGGACAAGGCCCTGGCGCTGGGCTTTGACGCGGTGTGCACCGGCCACTACGCCACCGTCGTGCTGCGCGAGGACGGCGCCCGCGAGCTGCACCGCGCCACCGACATGGCCAAGGACCAGAGCTATGTGCTGGGCGTGCTGGACGAGCGGCAGCTCGCCCACGCCATGTTCCCCCTCGGCGACACCGCCACCACCAAGGAGGAGATCCGCGCCGAGGCCGAGCGCCGGGGCCTGGCGGTGGCGAAGAAGCCCGACAGCCACGACATCTGCTTCATCGCCGACGGCGACACCCAGGGCTTCCTGGCCAGGCACCTGGGCACCGCCGAGGGCGACATCCTCGACGAGGACGGCAACAGGATCGGCACCCACTCCGGCGCGTACGGCTTCACCGTCGGCCAGCGCAAGGGGCTGCGCATCGGCCACCCGGCCCCCGACGGCAAGCCGCGCTACGTGCTGGACATCTCCCCGGTGGACAACACCGTCACCGTCGGCCCGGCCTCCGCGCTGGACGTGGTCGCGCTCAAGGCCATCCGCCCCCGCTGGTGCGGCACCCCGCCCGCCGGGCCGGGCACCTACACCGCCCAGCTGCGTGCCCACGGCGGCGAGACGCCGGTGACGGCCGAGCTGGTCGGCGGCCCGGACGGCGACGAGCTGAAGGTGGCCTTCACCGAACCGGTGCGCGGCGTCGCCCCGGGCCAGGCGATCGTCCTCTACGACGGCACCCGCGTGGTCGGCTCGGCCACCATCGCCGCCACCGAGCGCCGCGCCGCGGCTGCCGCCGTCAGCCAGGGTTGACGCTTTCCTGGCGATGCCCGGAGTCTCGCCTTAAGCTCTTTGGTGCGGTTTACCCGCGCCAAAGAGCCTGAGATGTCTGTCGGGGCATTCGATAGGGAGGGCGGCCGTGCTGCTGAGTTTCCGGGTGGCCAACCACCGGTCGATCCGTGACGAGCAGGAGCTGTCGCTGGTTGCCACCGAGTTCAACGAGGGCACCGGCCGTGACACCGGTGTCCGCGTCGACGGGAAACCCGTCCAGGTGCTGCCGGTGATCGGCCTCTTCGGCGCCAATGCCTCCGGCAAGTCGAACGGACTGCGCGCCATGAGCTTCATGCGCAGGGCGGTGCTGGATTCCTTCGCGGACTGGGCGAAGGAGCCGGGGATCCCGAGGGAGCCCTTCGCGCTTGCTCCCGAAGCGTAGGAGGAGACCAGCCTCTTCGAAGTGGACCTGCTGCTCGGCGACGCCCCGGTCCGCTACACCTACGGCTTCGAGGTGTCCGACGACCGCGTGGAGGCGGAGTGGCTGCACGCCTATCCTTCGGGCCGGCGCCAGGTCTGGTTCGACCGGGAGGCCGGACGCCCTGGTGCGGAGGGAGGGGAGTTCAGGTTCCCCGGAACCGGGCTGAAGGGACACAAGGACGAGTACACGGCCCTCACCCGGCCCAACGCGCTGTTCCTCACCGTCGCCGCCACCCTCAACCACCCCCAGCTGTCCCCACTGCACCGCTGGTTCATGGACAGCCTGTGGGCAGCCGACCCGCAGGTCGGCGATGTGGACCGGACGCGGTGGATCCGTGACAGGCTCACCGAGGGGAGATCGGACCGCCGCTTCCGCGACCGTTTCGTCCGGCTGCTGGTCAAGGCCGATCTGGGCATCGCCGGTATCACCACCGATCCGGAGACGGGAGAGGTCCAGCTCCTGCACCGCACGCCCGGCGGAGGCACCAGCCCCCTCGACTTCATGGAGCAGGAGTCCCTGGGCACCCACGCCTGGTTCGCGTTTCTCGGGCCGCTGTTGCACGTCCTGGACCGGGGCGGCACGCTCCTGGTCGACGAACTGGACTCCAGCCTGCATCCGCGCCTGGCCGCGGAGGCCATCCGGCTGTTCCACGACCGGGACGCCAATCCCCACACCGCCCAGCTCGTCTTCACCACCCACGACGCCACACTGCTCGGTCCGTCCGTGGCGGAACGTCCGCTGGACCGCGACCAGGTGTGGATCGCGTTGAAGAACGCCACCGGGGAGAGCACGCTGTACCCGCTCACCGCGGCCCGGAAGGCCCGCAGGGACGAGAACCTGGAACGCCGCTACCCGCACGGCCACTACGGGGGGATCCCCCGGCTCACCGCGGGCGAGTTGGCGAGAGAGATCGCCGTCCTCGAAGAGGAGCCGAAGGCGACGGCATGAGCAGGGGGAAGAAGGAGTATGGACGCCGCCGCAGGCGGGAGCGGACCCCGGGCGGCCCGCCGCGCCGACCGGTCGCCTCGTACGGTGACCGGTCGCACCGGGTGCTCTACATCGCCTGTGAGGGGGCGAGGACCGAACCCGCCTACCTCGACCTGCTCAATGAGGCCTACGGCGGACAACGCTCCGGGGAGCGGGGATTCCATCTGCACTACTGCGACCCCGGGCATGCCGACGGCCTGCGTCCGGAGGAGGCCGTGGACCAGGTGCTCTCCGTGGCCGGGCCGGGGGACGAGAAGTGGGTTCTGTTCGACCGCGACACCGAGGACAACCGGGACGGGGAGATCCCGAGAGCCCTGCGCAAGGCTCACCGGGGCGGTGTCCAGGTCGTGCTCTCCCACCCCTCCTTCGAGCTGTGGCTGCTAGGTCGTGTCTGATAATTGATCTTGTGGCTGGTCGTGGTGAGCTGACGGATGCGGCGTGGGAGCGGATAGCGCCGCTGTTGCCGGGTGTTGACGGGCGGGGTCGTCCGTGGCGGGATCACCGGCAGGTGATCAACGGGGTGTTGTGGCGGTTGCGCACGGGTGCTCCATGGCGTGACCTGCCGGAACGCTTCGGGCCGTGGCAGACGGTCTA
>NZ_JAJFAU010000054.1 GCF_022614595.1 Streptomyces sp. CNQ085
CCCCAGCCGCGCATCCCGCCGCGGCAACGCCTGCCGAGTCACGGCAAGAACGATGGCAGAAGCGGAGGCTGGATCCGTCCAGTCCGCGGGACGGGCGGCTGCGCACCGCCATCGCCTCGGTGCACCGGGTCTGCCCGGAGTTCCGGCTGGTGCAGGTGCTGCGCCGCGGCGGGCGCTCGGTGCTACTGGCGGGCACCGTCGGCCGCGGCACCGCGGTGGCCAAGTGCCTGCTGGACCACACGCCCGCACGGGTCGAGCGGTTCCGGCACGAAATAGCGGTCCACCGCGCCTTCGTGTGCCACCGGCCGCCGGTGCGGGTGCCCCGGCTCATCGCCGCCGACCCCGAGGGCTGCGTCCTGGTCGCCGAGCGGGCTCCGGGCCGTCCGATGGCGCTCCAGCGGCATCCGCTGGAGCCGCCGTCCCCGGCCGATCTGCGGGCGGTGCTGGACGCGGTGGGCCGGGTGAACGCCTGGGAGCCGCCCGTAGGCCGTTTCGGGACCCCGGTCGACTACGGGGTGCGGGTGGCCCGCTACCACGGGTTGGGGCTGCTGACGGACCGTGACCTGGGCGATCTGCGGAAGCTGCTCCACGGCCTGGCGCGCGGCGGCGTCCGCGCGCAGTTCTGCCACGGCGACGCCCTGCCGGCCAACGTGCTGCTCTCCCCGGTCGGCCCGGTGCTGCTGGACTGGGAGCACGCGGGCTGGTACCTGCCGGGCTACGACCTGGCCACCCTGTGGTCGATGCTGGGCGACAGCCCGATGGCCCGCCGCCGGATCAGCCGGCTCGCCCAGGCCGGGGGCCGTGACGCGCGGGACGCCTTCCTGGTGAACCTGATGCTCGTCCTCACCCGTGAGGTTCACGCCTGCGAGACGGCCGTGCGGCGTGCCGTGCGGGACCCGGGCTGCGACCGGACCGGCCTGCTGAGCACCGGCGAGGAGCAGCGGCTGCTGCTGCGCCGTCTGCACGACGGCCGTGCGATGGCCCGGCGCGCGGTGCGGGCGGCGGTGGGCACCGGCTGACGACCGGACCCGCGCGGCGTCACCGGACTGAACCCGTGACGCCGCGCAGCTCCGGGCCCGCCCCGGGGTAAAGGTTCCCCCGGACGGCCTCTGACGTGCTGGAACCCATCGGAGTGCCCTTTCTCCCCGACCGTTGACGGATCGTCGGCCGGCCGGTACCCCTGTGGGCAGTCCCGTGCCGCGCCCCACCGCGGCGCACCCCCAGGAGGCCGCCATGCCAGGACTCGTCCCCGTCCGCCCGTCGGCGGCGTCCCCGCCCGGCTCCGCCCGCCGGCGCCTGCGGGTACTCATCGCGGCCTCTGCCGCCGCCCTGCTGCTGCCCCTCCTCCCGGCCACCGCCGACGCCGGCGGGCGGGAGCCGGACTCGCTGCAGGAGGCGTTCGCCCGCGCCGCCGACCGGCACCGGGTGCCCGAGAACGTGCTGCTGGGCGTGTCGTACCTGCAGTCGCGCTGGGACGGCCACCACGGCGCGCCCAGCGTCTCGGGCGGCTACGGTCCCATGCACCTGACCGACGCGCGCACCGCGCTGGCCGAGGACCCCCATCACAGTCACGGCGCGAAGGACGCGCGCGGCGACACCGTCCGCGAGACCAGGCGGGTCGCCGACGCGCTGCCCGGTTCCGCCACTCTGCCCGGCCGGCTGCGCACTCTGGAGCGGGCGGCCGAGCTGACCGGGCTGGACGAGGAGGAGCTGCGGCGGAACCCGGCGGCCAACATCGCCGGCGGTGCGGCGCTGCTGGCGGCCGCTCAGCGGGAGCTGGGGCTTGCGCCGAGCGACGACCCCGCCCGGTGGTACGGGGCCGTGGCGCGCTACCCGGGCTCCGGAGACGCGCGGGCGGCCGGGGTCTTCGCCGACGAGGTCTTCGCGGTGATCCGCGAAGGCCGGCGGCGCACCACCGACTCCGGCCAGCACGTGATGCTGGAGGGCGAGCCGGACCTGGCCCCGAGGACCGCCCAGCTGGACGGCCCGGGGCTGCGCCCGGCTCTCCCGGTGCGCGACGAGCGTGTGGAGTGCCCCAGGACCGTCTCCTGCGAGTGGATCCCGGCGCCGTACGAGGAATACGCCAACCCCGACGGCTCGCCCGACTACGGCAACCACGACAAGGCCGACCGCCCCGCGTCGCAGAAGATCGACTACATCGTGGTGCACGACACCGAAGCGACCTGGGACACCACCCTGAGCCTGGTGCGGAACCCGGAGTACGTCTCCTGGCACTACTCGCTGCGCGCCTCCGACGGCCACATCGCCCAGCACGTCCCCACGAAGGACGTGGGCTGGCACGCGGGCAACTGGTACGTCAACGCCAAGTCGGTCGGCCTGGAGCACGAGGGCTTCCTGACCGCCCCCGACGCCTGGTACACCGAGGCGATGTACCGTACCTCGGCGCGGCTGGTGCGGTACCTGGCCCACCGGTACGACATCCCGCTGGACCGGCAGCACATCATCGGACACGACAACGTACCGGGCGTGACGTCCGCCCACATCCCTGGTATGCACACCGATCCGGGGCCGTACTGGGACTGGCAGCACTACTTCACGCTGCTGGGCGCGCCCTTCCACCCCACGGCCGGGCCGGGCTCGGAACTGGTGACCATCCGGCCCGACTACGAGGAGCACAAGCCCCTCTACACCCGCTGCGACGGCTCCGGGCAACCCTGCCCGCCGCACGGTTCGGGCGCGGTGCGGCTGCACACCGGGCCGAGCGCCGACGCGCCGCTGGTGAGGGACGCCGGGCTGCGGCCGGGCGGCGGCGACTCCACCACCGGCGTCAACGACACCGGCGCCCGCGCCTCGACCGGCCAGCGGTACGCGGTGGCCGAACGCCGGGGCGAGTGGACGGCGATCTGGTATCTCGGGCGAAAGGCGTGGTTCCACAACCCCGCCGGCGCGCCGGCCGCGGTGCCCACCCAGGGCCTGGTCGTCACCCCGAGGGAGGGCGCGGGACCGGTACCCGTCCACGGCCGCGCCTATCCGGAGGCCTCCGCCTACCCCGAGGGGATCCCGGCCCAGGCGATCTCTCCGCTGCCGTACACGGTGGAGGCGGGTCAGGCGTACGCGCTGGGGCTGCGGACGAAGGGCGAGTACTACTACGCCAGGACCTTCGACCCCGCGAACCATGTGGTGGTGCGCGGCGAGGAGGAGTACTACCAGATCCAGCTCGGGCACCGGGTGGCCTTCGTCAAGGCCGCCGACGTCACGGTGCGGCCGGCCCGGCGGTGAGGTGACGCCGGGGCGGGTGGACCGCGGAGGGGAGGGGCGCTCCCGGGCGCCCCTCCCCTTCCGTGTCCCTCGTGTCCCAGCCGGTCCGCGCCGCCGGTGCGTCAGTGCTGGAACAGCTCCGCGGGCAGCGGCTTGAGCAGCTGGTAGAGGTCCTCGGTGATCGGCCGGTCCCAGCTGGCGATGGTGACCAGCACGCCGTCGCTGCGGTCGAACTGGACACAGGAGATCCGGCTCTCCGAGCAGATGACCCGCCGCACGATCAGGAGATTGTCGTCCAGCATCACCGGACTCTCCTCCGTCCCGGTGACGGTGACCTCATCGTCGTTCTCCAGCGCCGCCAGCAGCTGTGCGGCCTCGAAGGGGATCTGGCCCTCGGCCGTCTCGCGGGCCGGGGAGCCCTCCGGCAGGTTCCCGATGACCATGGCCGGTCCGCGTCCGCCGAACAGGTCGTAGCGCAGGAAGACGCCCTGGCAGCTCCCGTCCGGCGCGGGCAGCAGCCCGGCGCCGAGGTTGCCCGGCCAGTCCCCCGGGTCCATGGCCAGCACGTCGAAGTCGGGTCCGGCGGGTGTGGCGGCGCTGCGGCGGCGGAGAAAGGACATGCGGCCATGGTACGGGCCCTGTACCGCCGCGGGGCTCCGGCCCGCGCCTGCCGTACGACGGTGAGGCGGCCCTCGCCGCACCGGGTGACCGCGGGGTCCTAACGCCGCCCGGGGGCCCGCGCCGGGGCGGCCCCCGGGCGGTCGGTGGCGGTGGCGGCAAACCGGCTGGGGAGAGTGGAGCGGCCCAGCTCGCGGAGGACGACGGCCCTCTCCCGCGTACCCGGCGGCTCGCGCAGGGCACGTTCCAGACAGCGCCGGGCCGCCTCGGGGGCTCCGGCGCTCAGGTACTCGGCGGCGGCCTCGCGCAGGGTGGCGACGACGGCCGGGTCGCCTTCGGGGTGGACCTCCAGCAGATGGCGCGCGACGGCCCTGGGACCGTGCCCCGCCCCGGCGACGACCGCGGCGGCCCGGCCGTGGAGGGCCACGCGCAGGGCGGGTGGGACGGACCGGTGGACGGCGGTGGCGGTCAGCGGGTCGAGGAAGCGCAGCGGCCGCCCCTTCTCGCCGCCGGTGAGAATGCGGGCGGCGGTCAGCCGGGCGCGGGCCTCGGCCGCCTCCCCGGGATCCAGGGCCGCGACGTCCGCGGCGAGCGAGGGGGACGTCTCGGTGCCGAGGACCACGGCGGCCCAGGCCAGCCGTACGGCGGAGGTCCCCAGACGCTCCAGGTGTTCGGCGAGCCCGCCGTCCCGGCCGGCGGCGGCCGGTTCGCGCGGCTCGACGGCTTTCTCCCGCCGGGGTTCCGTGCGGCGGCCTGCGGGCCGGGGTGCTACCGGTCCGGCGGCCGCGGGCACCGGTCGGCCGCGCCGACCGGACCGCAAGGCCGTGCGGAGGGGCGGTTGTCCTCCCCACTCAGCGCCGTGCGTCGGCACCGCGGTGCGACCGCGTGCGGTGGCGCCCGCGGTCGGGCCGGTCAACGCCTCGTCAAACGCCCTGAGTTCGGACTCCCGCTCGAACATTGCCCGGTGCATGCGCCCCTGCTCTTCGTTCGCCGCCACGGCTGCCGCCGCGTCACTCTCACGGCAGACGGTGGAGAGCGTACGCCGGTGTGAACCGGGGCGGTGCTCTTGACCGGTTTCCCTCCCGGCGGGACGCCGTTTCAGGTAATGCCGCTTCCGCGAACTCCCCGTACCGGATGCGGCACGGCGTGTCCGCGGCACTCCTGACCGGCAACCGCCTTCGCCCACCTGCCGCGGGACGGCCTCGACCGGTCCCCGGGGAGCCTGTGCCACGGCGGTGCCGACACGGCGCCGCGGATCAGGAGTACGGTGCCGCCATGGCGGATGCGACGGAGCGGACGGACGGCGGGACGGCGGTGAACCTCTGGCGCGCGGGCCTGTCCCGTGTCCCCGAACAGGTGTGGGAGCGCCGCGGGACACGGGTGCTGATCCTCGCGGACAACGCGCTCACCGACCTCCCGCCGCGAATCGGCGGGCTGCGGCACCTGCGCACCCTCGACCTCGGCCACAACGCGTTCACCTCCCTGCCCGAGGAGATCGGCGAGCTGACGGACCTGGACGGCTGCCTCTACCTCCACGACAACCGGCTCACCGCGCTGCCGCGCTCACTGGGCCGACTGCGTTCGCTGACGTACCTGAACGTCGGCGACAATCCGCTGGGCGCGCTGCCCGAGGAGATCGGCGGCATGGCGGGGCTGGTGGAGCTGCGGGCCCGGCGGTGCGGGCTGCGGGAGCTGCCGGTCTCACTCGGGCGGCTCACCGCGCTGCGGGAGCTGTGGCTGTGCGGCAACGCCCTGGGCTCGCTGCCCGCCTCCTTCTCCCGGCTGCGGGAGCTGCGCGAGGTGGAACTGCGCGAGAACGCCCTGGAGGAGGTGCCCGAGGCGCTGCGCGGCCTGCCGCGGCTGCGCCGCCTGGACCTGCGGGGCAACCGGCTGCGCACGGTGCCGCACTGGCTGGGGCGGGAACTGCCCGCGCTGGAGAAGCTGGATCTGCGCTGGAACGGGGCGGCGGTCGATCCGGGCCCGGCGGGGGAACTGGAGCGGCGCGGCTGCATAGTGCTCCGTTAGGCGGGCGGCCCGCCCGGAACGCCCGTCCGCCGTGCCGCGGGGGTTGACGGACGAAGGGCCCGGGAAGAAGGTTTCACCGTTGTCCCGATCCACTGAAAGATACTTTCCCAGGGGGCGCGGTATGACCGGTTCGGCACGGGATCGCACACCGGGCCCGGCGCCCGCGCCCGGCCCCGCCGAGGGCAGAGGGATCGACCGGCGGCAGCTCGGCCTGAGGGCGCTCGCGCTCGGCGGCGGCCTGGTCCTGGCCTCGGCCCCCGCGGCGTCGGCCCGTGCCCGGGGCGGGCGCGTCTTCGCCGCCGGCGGCCGGGCGCCCGTCCTGCGCCGCGGCTCCGCACGGCGCGCCGGACTGCTGGAGCCGCATCTGCGGCATCTGGTGGAGGACGCGCGGGCTTTCCTGGGGCCCTCCCCCGAACACCCCTGGTACGCGGGCGCGGTCCTGTTGGCCGGGCGCGGCGGCACCGTCGCCCTCCACGAGGCCATCGGCCACGCGGTGCGCTACTCGGCCTACGACGAGGCCACCGGCGCCGGCGTCGAGCTCCCCGTCGGCGAACAGGTCCCCGCCACCCGCGAGACCGTCTACGACCTGGCCTCCGTCTCCAAGCTGTTCACCGCGATCCTGGCGGTGCGGCAGATGGAGCGCGGAGCCCTGGAGCTGGAAGGCGCGGTCGCCTCCTACCTGCCGGAGTTCGGCGCGGCGGGCAAGGACGGGATCACCCTGTTGCATCTGCTCACCCACACCTCCGGGCTGGCCGCCTGGCTCCCGCTCTACGCCGAGCCCACCCGGGAGGACCGGCTGCGGCGGCTGTGGCACGAGAAGCTCCTGGACCCGCCGGGCACGGTCTACCGCTACTCCGACCTCAATCTGATCGCTCTCCAGCTCGTACTGGAGCGGGTCACCGGCAAGGGGCTGGACACGCTGCTGCGCGAGGACGTCACCGGACCGCTGGGCATGCGGTGGACCCGCTACAACCCGCCCGCCTCCTGGAAGCCGCGCGTCGCCGCCACCGAGGACGCCCGCCGCCCCTGGTCGGGACTGGAGCGGGGCATGGTGCACGGCGAGGTCCACGACGAGAACGCTTACGCCTTCGGCGGCGTGGCCGGTCACGCCGGGGTCTTCTCCCGCGCCTGGGACCTGGCCGTGCTGTGCCGCGCCCTGCTGAACGGCGGCGCGTACGGCGGCGCCCGCGTCCTGGAGCCGGAGTCGGTGGACCTGCTCTTCCGCGACTTCAACACCGCCTTCCCCGGCGACGAGCACGGCCTGGGATTCGAGCTGTACCAGCACTGGTTCATGGGGGCTATGGCGACCCCCCGCACGGCCGGGCACACCGGCTTCACCGGTACCAGCCTGGTGCTGGACCCGACCACCGACACCTTCCTGGTGCTGCTGGGCAACTCCGTCCACCCAGTGCGCACCTGGCGCTCCGGCAGCGCACCGCGCGTGGCCACCGCCACCCGTCTGGCCCGGGCCGTTCCGGTGCGCCCCGCCGAGGGACGCGAGGCATGGTTCTCGGGGATGGCGAGCGGCGCCCCGGCCGTACTCGCCCTGCCCGAGGTGGCTCTCGGCGGGGACGGCGAAGCGGAAGACGTGGTGGAAGACGTGGCGGAGGGCCGAACGAGCGGCGCGGGCGGTACGGGCGACGGCGCGGGTGCCCGGCTGCGCTTCCGGGTGTGGTGGGACACCGAGCGCGCCTTCGATGTCCTGTGCCTGGAGGTGTCCGGCGACGGGGGCGTGTGGGAGCCGGTGCCGTTCACCACCTCCCGCCCCGGCCGGGCCCCGGTGGAGCACCCGGAAGGAGCGCTGCACGGCTTCTCCGGGCGGGTCTGGCACCGGGCCCTGGCGGACCTGGGCGCCTGGAGCGGCCGGGCGGTGCGGTTGCGCTGGCGGTACACCACCGACGCCCGCCACGTGGGGCGCGGCGCGTACGTCGACGGCATCCGGATCGAGGACGGCGGGCGCACGGTGTTCGACGACTCGCGGCGGGGGGACGCCGGTCGCGTCACGGCCGAGGGCTGGTCGCTCTCGGCCGACTGACGCCCACCGCCGCCGGGCGCGCCCGGCGGGTGGCCGGCGCCGCCGCAGGAGAACGGGTGCCCGACCGAGATCTGACCGTCGCGCCGCACTCCCATCCCGCGGCTCCCTGTCTGCTGCGACTCCAGCGGCATCACCGTCCTGACCACGGCCCACCACCTCACGCAGGCCGTGGACGGCGGCCTGGCACTGGCCGGCCCGGACGACGACATCGTGCGCGTCTTCAGAATCGTCGGGCTGGACCAGATCCTCACCTTCTACGGCAGCGTGGAGGAGGCGGTGGCGGCCCTCGCCGGCTGATCGTCGTCCTGGCCGGCGGCGGCTCCGGGACCGGTCCACAGGCCGCTGAGTCCTCCCGGATGCCCGGGGGGCGACGGAGGGCCGGGGCGCGATGGCCGGCCGGCGAGGGCCCTGGCTCCGGCGCTCATGCCGTGGGTCCACACCGGGAGCCGCCCGGGGGAGCCGGGCGGCGGCCAGAGCGGGACCCGCTGCCCGTACCCGCCTCCCGCGCGGCGCGCCTCGGCGGTACGGCGGCCGAGCTCCGCCGCGTCCCCGGGCCGCCCCTCCGGCTCCTTGGCCAGCAGGTCGAGAATGATCCGCTCCAGGTCGGCGGGCAGGTCGGGGCGGAGTTCGCGCGGCGGCCGGGGGTCGGTCTCGCGGTGGCCCACGAGGATGCCCCAGGTGTCCTCCAGGTCGAAGGGCGGGGAGCCGGTGGCCATCTCGTACAGCACACAGCCGAGCGAGTACAGGTCGCTGCGCTGGTCGAGGTGGGCTCCGGTTATCTGCTCGGGCGACATGTAGTGCGGGGTGCCCATGGGGAAGCCGCCGGCGGTCCCGGCGGCCGGGCCCGTGCCGTACTCCGGCCGGGCGATCCCGAAGTCGCAGATCTTCACGGTGCCGTCCGCCGTGCGCATCACGTTGGCGGGTTTGAGGTCGCGGTGGACGATGCCCCGGCCGTGGGTGTAGGCGAGGGCGGCGGCCATCTGCTCGGCGATGTCGAAAAGGTCGGGTACCGACAGCGGCCGACGTCCGCCCAGCTTGAGGAGCCGGCTGAGGTCGTGCCCGTTCAGCAGCTCCATCACCAGGTAGAGGACTCCGTCGTGCTCTCCGAAGTCGTGGACGACGGTCACACCGCGGTGCTGGAGCGAGGCCGCGACGCGCGCCTCGCGGCGGAA
Organism: Streptomyces sp. CNQ085; assembly: GCF_022614595.1. GTDB lineage: Bacteria > Actinomycetota > Actinomycetes > Streptomycetales > Streptomycetaceae > Streptomyces. Next base: position 9,070 of record NZ_JAJFAU010000054.1, read on the forward strand.
GCGCTCGCGCAGCGTCCCGATCGCGTGCGGGGCGTCCTGGCCACCCAGCGGCTTGAGGCACTTGACGGCGACCTCGCGGTCCAGCGACTCGTCGTGCGACCGCCACACCTGCCCCATGCCGCCGCGCCCGACGAGGTCCAGCAGCCGGTACCGGCCCTGGATCAGTGTGCCCTGCCTCATCGCGCGCCGCCGCCCCCTCTCGCCCGTGCCGCCCCGGCCCGTCCAGTATGGGCCCTTGCCCGGCCAGGCGGTAAGGCGGTGGTCCGGTGCTTGAACGTGCCGGGGTTTCGGCACGGACCGTTCGGCAACTGGGGAGAACCGAGAGAAAGGCCCACGAGGTGTCGAGCATGAGCACGATCACAGCCCAGCACGTGAGGGAGCTGCTCAGCTCCTCCGATCCCGATCCCCTGCTTGTACTGCTGGAGGGCCGCCCGCGGGTGGTGTCCGCCGCCGAGGCGGGCGGCGACCGCTACCGCGGAGCCGTGGAGGTCGTCTCGCGCGACGACCTCGCCGCCGGACTCGGCCCGGGGACACTCTCGGAACAGGAGTTGGAGGCGCTGGCCTCCAGGCTGGAGAGCGTGGTCTCCGAGCTGGGCGGCTGAGGGGCCCGCCCGTGCGTGTTCCGCCCGCCGCTCAGGCGGGCGGAACACGCACGGCCAGCGCCAGAGTGTCGTCGGGGTGCAGGATGACCGTGTGCATGTCCTCGGCGATGGAGCCGGGAACCTCCGCGATGGGCCTGTCCGCATGGCGGAGGGCCGCCTCGACCAGCCGCTTCTCGCCCTCGCGCGGGTCCTTGCGGCTCTCGGTGAGGCCGTCGGTGTAGAGGATGAGCATGTCTCCGGGGTTCATCCTGGCGTGCAGCAGGTGCTCGCTGCCCGGCAGCGGGTATCCGATACCCCGGCCGCGTACCTCCAGGTACTCGGGCTCGCCTCCCGCCGGCAGCAGCAGTGCGGGCGGGTGGCTGCCGTTGGCCAGGAACAGGTCGCCGGTGGCCGGGTTGAACCGGGCGAGCAGCACAGTGGACATCAGCTCGCTGTCGAAGGGCATCAGGATCTCGGCCGTCCGGGCGATGATCGACTCCAGCGGATGTCCCTCCAGAGCCAGGGTCCGCACCGCGTGGGTGACGTTGAGGGCGCCGCGGGTGCTGGTCACACCGTGGCCGAGGGCGTCGACGACGGTGATGTGGACGGTGCCGTCGGGAAGCTGGAGCCAGTCGTACAGGTCCCCGCCGGTGGGAGCGTCGGTGCCGGCCGGCGCGTAGTGGACGGCCATCTCCAGACCCTCGACCTCGATCGGGGCGGGCCGTAGCGCGTCCTCCAGTTCGCGCAGGGTCTGGCCGTGGGCCTTGCGCAACTGCTCGTCACGCTCCTCCAGCTGGACGTAGAGGGCGAGGGTGCCCCGGTTGGTCTCGGCCAGTTCGTGCTTGAGCCGCCGGTGCTCGGCGGTGAGGGCGTCCAGGCGAGCCAGTACGGCGCGCAGTTCCTGCTCCGCCGCGTGGTCCTCCGGCGTGGGGCAGTCGCCCCCGGCCGCCGGTCCGCCACCGTTCCGGGCCGGCGGGACCGTGCCCGCGTCACCGCCGCCGTCGCCTCCCTGCCCGGGCAGCGGCATGCGCCAGGTGACCGAGCCCCCGGAGGCGAACTGAGCGGGGAGGGGCAGGCCCGCGATGCCGTCGCGGTCGGCCGTCAGATCGCTGAGGGTGTCGAGGGTGACGACGAGCTGCCCCCCCTGCGGACCGCCGGCGGGCGGCTCGGCATGGGCCTCCAGCCGCACCGGCCGTCCCGCCGCGATCTCGGCGTGCGCCAGGTCCACCGCGGACATCACCAGCCGGGCCCTGGTCTCCGCCGGCAGCCGGTGGACGCGAGCGATTCCGCGCACCGCGTGCCGCAGGCTCGGCAGTGTGTGGTGGTGGGAAGTGGTGTTGTCGGTCATGAAACCTCTACGCCGCTTGGACGGTGAGCACCGTGGCATCGTCGCGGACGCGCCGGTGCCCATGGGCCAGGGCCGCCGTCAGCAGGGACGGCGGAAGCCGCAGCAGAAAGGTGGGCGGGCTGTGCGACCAGCGGGACTCGATGCCGTCGCTGTGCAGGACGACCGCCGCCCCTCGCGCCAGGGGCACGGTGCGCGGCCGGGGGGTGGGAACGTTCCAGCCCACGATGCCGGGCTGGCCGGCCATCCGTTGCAGCACCTCGCCGCCCGAGAGCACCGCGGCGCGGATGTTGCCCGTGCCGCAGTACTCGGCGCGGTCGGGGTGCACCCGCACCACGCCCGCCGCCGCGCCACGGGTGTGGCGCAGCGAGCGGTGCAGCGAGGTCAGGATGTCGGCCAGAGGGCGATCGGGTGCGGTGTGGAAGGAGCGCAGGGCGGAGCGGGCCGCCTCGGCGGCCGCGGCGCCGTGTCCCAGTCCGTCGACGACGAGGCCGGTGAGGGCATCCCCGGTGCCGGCCACGGTGCAGGCGTCGCCGCACCGTTTCTCGCCGTGGGCGGGCAGGCACACCGATCCGACGCCGTACCGGTCCTGCGGCCGTCCGCCCGGGGCGGACAGCCGGGCGTTGACCAGGGTGCCCGAGCCCGGCTGGGTGCGGATGGTGAATTCGGTGGCGATCCGGCGGACCGCTCCCAGTCCGGCTCCGAGGGAACCGGTGGTGGTGTAGCCGTCGGCCATCGAGCGGTCCAGGTCGCGGATGCCGGGGCCGCGGTCGACGGCGGTGATCTCCACGCCGTCGCCCCGGAGCGTCGGTTGCACGTACACCGTTCCGTCGGCGGCGTGCTTGACCTGGTTGCTGGCCAGTTCGCTGGCGACGACTGCCGCCTGGTCGGGCATGGCCCCGGGCAGCCCGCACCGCTGTGCGCAGCCGCGCGCGGCCGAGGCCGCCACGTGGATCGCGCTCTCGTGGTCGATACGGATCTCTTCGGTCAGGCCCTCCGCGGCGGGGGACGACGGGCTCACTGCGTGTTCCAGCGGGTCACGCTGATGGTGGTGCCCCGGCCCGCCTCGGTGTGCACCTCGAACTCGTGCATGAGGCGGCGCGCGCCTCCCAGCCCGTGCCCCAGACCGGAGCCGGTGGTGAAACCGTCGGCCAGTGCGGCCTCCAGGTCAGGGATGCCGGGCCCCTCGTCCCTGACGGTCAGCCGCACGCCCCGGCGTCCGGCGTTCCTGGGGAACTCGATGGTCACCGTGCCGCCCCCGCCGTGGATGTAGGCGTTGCGGGCCAGCTCGCTGGCGGCGGTGACGACGCGGGTCTGGTCGACCAGTCCGAAGCCGGTCTCGACGGTGGCGGCCCGCACCGCGTGCCGGACCGTGATGAGGTCCTCGTCGGTACGGACCGGATAGGTGGTCCGGGCGCTCGCGCCTCCGCCGCCTCCCTCGGCGGGTGCCGGTGGGGCGCTCACCGTCCTTTCACCCGAGAGTTTCACGCCGGGTCCCCCCTTCCGGGGGCCGCGGGGCGTGGTGCCAGCCCAGTGCGGCCATCCCCTGCTCCGCGTTGAGCGCGGTCTCCACCCCGTTGAGTCGCAGGCCCAGCTCGACGAGGGTGATCGCCACGGGCGGCCGCATACCGGCCACGATCACCCGGGCGCCCAGCAGCCGGGCCATGGTGCTCAGCTCGGTCAGGGTGCGCGCCACGAAGGAGTCGATGATCTCCAGCCGGGAGATGTCGATGAGGACGCCCGTGGCCCGCTCGGTGGCGATGCGCTCGGTCAACTCGTCGGCGAAGACGGTGGCTGTCTTGTCGTCGAGCTCGTTGATGAGCCCGGTGACCAGTACGTCACCGAGTCTGAGGATGGGGATGTCCATGGACTGGCGGCCGGTCATCGGTTCGTGGTCGTTCCGGTGGCCGGTGAGTCCTGTCCCGTCATGTCGACCGCCGCGGCCAGGGCGTCGGCGAGGGTGGCACGGGTGAGGATGGTGGACAGGTCGATGCCCAGCTGGGCGATGGTCTGAGCGATGGAGGGCCGCACGCCGCTGATGAAGCAGTCGGCGCCCATCAGGCGCACCGCGTTGACGGTCTGCATCAGGTGCTGGGCGACGGCGGTGTCGACCGTCGGCACACCGGTGATGTCGATGATCGCAACCCGGGCGTCGTGGGTCTGGATGGACTGCAGGAGGTTCTCCATCACCACCTGGGTGCGCGCGGTGTCCAGGGTACCGATCAGCGGTACGGCCAGGATCCGCTTCCACAGGTGGACCACGGGGGTGGACAGCTCCAGCAGCTGGCGGCTCTGCCGCTGGATGATCTCCTCACGGCGCTCCACATAGGCGTTGAAGGACAGGGCGGCGGCCTCGTCCAGCAGCCGGTTGATGGTCAGGGCCGCCGGGAACAGCTCCCGCGGATCGTGGTTGTCGCGCTCCACCGCCTCCAGCAGGGCGTCCTTGAGCGCCAGAATGGCCAGGGAGGTGGCGGTGGGGGTCGCTCCGCTGCGCTCCCTGCGCAGGGACAGCTCCATCACCGCGTCGCGCAGGTCGTGGTGGGCGTCGACCACGCTCTCCATCCCGTAGTCGCTGTTGAGGGCCCCGCCCAGCAGGACGAGGAGCGCGTCGGCCTCCTCACGCAGCTCGCCCTCGTCCATTCCGATCGCCGCACGCTCCCGCTGCAACCGCACCCACCGGTCGGCGATCTCGTCGCCGCGCTCGCGGATTGCGGTTGTCAACCGGTCTCGTACGGCTGCGTCGCTGGCGTTCACTGACAGGCCCTCTCACAGTCGTTCGTCGCCGGCCCACGCCCGTGACGTCGGCGTCCGGCTGGATGTACTGGGTGACGGAACGGCGCCGTTCACCCCTTTTGTTGCCGTCCGGCAAATGTTAGCAGCGGTCACGGAGCCTGTCGGCCCCGCCTGACGCGGCGTCAGGGCGTGGTGATGTCCGCCGACCCTCGACGGGACCTTCCCGGAAACCGGCACTCGATGCATCCCGATCGATTGTTTCCATTTGACAACTGTGTCCACGGCACAACAACCTTTCCCTGTCGCACCCGCCCGACCGGCCGTCACGCCAGGACTTCCCCGCGGTGCGGCACTCCGCGGCGGCCACGAGGTGTGATGTATCGGTGAGGCGAAATGACGGTACACATGCCCCTCCGGGCGGAGGGTTCACGCCGATCTCACACCCCCGTCCGCTCTGGCCTCCCGGCGCCCGGGCAGCGCTTCGTCCACCACCGCCCGGAACCCCCTCAGCCCCTCGGCCAGCGCCCTGCGCGCCGCGGGCGACATCGCCGCCATGGCCGTGGCCAGCGCCTCCTCCCGCAGGTCCCGCAGGTCCCGCAGGTACGTCCTGCCCCGGCCGGTCAGCCTCAGTTCGAGTTCCCGCCGGCTGGCCGGACTCGGAGCGCGTTCCACGAACCCGACCGCCTGCAGCCTGTCGCACAACCGGCTGACCGAGGACGGGGCCGATCCGAGCACCTCGCTGAGCGTGCGCAGGTTGATGCCCTCGTCGCGGTCGAGGGTATAGAGGACCCTCAGCTGGGAGGCGGAGACGGGCGCAGGCGACGCGGCCTCCCGGCCCCGCTCCCACAGCACCTCCAGGAGCTCTATCACTTCGGAGGCGGCACGGGCCGCTTCCGTGGAGCGGTACTGGGAGGGTCCAGGATTCACGACCATAACTGTGACACTCCGCGTCTGTATTGTCAGCCCGAACTCCGGCCGGCACTTGACTTCCCATATCGGAATTTTCTGCGGAAACAGAAAGTGGTTGTGACACGGTGGACAGATTCACGGCCGTGGAGCGCGCTCTGCGCAACGCCGCTCCCCACGCACTCCTCGACGCGCTCCGCACCTCACTGGCACGGCACTTCGGAGCAATCGCCGTGGACCTGCTGATGGCCGACTACGGGACGACCATACTCCAGCCGGTCGGTCCTCTTCCCTACCCGACGGAGCCCGTCCCGGTCCACTCCACCGAGCCCGGAAGGGCGTTCGGCTCCCAGCAACCCCGCCTCTCCCCCGGCGAGGACCCGGGCACCGTCACCGCGTATCTGCCGGTCACCGTCCGCGGCGACCGGCTGGGCGTACTGTCCGTGGCCCTCCCCCGGGAAGGCGCCTCACCCGAGGCCCTGGGAGAGCTGAGGCAGTTGTGCGAGGCGCTCGGCCGGGAGATCCTCGTCGCCGACCACAGCACCGATGTCTATCTGAGGGCCCGCCGGGCCGAACGCCTCACCCTCGCCGCCGAGATGCAGTGGCAGCTGCTGCCCGGCCGGTCCTGCTCCGGCCCCGAGTACGAGCTCGGCGCCCAGCTCGAACCCGCCTACGCGGTCTTCGGGGACAACTTCGACTGGTCCGTCTCGGCCGACCACCTCACCGTGACCCTGACCGACGGGATGGGCGAGGGCGTGCACGCGGCGCTCCTGACCAATCTCGCCCTCAGCGCGCTGCGCAACGCCCGCCGGGCCGGACTGGACCTGGCCGACCAGGCGGTCCTGGCCGACCAGGCGGTCTACGGGCAGCACCGCGGGGCCGCCCATGTCTCCGTGCTGCTGCTGCGCATCCATCTGGCCACCGGGCGGCTGGAGGCCGTCGACGCCGGGTCGCCGCGCATCTGGCGGCTGCGCGGCGGCACCGTGGAGCCGGTCGAACTGGAGGCGCAGCTCCCGCTGGGGATGTTCGAGGACACCCCCTACGCCGTCCAGCACTTCAGGGTCGAGGCCGGGGACCGGCTGCTGTTCGCCAGCGACGGGGTCTACGAGGTGGGCTCGCCGTCGGGCGAACGGTTCGGTGAGCGGGCCCTGGCCCGCGCCATGACCAGCACCCGCCTCCTTCCCCCTTCCCAGGTGCCGCGTGCGGTTCTCACCGAACTCGCCCGGCACCGCGGTGAGCCGCCCGCGGACGACGACGCCATGGTCGTGTGCCTGGACTGGCACGGCAGGAGGGACTGACCTGCCCGCCACCCCGCTCCGGGACCGCCGTAACCTTCCGCCCCGCGACCGGCAACTCCTCCGCCTCCGCGCGGCACGTCCGGCCCGCCCGTGCCGCCGAAAGCCGAGGACACCGGTGCACGCCGGGCGTCACAGGGCACACGGACCCGCGGAGCAGGGCAGAGCACCGAGCGGAGGTGTGTGCCGACGTGCCGGCGCCGGGCCGGTACGTCCGGCAGGCACCCGCCGGACCGCGCGGGCCCTCGGCCGGTTTCCGGCCGCCGTCGGCGCGCGCGGCCGGTCCTCTTCCGCACGTTCCCGCCGTACCAGGGGGTCCCTCCGTGACCATAAGCGAACACGCCCTCACCGAACAGGGAGCCCCCTCCCCCTTCGTCCATCATCCCGGCCGGGCCGCCCGCATCGCCGGGGAGCCGATCTGGGCGCGGCGCTCCACCGCCGAGCTGGTGGAGGCCACCCGGCACGAGACTCTGATCAACGCCGCCTCCACCGGCCGCGACGCGACCGTCCTGTGCCCCTACGACACCTCCTGCGTGGCCGAGATCCGCGACGGCGGGCACCTCACCGATCTGCTGGCCGGACTCCGCGGACGGCGGGCGTGGACCGTGGATGACGCACCAGCAGTGCGATCTGGTCGAGACCCGCGTCACACCTGCCGGGCTGACCATACGGCCGCACATGGGGTACTCGTAGGAGCCCTGCCGCTCCCCTCCCTTCCCCCGACGCCCGCGTCCCGGCACTGTGCGCGGGACGCGGGCGTCCGCGATCGAGCCCGGCACCTCTGAACCACGACCTGCCTCCGGACTGTGATCCAACTCACCGCCACATACCCCCCGGGGCATAAGGCGGCCACTGCTACGGTTGACCTCACACATACCCCCCTAGGTATGAATGAAGGTGGATGAGCAGGCGTCCCGCATGGTCCCGGGACCGGTCGGCACCGGTCCGCCGAGGCTCGCACGGCCGGCGCCCTCGACGTCCCCGCCACCACCGAGGAGAACCGATGATCACTGTTCTGCCCATCGAGACCCCCGGCCTGGGCGACCGCACCTACCTTGTCCACGACGGCTCCACCGCACTGGTGGTCGACCCGCAGCGCGACTACGACCGCGTCACGGCGCCGGCCAGGGCCGCGGGTGTGCGGATCACCCACGTCTTCGAGACCCACATCCACAACGACTACGTGACCGGCGGCCTGGCCCTGGCCCGGGAGACCGGCGCGCGGTACCTGGTCAACGCCGACGACGAGGTCTCCTACGAGCGCACCGGCATCCGCGACGGCGACGTCGTCGAGGTCGGCGCCATGCGGGTGAGGGTGATCCACACACCGGGTCACACCCACACCCACCTCTCCTTCGCCCTGGAGGCCGACGGCGAGCAGGTCGCGGTGTTCACCGGCGGATCGCTGCTGTACGGCTCCACGGGACGCCCCGACCTGCTCGGCCCCGACCACACCGACATCCTGGTGCGGGCCCAGTGGCGCTCGGCTCACCGGCTCGCGCAGGAGCTGCCCGACTCCACCGCCGTCTACCCCACCCACGGTTTCGGCTCGTTCTGCTCCGCGACCCAGTCGGCCGCCCTGGCCAGCACCATCGGCGATGAGAAGAAGACCAACACCGCTCTGACCGCCGACGAGGAGGCATACGTCGGGCAGCTCCTGGCGGGCCTGGACACCTACCCGGCCTACTACGCCCACATGGGGCCGGCCAACTCCGCCGGGCCCGGCAGGCCGGACCTGTCCGCACCCTCCGCCGCCGACCCGGCCGAGCTGCGCCGCCGCATCGAGGCCGGCGAGTGGGTGGTCGACCTGCGCGACCGCACCGCCTTCGCCGCCGGGCACCTGGCCGGCAGCCTCAACTTCGGCCTGGACGGCCAGTTCATCACCTACCTGGGCTGGCTGATCCCGTGGGGGACCCCGGTCACTCTGCTCGGCGAGAGCGCCGGGGACGTGGCCGAGGCCCAGCGCGAGATGGTCCGCATCGGCATCGACCGCCCGGCCGCCATGGCCACCGGCGGCCCCGAGGACTGGGCCGGCGGCGAGCCCCTGGCCGCCTACGAGCGCGCCGCCTTCGAGGACCTCAAGGCCGCCCTGGACAAGCGCTCGGAGGAGGAGGAGTTCGTCGTCCTCGACGTGCGCCGCGGCCAGGAGCGCGCCCGGGCGCACATCCCCGGATCGGTGCACATCCCCGTCCACGAGGTGCCGGACCGCATCGGGGAGATCCCCCCGGGCCGGGTCTGGGTGCACTGCGCCGGCGGCTACCGCGCGGGAGTCGTCGCCGCCCTGCTCCACGCCCGCGGCCGCGACGTCGTCGCCATCGACGACGGCTTCGACAACGCCCGTGACCTGGGCCTTTGCCCCGTCCCCGCCCAGACCCCCTGAAGCCCTGAAGCCCTGAAGCAGCGAATCCACAGGAGAGCAGCACATGACCACCTCCACCACTCCCCGCAGCCTGACCGCCGGGGAACTGCGCGCCAAGCTCGACTCGGAGCACCCGCCGCGACTGCTCGACGTCCGCTCCCCCGCCGAGTTCGAGGCCGCGCACATCCCCGGTTCCTACAACGTCCCGCTGGCCACCCTGCGCGAGCACCGCGAGGAGCTGGCCGAGCACCTGGACACCGACGTGGTGCTGGTGTGCCGTTCCGGGCAGCGGGCCGGCCAGGCCGAGCGCGTCCTCGCCGAGGCCGGGCTGCCCGGGCTGAGCGTCCTGTCGGGCGGCATGACCTCCTGGGAGAAGTCCGGCGCCCCGACCGACTACGGCCGGGAGCGCTGGGACATGGAGCGCCAGGTCCGCCTGGTGGCCGGATCCCTTGTCCTGGTCGGCGCCCTCGGCAGCTTCGTGGTGCCCGGACTGCAGGTCCTGTCCGCGTTCGTCGGCGGCGGCCTGGCCTTCGCCGCCATCAGCAACACCTGCGCCATGGGCGTACTGCTGTCGAGGATGCCGTGGAACCGTACACCGTCCCTCGACCCGCGCAAGGCCGTCGCGCAGCTCGCCGGCGGCAGGTGAGCACCGTGACGCTGACGCTCGTCCTGATCCTCGCGCTGCTGGTCGGCGTCTCCCTCGGGCTCCTCGGGGGAGGCGGGTCAATCCTGACCGTGCCGCTGCTGGTCTACGTCGCGGGCATGGACGCCAAGGAGGCCATCGCCACCTCCCTGTTCGTCGTCGGCGTCACCTCCGCCGCGGGCGTGGTCGACCATGCCCGCGGCGGGCGGGTCCGCCTGCGCACGGGTGTGCTGTTCGGAGCGGCCGGCATGGCCGGCGCCTACGCCGGCGGACTCATCGGCGGCAGCATCCCCGACGTCGTCCTGCTGATCGCCTTCGCGGTCATGATGATCGCCACCGCCGCCGCCATGCTCCGCGGCCGCCGGGGCGTCGACCCCGGCAGGACCCACGAGCAGCTCCCGGTGGGACGGGTACTGCTGGACGGAGCGGCCGTCGGCCTGGCCACCGGCCTGGTCGGCGCGGGCGGAGGCTTCCTGGTCGTGCCCGCCCTGGCCCTGCTGGGCGGACTGCCCATGCCGGTGGCCGTCGGCACCTCGCTGCTGGTCATCGCGATGAAGTCTGCCGCCGGATTCGCCGGCTACCTCTCCACCGTCCAGATCGACTGGGCCCTGACCCTGGCCGTCACCGGCTTCGCGATCACCGGCAGCCTCACCGGGGCCAGGCTGGCCGGACGCGTCCCCGCCGATGTTCTCTCCCGGCTGTTCGCCTGGTTCGTGCTGGCCATGGGCACCTTCGTCCTGGTCCAGCAGGCCCCCGCCGACGTACGTCTGCCGGTCCTCGCCGCCGTCGCCTCGCTCGGTGCCGGAGCGGGGGTCTGCTACGGCTTCGTCGACCGCTGCCCGCTGCGGCGCGCCGTACACGGCACCTGACCCCGGCCTCCGGTACCCGGAGCACCCCCATCGGTGCTCCGGGTACCGGTGTACCTGGACACTGGCACACCGTTGCCGCCCTCGCACGGGAGACGCCGGAGCGCCGGCGGAATGTTCGGCCCCATCCCGGCGTTGACTACCCCAGGGAGTATCGATCACCACCATCCCGATCATCCCGATGAAACGGAAGGAACCGTCACATGAGCACCGTCGCCCTCACCGCCACCGACTTCGAGAAGACCGTCACCGGCAACGACATCGTCCTGGTCGACTTCTGGGCCTCCTGGTGCGGCCCGTGCCGCATGTTCGCCCCGGTCTACGAGAAGGCCTCCGAGACCAACCCCGACATCGTCTTCGGCAAGGTCGACACCGAGGCCGAGCAGGCACTGGCGGCAGCCGCCGACATCACCTCCATCCCCACCCTGATGGCCTTCCGCGAGGGCGTGCTGGTCTTCGCCCAGCCCGGCGCGCTGCCGGCTCAGGCCCTGGACCAGGTGATCACCGCCGTCCGGGGGCTCGACATGGACGAGGTGCACGCCTCCGTCGCCGCCCAGGCCCCCGGCTCCGGCCGGAGCGACTGAGCCCGGCCACCGCAGAACGAGACGAGAGGACCGACCACCGTGGTCCAGCTTCCTCCCGCTGACGTGCGATCGGCCGCCAACCGCCTCAAGCGCGCCCAGGGCCAGCTCGCCGGCGTCCTTCGCATGCTGGAGGAAGGGCGCGACTGCGAGGATGTCGTCACCCAGCTCGCCGCGGTCAACCGCGCGCTGGACCGGGCCGGCTTCTCCATCGTGGCCGGCGGCCTCAAGCAGTGCATGACGCAGGAGGGCGGCGCCGACAGCCTCGACGCCCAGAAGATGGAGAAGCTCTTCCTCTCCCTGTCCTGAGGGCCACGCCCCCGGGCGGGCCCGCCCGGGGGCGTGGCTTCGGTCATGTGCTCAGGTGCCGCGCCACGGCTCGGGCGCCGGCGGTGAGCGGCACGGCGACCAGTCTCCCGGGTGCGCCCGCCACGACACCTCCCACCGGCGCCGCCCACGGTGCCTGCCACGGGTCACCGGCCGGCAGGGCGATGACGACAGCCGGCACACCTCCCGCAAGGGGACCGGCGGGTCGATCAGCGAGGAGGCCGACCGCGAGGACGTAGACCGTGTGGCGCCCCGGACGGCGGTCCAGGGTGGGCGAGAACAGGGCCAGTACGCCCGTCGAGGGGCAGCGCGGCGGCCAGCGCACCCCTCTCGCCGCTCATCACCCGGACACACCGCGGCGCCCGCCGGTCACGAGGACCGGCACCGATCCGTCGCGCAGCAGCTCCCGGGCCACGTCGCCCAGCAGCCGCTTGGACAGCCCGCGGCCGTGCCTGCCCACGACCACCACGTCGATGTCGTTCTCAACGGCGAACCGCGCCAGCGCGGCCGCGGGCGGGCCCGCCAGGATCTCGCACGCGGTCACACGCCCCCCGGCCTCCTCCGCCACGGCGCTGAGACGGTCCTTGGCCTCCACGATCCGCCCCTGCCAGTCGAGCTCCGCCGCGTCGTAGTCCACGACCTGGGCGGCCACCAGCGTCTCCGTGTACGGTCCGAGCAGGCCGACCGCGAGCCCGAGCGCCGTCTCGGACTCCGGCGACCCGTCCACGCCGACCAGCACCCGCAGTCGGCCGGGGCCATGGGGCCCAGCCTCGGTCCGCGCGACCCTCGTCGGCCGGCGCCGGACGCGCTCACCGGCGACCAGGGCCAGGACGGGACCGAAGACGACACCCATGAACAGCCAGCCCGGACCGCCGTGCCCCCGGCGCGCCATCCACCAGGCGGTCAGGAGCCCGGTCGCGATCCACACGAAGACGGCGATCAGCACGTACGAGAGGTCACCCATATAGACCCTTTTGCCAGATTCAGGCAGAATTTAGGAAGATTATTTCATTAAAGGTCAGATAACCTGGCAACGACACCCGCGGGAGCTCCGATGAGGCAGTGGCACGTGCGCGATCTGATGACCGCCGACGTGGTCTCGGTAGGCGAGGACACCCGGTACCGGGAGATCCTCGACGCACTGGACCGCAACCGCGTCAGTGCCCTCCCCGTCGTTGACGCGGAGGACCGGGTCGTCGGTGTTGTCTCCGAGGCCGACCTGCTGCGGGCCGAGGGGCATCCCGGGGACAGGCCGCGCTCCCGGCTCCCCCGGCCCCCGGACCGGAGCGGGGCCGCACGGGATCTGATGAACTCCCCGGCGGTGACGATCGGACCGGATGAGCCGGTGGTCCGGGCCGCCGGGCTGATCGAGAGCGAGAGGGTCAAGCGACTGCCGGTCGTCGACGGCGAACGGCGCCTGCTCGGCGTCGTCTCGCGCCGCGACCTGGTGCGGATGCACGTACGCCCGGACGCCGACATCCGCGCGGACATCGTGGACGGGGTGCTCAAGCACACGCTGTGGGTCGCCCCCTCCCAGGTGGACGTCGACGTCGGTGACGGCGTGGCCGAACTGCGCGGCCGGGTCGACCGGCGCACCACGGCCGCGTTCGCCGTGAGCCTGGCCGAACAGGTCCCCGGCGTGGTGAGGGTGGTGGACCGCCTCACCTGGGACGAGGACGACCCCACGCCGCCGGACGTGATCGTCCTTCCCTAGTGCCGCGTCGGTCGGGGTTCTCCCCGCTCGCCGCCTCCCCCGGCCTCCGTCCGGGGGCGCCTCGCCCCCGAACCACCCCCGCCGCTCACACCAGCTGTCGGCGGAACCGCTTGTCCACGGCGACCACCAGGGAGGCGAGCAGCGCGATACCGAGGATCCGCAGCCACGCCCTCCCGTCGATCGGAGCGGTGTGGAACAGCCTGTTCATGGCCGGCAGATAGGTGATGGCGAGCTGGCCGGCCGTCTGGGCGAGCACTCCCCAGATGATCCACCGGTTGCCGAAGAGCCCGGCGCTCCACATGGAGCGGGTGAGCGAACGACAGCTGAACAGGTAGAACAACTCGACGGCGACGACCAGGTTGACCGCGGCGGTACGTGCCTCGGCCAGGCCCGCGCCCTCCGCCCGCTCCCAGGTGAACAGCCACCAGGCCCCGCCGACGATCAGCGCGGAAACCAGCAGGACACGCAGTGCCAGTCCCGTCGTCAGCAGAGGCCTGCCGGGGTCACGGGGCCGCCGCAGCATGATCCCCTCCTCTTTCGGCTCGAAGGCGAGCATCAGCCCGAGCGCGACGGCGGTGGTCATGTTGATCCACAGGATCTGGGTGGGCAGGACCGGCAGCGTGGCGCCGAACAGGATCGCCACCAGGACGAGCATCCCCTGGCCCAGGCTCGTCGGCAGCACCCACACGATGAACTTGACGAGGTTGTCGAAGACACCGCGGCCCTCCTCGACCGCGGACTCGATGGTGGCGAAGTCGTCATCGGTGAGCACCATGTCGGCGGCGTCCTTGGCCACCTCGGTGCCGCCCCGGCCCATGGCGACACCGATGTTCGCCTGCCGCAGTGCCGGGGCGTCGTTGACCCCGTCCCCGGTCATGGCCACCACCTGGCCCCGCGCCTGGAGCGCCTCGACCAGCCGGAGCTTCTGCTCCGGGGAGACCCGGGCGAACACCCGGGCCCGCTCCACCGCGTCCGGGTACTCCTGCGCCGACAGCACGGCCAGATCGGCCCCGGTGAGTACCTCCCCTTCGCGCCGCTCGGTCAGCAGGCCGATCCGCCCGGCTACGGCGGTGGCGGTGGCCGCGTGATCGCCTGTGATCATCTTGACCCCGATCCCGGCCGTTCGGCACGCCCGCACCGCATCGACCGCGGCGGCACGGGGCGGATCGAGCATGGCCTGCAATCCGGTGAACACCATGGAATCCGGCATGGGGTCCTGTGGCGCCCCCTCCCCGATGCCCTCCGGCTCCACTCCCGGCAGCTCGGCGGTCGCCAGGACCCGCAGCCCCCGGCCGGCCAGCTCGCCGGCGGCCCGCAGGACCGCCTCGCGGTCCAGTGGCCGGACGCCGCCGCCGGCCTCCATCCCGGCCGAGCACAGCTCCACGACCTGTTCGACGGCACCCTTGACCAGCAGAAGGTGGCCGCCCGTCGCCTCGTCCCGGTGCACGGTGGCCATGTACCGCCGCTCGGAGCTGAAGGGGACCGTGCCGACGCGGGAGAACACCGTGGTGACGTCCGGGACCAGGCCCCCCTTGGCCGCCGCGGCCAGCAGCGCGCCCTCGGTGGGATCGCCCGTCAGGCTCCAGCGCCCCTTCCCGCCGGGCTCGGCGGCCCCGCCAGTGAGGACGGCGTCATTGCACAGGGCCCCGGCCAGCAGGCACCGGTACAGCGCCCGGTTCGCCGTCACGGAGACGACACCGCCGTTCTCGCGCCGGAACTCACCTTCCGGGGCGTACCCCGAACCACTCACGGAGAACTCGCCGTCCGGTGTCCACACCGCCCGCACCGTCATCTGGTTCTCGGTCAGCGTCCCAGTCTTGTCCGAGCAGATGACCGTGATGCTGCCGAGCGTCTCCACCGCCGGCAGCCTGCGGATCACCGCCCGTCGGCGCGCCATCCGCGACACGCCGATGGCCAGAGTGATCGTGACCACCGCCGGCAGTCCCTCGGGAATGGTCCCGACCGCCAGGGCCACCGCCGCGGTGAACGTACCCGAGGCGTCCTGCCCGCGAGCCAGGCCGATGGCGAAGGTCAATGCCGCCAGTACCAGGATGACCACCGTCAGCACCCTGCTGAATCCGGCGAGCTTCTCCGTCAGCGGTGTGGTCAGTACCTCCGCGGCGCCCACCAGCCGGTGGATCTCCCCCAGCTCGGTGCCGGCCCCGGTGGCCACCGCGACACCCGCCCCGCGCCCGGCCGTCACCAGCGTGCCGGAGTGGAGTGTGTTGCGCCGGTCGGCGACCGGCGTCAGCGGATCCAGCAGCACCTCGTCCTTGGCGACCGGGACGGACTCCCCCGTCAGCGCCGACTCGTCCACCCGCAGTTCCACGGCCCGCAGCAGACGTACGTCGGCCGGCACCTTGTCGCCGGCCTCCACCAGCACCAGGTCGCCGGGGACGACTTCCTCCGAGGGCACCGCTCGCTCGCGCCCGTCCCGCACCACCTTGGCCGTGGTGCGCACCATCGACCGCAGGCTGTCCAGCGCGGCCTCGGCCCTCGACTCCTGCGCGAAGCCGACGAATGCGTTGACCAGCACGACTGCGAAGATCACCGCGGAGTCCACGGACTCGCCCAGCGCGGCGGTGACCGCGCCCGCGGCGATCAGGATGTAGATCAGCGGATGGTGGAACTGGCGCAGGGCCCGCAGCAGCGGCCCGCCGCGCGCCGCGGCGGGAAGCGTGTTGGGCCCGAAACGGTCCAGCCGCCGCGCCGCCTCGTCCCCCGCCAGACCGCGGTCGGGGTCGGTCTCCAGCAGCAGCACGACCTCGTGGACGGGCAGCCCGTGGTGGGCTTCCCCGGCGCGGAGGGCGGAGGCGGGAGAATCCGGGCGGCGCGGCACCGCCTCACCCCTTCCTGTCCGTCCCGGAGGCGCGCACCACGGCGACGGGGCAGTGCGCGTGGTGCAGGGCCGCCTGGCTGACCGAGCCCAGCAACAGACCGGAGAACCCGCCGCGCCCGCGCGCCCCGACCACCAGCAGCTGGGCGCTGCCGCTGGCCTCGATCAGCGCCTGGCGTGCACCGCCCTGGACCAGGTGCCGGTGCACGGTGACGTCGGGATGCTTCGCCTGCCAGCCCGACAGCGCCTCGGCCGTCACCCGCTCCTCCTCGTCCCGGAGCATGTCCACGTCGTAGACCAGGGGCAGCGGCTCGGCGGGACCGCCGGAGACCGGACCGGTCCAGTTGTCCCAGGTGTGCAGCGCGACCAGGGCCGCGCACCGCGCCGACGCCTCGGCGAACGCGAATCCGATCGCGGCCTCGCCGGACGCCGAGCCGTCCACGCCCAGCAGCACGTGGCCCGTCGGGTCCGGCCTGCCGCGCACCACCAGGACCGGGCAGCGGCCGTGCGCGGTCAGGTGCACGGCGGTGGAGCCCAGCAGCAGCCCGGTGAAACCGCCCAGGCCCCGGCTGCCGACCACGACCAGCGACGCGCCCTTCGACCGCGCCTCCAGCACCGTCAGCGCCTCGCCGACGGCGACCTCGCCCTCGACGGCGAGCCCGGCCTCGGCACCGCGCGCGTGCTCGACCGCCTGCGCCACCAGCTGGTCGGCCATGTTGCGCAGCCCGCCGTCGGGCGGCCCCACCGGGGACGGTCCCAGCGGTACGTGCATGGCCGGCCAGAGGAACGCGTGCACCACACGCAGCGCCACGCCGCGCAGCCGCGCCTCGTGCGCCGCGGCGGTCACCGCGTCCAGGCTCGACGGCGAACCGTCCACTCCCACCACGACCGGTCCGTTCATCTTCGCTCTCCCCATTCCGCGCCGTTCCTTGCGGGAGCCGGGGCGGGGCCCTGTCCTCGCGGCCCGCTCCACCTCTTCTTCGCACCGTGTTCCGCCGTGCACTGACCACACTGATCCTTTCCCATCCTTGGTTCATAGGGTCGTACGGCCGGGCAACAGGGGCCATACGGCCCACATCCCGCCCGCACACGCTGTTCCTGCGTGCGCTCGACCACTACCGGGCCACCGAGTCGGCCGAGGCCCGGCAGCGGTTGCACGCGGGTGACCGCCCGGTCCGGGAAGTGCTGCGGGAATGGATGCTGTGGCTGGTCACCTGCCCGGCCGACGGCGATCCCGGCCGGGGGTGCCTCGTGGTCAACACGGCCACCGAAATCGGTACCGCCGACCAGCAGGTCCACCAGCGCACCGAGGCCGCCTTCAAGGTCACCCAGCAGGCCCTGCGGTCGCTGCTGACCGAGGGACGTGATCACGGCCAACTGCCCGCCGACCTCGACATCGACGCCGCCGTGGAACTGCTGTTCACCACGGTGCTCGGGCTCCGGGTGCGGGAGCGCGCGGGCCACGACCTCGCACGTCTGACCACCGCGATCGACATCGCGATCCGGGCGCTGGGATCCGCGTCCGGGGAATCCGCCTGACCGCGCCTGCCCGGGCCCCGGCGCCGCCCCTGCCGGGAGGGACAGCGCAGGCCGGCCGAAACCGCCCGCCGGCGGGCGGGGGACGTCCACCGCCACGGGCAGGACATCGGGACGCCGCGGATACCGGGTAGATCACCTTGCGGACCGTGCCGCCCGGCTCGGCGACCGCCGCCTCCGCCAGCCGCTCCTGGTCCTCCTCCAGCAGCGTCCAGACCTCGATCAGGTCCTCCGGCTCCCACTCCCGCCGCACCCCCGGGCTCCTTCCGGTCGTCATGACCGGACCAACCTCGCCGAGCACGGCCCCCGATGAACCCAGAAGATCAAAAGCGCTGACAAGAACACCCCAGATCCGCCACAGAGAGCTACTTGTCACTTCGCCGCAGCTTCGGGAGAACAGGGCCACCACTTGAAGCTCACGACCAACGCCGGACTTCTCGACCGCGAGCGCCGCGGGACCCGGGTGTGGTATTCGGTCAACCCCGAAGGACTCCGCCGTCTGCGGGACATTCTCGCTCCCGCCCGGGACGAGGAACTCGCCGCACCGCCCGACCACTGAGACAGCGCCACCGGGAGTGCGGCCCTCCGGCCGGTACGCGTGCTCGATCCGCGCCGGGCCGCGCGGGCCGCGCCGACGGAGCCATCACGGATTTCCGCACACAGTCGGCGTACACGCCCCTTGCTTGCGGCAGAGCCGCCGGAACGGATGTCAGAGCCTGCCCGGACCGCTCTCTCCCGTCCGCCTGGTCAGCCGATGAAGTCGGCCAGGTCTCGTTCGATGGCGGCCTTGGGCTTGGCGCCGACGATGGTCTTCACGACCTCGCCGCCCTGGTAGACGTTCATCGTCGGGATGGACATGATCCCGTACTTGG
>NZ_JAJFAU010000055.1 GCF_022614595.1 Streptomyces sp. CNQ085
CCCACATGATCACCAGCGGCCATGCCTGTTCTGCGTCCAGGGGCGCCTCCGGCAGAAGCCAACAAGCCGTCACATCCGGCTCTCAGCAGGCGAACCGCCCACCTCGGCACTTCTCAAAGGCCCTGCCGGCCGCCCGAAGCCCGGTCAGCGGCCGGAGTGCCCGTCACCGATGCGGTGGACGCGGACCATGTTGGTGGTGCCGGGGACACCGGGCGGGGAGCCGGCGGTGATGATCACCCTGTCGCCCCTGGCGCAGCGCCCCATCTCCAGCAGCCGTTCGTCGACCTGCTCCACCATCTCGTCGGTGCTGCTCACGGTGGGCCCGAGGAAGGTCTCCACTCCCCAGGTGAGGTTGAGCTGGGCGCGAGTGGCCGGGTCGGGGGTGAAGGCGAGGACGGGGATGGGTGAGCGGTAGCGGGACAGGCGGCGGACGGTGTCGCCGGACTGGGTGAAGGCGACGAGGTACTCGGCACCGAGGAAGTCGCCCATCTCGGCCGCGGCGCGGGCCACGGCGCCGCCCTGGGTACGGGGTTTGGCGCTCTCGGCGAGCGGACGCAGGCCCTGGGAGAGCATGTCCTCCTCGGCCGCGGCGACGATGCGGCCCATGGTCGCGACGGTCTCGGCCGGGTGGTTGCCGACGCTGGTCTCACCGGAGAGCATCACGGCGTCGGTGCCGTCCATGACGGCGTTGGCGACGTCGGATGCCTCGGCACGGGTGGGCCGGGAGGAGTCGATCATCGAGTCGAGCATCTGGGTGGCGACGATGACCGGTTTGGCGTTGCGCCGGGCGAGGGCGACGGCGCGTTTCTGCACCAGGGGGACGGTTTCCAGGGGCATCTCGACGCCGAGGTCACCGCGGGCGACCATGAGACCGTCGAAGGCTGCGACGATCTCGGGGAGGTTCTCCACCGCCTGGGGTTTCTCTATCTTGGCGATGACGGGGAGGCGGCGGTCTTCCTCCTTCATGACGCGGTGGACGTCGGCGATGTCGCCTGCGCCGCGGACGAAGGAGAGGGCTATGAGGTCCACTCCGGCGCGCAGCGCCCAGCGCAGGTCGTCGATGTCCTTGCCGGAGAGGGCGGGTACGGAGACGGCGACGCCGGGGAGGTTGAGGCCCTTGTGGTCGGAGACCATGCCGCCTTCGGTGACCTCGGTGCGGATGCGGGGGCCGTCGACGGCCGTGACTCTCAGGCCGACGCGGCCGTCGTCGACGAGGACGAGTTCGCCGGGGGCGACATCGTCGGCGAGTCCTTCGTAGGTGGTGCCGCACTGTTCGCGGTCGCCCTCGACGTCCTCGGTGGTGATGGTGAACTCGTCGCCGCGTTCGAGGAGTACGGGGCCTTCGCGGAATCGTCCGAGCCGGATCTTCGGGCCTTGAAGGTCTGCGAGGATGCCGACACTGCGGCCGGTCTCCTCGGACGCTCGGCGCACGCGACGGTGGCGTTCCTCGTGCTCGGCGTGGGTGCCGTGGCTGAGGTTGAGGCGGGCCAC
This sequence comes from Streptomyces sp. CNQ085, assembly GCF_022614595.1. Classification (GTDB taxonomy): domain Bacteria; phylum Actinomycetota; class Actinomycetes; order Streptomycetales; family Streptomycetaceae; genus Streptomyces. The sequence continues at coordinate 1,492 of NZ_JAJFAU010000055.1, forward strand.
GTCCATTCCGGCTTCGACGAGGGCTTTGATCTGCTCGTACGAATCGGTGGCAGGGCCCAGTGTGCAGACGATTTTCGCGCGGCGCATGGCAGCGAGCCTATGAACTTACCGGCAGGTAGGGAACTGTGGGAAGGGAACTGTTCAACGACCGTTCCACATAAGGCCGTTAACAACTTGCGAATTGGGAGGGAGGTCGCTCGGATGAGCGTTTCCATTTTCCGCGGCGGCATACGACGGCGTGTTCGAGCCTGCGCCCGGGCTCCATTCGCGCCCACTCCCTTCTGTTATCTTCTGGTTACGAAGCGAATCGGCCGACTCGGGGGAGGGCGTGTGTCGTTCGACGAGGAGTGGGCCGCTCTGGTGGCGAAGGCCTCGGAGCAGGGTGGTGCCGGGACGTGGCTGAACGAGTCCGGCCCCGGTGACGGCGGGGGCGACGGGCACGATCTGTCGGCCGCCCAGGACGAGTTGGGGGCCATCGGACACGACGCCCATGTGCTGTTCGGGCGGTTGCGCAGGGACGGTGACGTCGCCCGCGAGTCCAGCGGCGGCGCCGCCACCGCTCTGAAGAACGCCAACTTCACGCTGGGCGAGGAGCTCGGCATCACCGTTGGGGTGTGGGACTCCCAGCTCAGGACGTTGCTGCAGTCCTGTGCGCACATCTCCAACCACCTCGACTACAGCGCGAAGGCCTATGCCGGGCAGGACAAGGAGATCGAGGCGCGGATGCGGCGCCGCGACGGCTCGGCCATGCCGGTGTCGGAGATCGAGCGCTACTACAGGTGAGCGCGGAGGGGACGGGGGAAACGGCACCATGGCCAAGCTGACCTTCACCGATCTGTACGGGGTCTCCTTCTCCGGCCTGTCGGGGGCGGTGTCGGACCGGGAGTCGGTGGTCACCGGACTGGACGAGCTGGCGGACGACGCCCGCACCGGTATGGCCTCCAAGGCCGAGAAGGCCGACTGGAAGGGCGAGAACGCCTCCGTCACCAAGCCGTTCGTCCGCAGGACGGCCAGGGAGTTCGGTGACGCGGCGGCACAGGCAAAGAGCATCAGGAACGTCCTCAGGGACGCGCACGCGGATCTGAGGTCCGTCCAGGCCGACCTGATCAAGGAGGTCGAGGGCGGCCGTGAGCAGGGCATCCGGGTGAGGGACAACGGCGACGGGACCGTGTGGTTCTCCCTCGACCGGCAGCCGGACAACAGCGCCCCCCCTCCGAGGAGCAGCACCGGGCGGGCAAGGATCTGGCGGCCCGGATCGACCGGCTGATCGCGCGGGCCGAGGAGATCGACGACCTGGCGGCTCGGGCGCTGAAGAGAGTCCACGGCGGCGATTCCCACAACTTCGGGCACGTCCAGTACAGCTCCCTGGACGAGGCCGAGGCCGAGCGCGCCGTGGAACTGGCGAAGCTGGGGCCGGACATGTCGGATGCCCAGTACCGCGAGTTCAACGGCCTGGTGGGCGCGAACGCCGAGGACCCGGAGTTCTCCACGGTCTTCTACAAAGGGCTGGGCGGCCCCGAGGAGGCCCCGCGGTTCTACGCCCGGATGTCGCTCGACGGCACTCTGGGGGACGGGGAGGGGGACGAGGAGCGGCTGGCGCTGTCCCGGGACCTCCAGCGGAACATGGGCATCGCGCTGGCCACCGCCGCCGCCCCGGACAACAAGACGCACCTGCCTGCCGGTTGGGGTGAGGAGTTCCGCAGGCTCGGCACCCGGCAGCTCGAGCTGGAGCCGGGCCCGTTCGGCCCCCAGCCGTACGGCTACCAGGTTCTCGGCGGGCTCGTGCGCTACGGGGACTACGACGCGGACTTCCTCACCCCGATCGCGGAGCACATCACCCAGCTCCACCACGACGAGCCCATGCGGTTCACGTCGAACAGGCCGGCGGGCATGGGCGATGCGGACCTCGGCTACAACCCGTCCGGCAAGGGCGGGGCGGGCTACGACCCGCTGACGAGTGTGCTGGAGGCGCTGGGGCACAGCCCGGAGGCCGCGGAGAGGTTCTTCACGGGTGATCCGGTGGTGCACCGGGAGGACGGCACCGTCGACAAGGGCGCCGAACTGGGTTACCAGTACTTCGACGAGTTCCTCGGGGAGGACTTCGAGTGGCCGCCGGACACCCTGGCGAAGCCGGGCACGGCCGGATCGGAGGATGTCCTCGAGCACGGGCCGAACGCGTTGGGGCACCCCCTGGAGGCGGCGGCGACCGGGCGCGCGTACGACAGTCAGTCGACGGAGCCGGTCAAGCACACCTCGGAGCGCGCGGAGTTCACCGAGCGTCTGGTGGCGCACTTCGGCGAGCATCCCGAGTTGATCCGCCACAACGAGAACCTGAAGGACGAGAAGTTCGAGGATCTCAAGTCCGGCCCTCTCCATGTGCTGCGGGACAGCCTGGGCAACATCACGGCGGAGTACATCGGCGATTTCCAGCGCTCGATGTACGGGGACTCCCCCGCATCGGACGGCTTCCCGGTCAACGGTGTTCCCGCGGTCTTCGAGAACACCAGCCATGTGGTGAGCTTCCTCGGCGAGGTGGGGCAGGATCCGGACGCGTATGCCGCGATCACCAGTGCTCAGCAGTCGTACACGACGCTGATGGTGGACAAGGTGTTCGACGGGGTCTTCAGCGGGGAGGACAAATCGGAGGTCTCCCTGGAGCAGAAGGTGAGCAGCGCGGTCGCTCCAGGTGCCGTGATGGCGGGCATCATGAGCGATGCCCGTGCCGACGCCGTTCACGACTACAACACGGCGGCCGTCAAGGACTTCAACGAGGCCGCGGGCGACAAGGGCAAGTGGGCCATCCGCACCGTCGAACTGGGCACATCGCTCCTCCCGGAGCGGGTCCCGGTGGTGGGTGAGGTCATCAACTGGCTGGCCGAGGACATCACGGAGAGCGTGGTGAAGAGCGCCGAGAAGGACGTCACCGATGTCAAGGAAAACGGTAGACGGGATTATGTTCTGACTCGCGAGGCAGCTACCGAAGCGGCCAAGGAGGCCGTCTTGCGCGCCTCCGCCAAACACTCCGATCTAAATGATGAAACCATCGAAGACATTCAAAATACGGTCGCCACTCAGGTGGGAAACAGCCACACCGAAGGAGTTGGCATGAGATCATCTGGCGACGCGTCGTGAAAAAAATTAGGGATATTCGCGCGGCCACTCTGCTTCTTGCCGCACTGGTCTCGGTAACCGGATGCGGGACCGAGAAGGATGAGCGGGAATACACAGTACCCAAATCGCTGTGCGGCATGAATATCGACGCAGAACTGATTGAGCCTTTCCTCCCCCCAGGGAAGGATATCGACCAGACCGAAGAGATTGACCGCATCGACTGGTTCTGCAGGGTTTCGATAGACGACAAGAGTGTTTTCATGCTGACTTGGGAATGGTGGGAGCCCAACTGGTCGGCGGAACGCTTTGCACTCCGGCAGGCCTACGCGACCCCGGACAAGAAATCCACTGACGGGACTTATGTGTATTCCAAAGAAGACGCGGTGGCTGCGGTGCGCTGCACGGAACAGGGAAAGGACTGGGATATCTTCCTCACAGCCAGAGTGAGGAACGGAGGAATACCGAACACCAAGGCCATGGAAAAACTCATCCTCGCATATCACGGAGAGTTCACTGAAAGCGATCCCTGCGCGGACATGCGATAAGCGGTCCGTGGGTGCCGGGGCCCGGTCATGGCCGGGCCCCGGCACCCACCCGCGTCAGTGCGCCGCGCGTACGCGCAACGCGCGGGCGAGGTCGTCGAGTTCGTCGGCGAGGGAGCGTCGCAGGGCGGGGATGAGGGAGCCGTCGGCCAGGCGCCGCTGCCCCAGGGCCAGGGTTTCGGGGTCAGTGAAGGGGCGGGGGAAGCCGTGCCGCCCCAGTGCCTGGGCGATGGCGGGGCCGCGGCGGACGGCGAGCACGGGAGCCTGTTCGAAGTAGCGGGGTACGTAGTCGCGCAGCAGGTCGTGCTGCTCCGTGTGCCAGAAGCCCTGGAAGGTGGCTTTGAGCAGGTAGTTGGAGAGGGTGTCGGCCTCGTCGAACAGGGCCTGCCAGGCGGTTTCCTTGGCGGCGGAATCGGGCAGGGCGGCGCGGCAGCGTGCGGCGCCCTCGGTGCCGGTGGCGCTGGGGTCGGCGTCGTGCGCGGCGCCGATGTCGGAGGTGTTCACGGCACCGAGGACGGCGAGGCGGTGCAGGAGACGCCAGCGCAGTTCGTGGTCGAGGGGACGTCCGCCGGGGAGGGCGCCGGTGGTCCACCAGTGGTGGAGTTCGCCGGGGGTGGTGGCGCTGTCGATGGCGGCCCGTACGGCGGTCAGGTGCACTCCCCCGTCGTGTCCGCCGCCGTCCGGTTCGCTCTCCAGCAGGGCGCGGGCGAGATCGGTGAGGGTCTCCAGGGCGGTGGTGCGCTGCTCGGGCGGCAGGTAGCGGTCGGCGATCTCGTGGCGGGCGAAGTGCAGGACGCCGGCGAGGACGGCGTTGTCCTTCTCCTGGGGCAGGTGGGCGCGTGCGGTGTCCAGGTAGTCGGCGGGCGGCAGCAGGCCGTCGCGGACCATGTCGCGGGAGGCGTTCCAGACGGTGGCGCGGGTGAGGGGGTCGGGCAGGTGGGCCAGGGCGCGTCGCACGGTGCGCCAGGAGCCCGTGTCCAGGCGGACCTTGGCGTAGGTGAGGTCGCGGTCGTTGAGGAGGACGAGGTCGGGGCGGGGGCCGTCGGCGGTGAGGGTGTGGCCACCGTCGGCGGGGATGTCGGCGGTGAGGGGTTCGCGGGGTGTCAGGCGGTCTTCCGCCCCGGTGCCGTCGAGTCCGGTGCCGTCGAGGTCGTAGAGACCGATGGTGAGGCGGTGGGGGCGGTTGCCGGTGTGGGTGGTCTCCAGGTGCCAGTGGCGGGCGTCGGTGATGACGCGGGGGGTGAGGGTGTCGGCGCCGGTGGTGCGCAGCCAGCGGTCGGACCAGGCGTGGACGTCGCGGCCGGACGCGCGGGCGAGGGAGTCGAGGAAGTCGGCGAGGGCGGCGTTGCCGAAACGATGGCGGGCGAAGTGGTCGTTGATGCCGGCGAGGAAGGTCTCCTCGCCGAGCCAGGCGACCAGTTGGCGCAGCGCGGAGGCGCCCTTGGCGTAGGAGATGCCGTCGAAGTTGAGCAGTGCGGTGGCGGTGTCGGGCACCGCTTCGGGTTCGGGGGCGACGGGGTGGGTGGAGGGACGCTGGTCGGCGTCATAGCCCCAGGACTTGCGGTCGACGGCGAACTCGGTCCAGGTGGCGGTGAAGCGGGTGGCGTCGGCGAGGACCTGGTAGCCCATGTACTCGGCAAAGGACTCGTTGAGCCAGATGTCGTCCCACCAGCGCAGGGTGACCAGGTCACCGAACCACATGTGGGCCATCTCGTGGGCGATGGTCACGGCGCGGGTCTGGAGCTGGGTTTCGGTGACGGCGGAGCGGTGGATGTACTCGTCGCGGAGGGTGACCAGCCCGGGGTTCTCCATGGCGCCGGCGTTGAACTCGGGGACGAATGCCTGGTCGTAGGAGTCGAAGGGGTAGGGCTCGTCGAAGATCTCGTGGTAGCGGTCGAAGCAGGCGCGGGTGATGTCGAGCAGTTCCTGCGCGTCGTCGTCGAGGTGGCTGCCCAGGGACCGACGTACGTGCAGTCCGAAGGGGATTCCGGCGTGCTCGGTGCGCACCGAGTGCCAGGGGCCGGCGGCCAGTGCCATGAAGTAGGTGCTCAGCGGGGGGGTGGTGGCGCACTTCCAGCGGCCGGGCTCCCCTTCCACGCGCCGGGCGGCGCCGTTGCCGAGGACGGTCCACTCCTCGGGGGCGGTGGCGGTGACGGTGAAAGGGGCTTTGAGGTCGGGCTGGTCGAAGGCGGCGAAGACGCGGGATGCCTCGGTCTGGAAGCACATGGTGTAGAGGTAGGTGCGGCCGTCGGCGGGGTCGGTGAAGCGGTGCATGCCTTCGCCGGTGCGCGAGTAGGCCATGTCGGCCTCGATGCGCAGTTCGTGTCCGCCCGTGTTCAGGCCGGTCAGCGGCAGGCGCCCGTCGGTGAGGGAGGCGGGGTCGAGTGCGTTTCCGTCGAGGGCGGCCCGGTGGAGGGTGTGGGGCCGCACCTCGACGAAGGTGTCGCCCGCTTCGCGGGTCGTGAAGCGGACAGTGGTGGTGGAGCCGAAGACCTCCTCTCCCCGGGTCAGGTCGAGGTCGACGGTGTAGTGCTGGACATCGATGAGCCGGGCTCGGCTCCGCGCCTCTTCTCGGGTCAGTGCGGGCATGGCGTTCATGCTGCCGTATCGGCCGGGCGGGGCGCACCGGGTGCCCCGTGCCGTACTTTCCGGCCGGAGCCGCGTGACCGGGGCGGTCAGGAGCGGGCGATGGTCTCGTGGTGGCGGATGACCTCGGCGATGATGAAGTTCAGCAGCTTCTCGGCGAAGGCCGGGTCGAGCTTGGCGCTCTCGGCGAGGGAACGCAGCCGGGCGATCTGCTGGGCCTCGCGGGCGGGGTCGGCCGGGGGCAGCCGGTGCTCGGCCTTGAGCCGGCCGACCTGCTGGGTGCACTTGAAGCGCTCGGCGAGCATGTGCACCACGGCGGCGTCGATGTTGTCGATGCTGTCGCGCAGGCGGGTGAGTTCTGCCCGCACCGACGGGGCGATCTCGCTGTTCGTCATGGTCACCGACTCTATGCGCTGTCGGCTTCCTCTCCCCGCCCGGTCCGGTGGGCGGATACGGGCCGCGCGTGGCGCGGCGTAGGCTCGGGCCAAGGGCCCTTCCATCGCCACCGACACCCGTGCCGGACCCGAGGAACTGCTGGACTCCGTGCGTCCCCGGCACCGGGCGGTAGGTACTGCCCACCCGCCGTGCCGACGGCTCTCCGCAGGGGTCGCCAGTGTCGTGCGGGGCGGACGGCGCGGGGCGGATCGTGGTCTCGACGTATCCCGGGCGCGCCAAGACGCGCAACGCACGCCGTGGTCCGGCCGTGAACGTGATCGTGCTGCCGGAGGACTTCGAGGGTCCGTGTGCGCAAGTGGACGGCGCCGAGGTGCTGGACGTGCCCGAGGCGGTGGAGCCGTTGGCGGAGTACCACCGGGCGATCACGGGCGAGCACCCGGACTGGGACGAGTGCCGCGAGGCGATGGTGCGGCAGGGCAGGTCGCTGCTGCGGATCGCTCCGGTGCGCTGGGGTCCGGTGGCCGCGGGAGGTTTCCCGGCCCGCCTGGCGGAGGGTGGCCGACCGGTGCGCGGACGTGCCGCGGCGCCGGCCCCCGGTCGGGGAGGGGGCCGGCGCCGCGGGGTGTGTCCGTGGCGGGCGGGCGGCCGTCCGAAGCGGCCGTCCGCACCGTACGGACGGCTGGGGTGGGTCAGACGGTCAGTGCGCGGTCGGTCGGCCTGATCGGGGCCGGCAGGGAGCTGGTGCCGGTCAGGTAGCGGTCCACGGCCCTGGCCGCGGAGCGGCCTTCGGCGATGGCCCACACGATCAGGGACTGGCCGCGGCCCGCGTCGCCTGCGACGTAGACGCCCTCGACGTCGGTGGCGTAGTCGGCGTCGCGGGCGACGTTGCCGCGCTCGTCCAGTTCCAGGCCGAACTGCTCGACCAGGCCGTTGTCCCTGTCGATGCCGGTGAAGCCCATGGCCAGGGTGACGAGCTGGGCCGGGATGCGCTTCTCGGTGCCCGGCCTGGGCTCGGGCCTTCCGTTCTTGAACTCGACCTCGACCAGGTGCAGGGCCTGGACGTTGCCGTCCTCGTCGCCCTCGAAGTGGGTGGTGGAGACGGAGTAGACCCTCTCGCCGCCCTCCTCGTGCGCGGAGGTGACCTTGTAGAGCATGGGAAAGGTGGGCCAGGGCTGGCCGACCGGGTCACGCTCGTCGCTGGGCCGGGGCATGATCTCCAGCTGGGTGACGGAGGCCGCACCCTGTCGGTGGGCGGTTCCGACGCAGTCGGCGCCGGTGTCGCCGCCGCCGATGACGACGACGTGCTTGCCCTCGGCGGTGATCGGCGGGGCGATGTAGTCGCCTTCCTGGACCTTGTTGGCCAGGGGCAGGTACTCCATCGCCTGGTGGACGCCGTTCAGCTCGCGGCCGGGCACGGGCAGGTCGCGGGCGGTGGTGGAGCCGGCGGCGATGACGACGGCGTCGTAGCGCCTGCGCAGGCCGGCGGCGTCGATGTCGCGGCCGATCTCCACTCCGGTGCGGAACTTGGTGCCCTCCGCTCGCATCTGCTCGATACGGCGGTTGATGTGGCGCTTCTCCATCTTGAACTCGGGGATGCCGTAGCGCAGCAGTCCGCCGACGCGGTCGGCGCGCTCGTAGACGGCGACCGTGTGGCCGGCGCGGGTGAGCTGCTGGGCGGCGGCCAGACCGGCGGGGCCGGAGCCGATGACGGCGACGGTCTTGCCCGACAGCCGCTCGGGCGGCTGCGGAGTGACCCCGCCGGCCTCCCATGCCTTGTCGATGATGGTGACCTCGACGTTCTTGATGGTCACCGGGGGCTGGTTGATGCCCAGCACGCAGGCGGACTCGCACGGGGCCGGGCACAGCCGCCCGGTGAACTCGGGGAAGTTGTTGGTCGCGTGCAGCCGCTCGCCGGCGGCCTGCCAGTCCCCGCGCCAGGCGTAGTCGTTCCACTCGGGGATGAGGTTGCCCAGCGGACAGCCGTTGTGGCAGAAGGGGATGCCGCAGTCCATGCACCGGCCGGCCTGCTTGCTGATGATCGGCAGCAGGGAGCCGGGGACGTAGACCTCGTTCCAGTCCTTGAGGCGCTCGGGTACGGGGCGGGTCTCGGCGACCTCGCGGTCGGTGTTCAGGAAGCCCTTGGGATCAGCCATTGGTCGCCGCCTCCATCATCTTCTCGTGGGTCTCGTCCTGGGAGAGTCCGGCTCGCTCGGCGGCGTCCTTGGCGGCGAGCACTGCCTTGTAGGTACGGGGCATGATCTTGCTGAAGCGGCCGGCGGCCTGTTCCCAGTCGGCGAGCAGCCGGCTCGCGACGGTGGAGCCGGTCTCCTCGTGGTGGCGGCGCACGACGTCGTGCAGCCACTGCCGGTCTGTACCGTCGAGGGGTTCGACGGCTCCGGCGGCGTCGGGGTTGACGTCGCCCGGGTCGAGGTCGATGACGTAGGCGGTGCCGCCGGACATGCCGGCGCCGAAGTTGCGGCCGGTGCGGCCCAGCACGACGGCCGTGCCCCCGGTCATGTACTCGCAGCCGTGGTCGCCCACGCCCTCGGAGACCACCAGGGCACCGGAGTTGCGGACGCAGAAGCGCTCGCCGACGCTGCCGCGCAGGAACATCTCACCGCCGGTGGCGCCGTAGGCGAGGGTGTTGCCCGCGATGGTGGAGTACTCGGCCAGGTGGGAGGCGCCGCGGTCGGGGCGGACGACGACGCGTCCGCCGGACAGACCCTTGCCGACGTAGTCGTTGGCGTCGCCCTCCAGGCGGAGGGTGACGCCGCGCGGCAGGAAGGCGCCGAAGGACTGGCCGGCGGAGCCGGTGAAGGTGATGTCGATGGTGTCGTCGGGCAGGCCGGCGCCGCCGAACTTCCTCGTCACCTCGTGGCCGAGCATGGTGCCGACCGTCCGGTTGATGTTGCGGATGGGCACCTGGGCGCGTACCGGCCGGGCGTCCTCGGCGGTGTCGGCCGACAGGGCGTCGGCGGCGAGCTTGATCAGCTGGTTGTCCAGGGCCTTGGCCAGGCCGTGGTCCTGGGGGACGACCTGGTGGCGGACGGCGCCCTCGGGCAGTTCGGGGACGTGCAGCAGCGGGGCCAGGTCCAGTCCCTGGGCCTTCCAGTGGTCGACCGCGCGGCTGACGTCGAGGACCTCGGCGTGGCCGACGGCCTCGTCCAGGCTGCGGAAGCCCAGCTCGGCCAGGAGCTCGCGGACCTCCTCGGCGATGAACTCGAAGAAGTTCACCACGTGGTCGGCCTTGCCGCTGTAGCGGCTGCGCAGCACCGGGTTCTGGGTGGCGATGCCGACGGGGCAGGTGTCCAGGTGGCACACGCGCATCATCACACAGCCGGAGACGACCAGCGGGGCGGTGGCGAAGCCGTACTCCTCGGCGCCCAGCAGGGCGGCGATGACCACGTCGCGGCCGGTCTTGAGCTGGCCGTCGGTCTGGACGACGATGCGGTCGCGCAGGCCGTTGAGCAGCAGGGTCTGCTGGGTCTCGGCCAGTCCCAGCTCCCAGGGGCCGCCCGCGTGCTTGAGGGAGGTGAGCGGGGAGGCGCCGGTGCCGCCGTCGTGGCCGGAGATCAGCACGACGTCGGCGTGGGCCTTGGAGACGCCGGCCGCGACCGTGCCGACGCCGACCTCGGAGACCAGCTTCACGTGGATACGGGCGCCGGGATTGGCGTTCTTCAGGTCGTGGATGAGCTGGGCGAGGTCCTCGATGGAGTAGATGTCGTGGTGCGGCGGCGGGGAGATGAGTCCCACGCCCGGCGTGGAGTGCCGGGTCCTGGCCACCCACGGGTAGACCTTGTGGCCGGGCAGCTGGCCGCCCTCGCCGGGCTTGGCGCCCTGGGCCATCTTGATCTGGATGTCGTCGGAGTTGACCAGGTACTCGGAGGTGACGCCGAAGCGGCCGGAGGCGACCTGCTTGATCGAGGAGCGGCGGGCCGGATCGTACAGCCGCTCGGGGTCCTCGCCGCCCTCGCCGGTGTTGGACTTCGCACCCAGCCGGTTCATGGCGATGGCGAGGGTCTCGTGGGCCTCCTGGGAGATGGAGCCGTAGGACATGGCGCCGGTGGAGAACCGCTTGACGATCTCGGAGACGGGCTCGACCTCCTCGACGGGGATCGAGGGCCGCTCGGACTTGAGGCCGAACAGACCGCGCAGCGTCATCAGGCGTTCGGCCTGCTCGTCCACGCGCCGGGTGTACTGCTTGAAGATGTCGTAGCGGCGGGTGCGGGTGGCGTGCTGGAGGCGGAAGACCGTGTCCGGGTCGAACAGGTGCGGCTCGCCCTCACGGCGCCACTGGTACTCGCCGCCGATGTCCAGGTTGCGGTGGGCCGGTGCGATACCGGAGGCCGGGTAGGCCTTGGCGTGGCGGGCGGCGACCTCCTTGGCGACGACGTCCAGGCCGGCGCCGCCGATCTTGGTGGTGGTGCCGTGGAAGTAGGTGTCGACGAACTCCTGCTCCAGACCGACGGCCTCGAAGACCTGGGCGCCGCGGTAGGAGGCGACGGTGGAGATGCCCATCTTGGACATGACCTTCAGCACGCCCTTGCCGAGTGCCTTGATCAGGTTGCGGATGGCGGTCTCGGGATCGGTGTCGCCGGGCAGGAAGGTGCCGGCGCGGACGAGGTCCTCGACGGTCTCCATGGCCAGGTAGGGATTGACCGCGGCGGCGCCGTAGCCGATGAGCAGGGCGACGTGGTGGACCTCGCGGACGTCTCCGGCCTCGACCAGCAGGCCCACCTGGGTGCGCTGCTTGGTGCGGATGAGGTGGTGGTGGACGGCGGAGGTGAGCAGCAGCGACGGGATCGGCGCGTGCTCGGCGTCGCTGTGGCGGTCGGACAGGACGATCAGGCGGGCGCCGTCGGTGATGGCGGCCTCGGCCTCGGCGCAGATCTCGTCGATCCGCTCGGCCAGGGCCTCTCCTCCGCCGCCGACGCGGTAGAGGCCACAGAGGGTGACGGCCTTCATTCCGGGCATGTCGCCGTCGGCGTTGATGTGGACGAGCTTGGCGAGTTCGTCGTTGTCGATCACCGGGAAGGGCAGGGTGACGCTGCGGCAGGAGGCCGCGGTGGGCTCCAGCAGGTTGCCCTGGGGGCCGAGGGAGGAGATCAGCGAGGTGACCAGCTCCTCACGGATGGCGTCCAGCGGCGGGTTGGTGACCTGGGCGAACAGCTGGGTGAAGTAGTCGAAGATCAGCCTCGGGCGGGTGGAGAGCGCGGCGATGGGAGAGTCGGTGCCCATCGAGCCGATCGGCTCGGCGCCGGTGCGGGCCATCGGGGCGAGCAGGACGCGCAGTTCCTCCTCGGTGTAGCCGAAGGTCTGCTGGCGGCGGGTGACCGAGGCGTGGGTGTGGACGATGTGCTCGCGCTCGGGCAGGTCCTCCAGCTCGATGATCCCGGCTTCCAGCCACTCCTGGTAGGGGCGCTCGGCGGCGAGGGACGCCTTGATCTCGTCGTCCTCGATGATGCGGTGCTCGGCGGTGTCCACCAGGAACATGCGGCCGGGCTGGAGGCGGCCCTTGCGGACGACCTTGTCCTGGTCGATGTCCAGGACGCCGACCTCGGAGGAGAGGACGACCAGGCCGTCGTCGGTGACCCAGTAGCGTCCCGGGCGCAGTCCGTTGCGGTCCAGGACGGCGCCGACCCGGGTGCCGTCGGTGAAGGTGACGCAGGCCGGTCCGTCCCAGGGCTCCATCATCATGGAGTGGTACTGGTAGAAGGCGCGGCGGGCGGGGTCCATGGAGGGGTGGTTCTCCCACGCCTCGGGAACCATCATCAGCACCGCGTGGGGCAGGGAGCGGCCGCCGAGGTGGAGCAGTTCCAGGACCTCGTCGAAGGTGGCGGAGTCGGAGGCGTCCGGAGTGCAGACGGGGAAGATCCGCTCCAGGTTCCCGGCGTCCTTGCCGCCGAGGAGGTCGGAGACCAGCTGGGACTCGCGGGCGCGCATCCAGTTGCGGTTGCCGCGGACGGTGTTGATCTCGCCGTTGTGGGCGACGAAGCGGTAGGGGTGGGCCAGCGGCCAGCTGGGGAAGGTGTTGGTGGAGAACCGCGAGTGGACCAGGGCGATGGCGCTGGCGAAGCGGCGGTCGGACAGGTCGGGGAAGAAGGGCTCGAGCTGCCCGGTGGTCAGCATGCCCTTGTAGACGATCGTCCGCGCGGACAGCGACGGGAAGTAGGTGCCGGCCTCGCGCTCGGCGCGCTTGCGCAGCACGAACGCCTTGCGGTCCAGGGCCAGGCCGGTGTTCACTCCGTCGGCCACGAACAGCTGGCGGAAGGCGGGCATGGTGGCGCGGGCGCCGCTGCCCAGCAGCTGCGGGGCGACGGGGACCTCGCGCCAGCCCAGGACGTTCAGGCCCTCCTCGGCGGCGATCGCCTCGATGCGTGCGGTGGCCTCGGCGCGGACGGCCTCGTCGGTGGGGAGGAAGGCGATGCCCGCGGCGTACGAGCCCGCCTCGGGCAGCTCGAAGCCGGCGGTCTCGCGCAGGAAGGCGTCGGGGATCTGGACCAGGATGCCCGCGCCGTCGCCGGAGTCGGCCTCGGCACCGGTGGCGCCGCGGTGCTCCAGGTTCCGCAGGACGGTCAGGGCCTGGTCGACCAGTGCGTGGCTCGCCTCACCGGTGAGGGTGGCCACGAAGCCGACGCCGCAGGCGTCGTGCTCGTCGCGCGGGTCGTACATTCCCTGCTTGGCAGGGTAGGCCGTCAGAGGCGCAGCACGCATCGGCTCTCCCGTCGTCATGTGGGGCTTGGTGGCGCTTTCCGGATCGGGTCCGGGAAGCGCCGAGGGACGACGTTGGCCCTCTGCTGAACAAATTTTCGTGCAGGTTACATGATGAGGTTTCTTCCGAAGGCGGACACCTCGGTCCATCATGCGAACCTGCGAGGGGGTCGAATCGGACATACGGCGTGCGGCCGCTGCGTGGATCCGAGTGGGCGCCGGCGACACTGCCAGAAGCGCTCGCTGTTCATTCCCAACGGTGACACGGCTGAAACCGGCGGGTAACAGACGAGCGCGGGATTTCGGAGTTGAACAGCTCACATTGGACGGGCCGGAGCGGGCGCGGGCCCGCGCGGCGGGCTCAGCCCACGGCCACTCCGAACAGGGTACCGAGCCCGTAGGTCACCGTGGCGGCCGCGCCGCCCAGGGTGAGCTGCCGCAGCCCGCTGTACCACCACGGGCGCACGGTGATCTTGGAGACCAGCACACCGCACAGGAACAGGCCCAGCAGCGCCACCAGCACGGCGGGCCACAGCGCGGCGGCACCCAGCAGATAGGGCAGCACGGGGATCAGCGCGCCCACCGCGAAGGAGACGAAGGAGGAGAGGGCGGCGACCGCGGGCGAGGGCAGCTCGCCCGGGTCCACGCCCAGCTCCTCGCGCGCGTGGATCTCCAGGGCCTGTTCGGGATCCCTGGACAGCTGCTCGGCGACCTTCGCCGCCAGGTTGGGTTCCACGCCGCGGCCCACGTACAGCTCGGCCAGCTCCCGCTGCTCGTCCTCGGGGTTGCGGCGCAGTTCGCGCCGCTCCACGTCCAGCTCGGCCAGGACCAGCTCGCGCTGGGAGGCCACCGAGGTGTACTCGCCGGCCGCCATGGAGAAGGCTCCGGCGGCCAGACCGGCCAGACCGCTGATGATGATCACGTCGCGGTCCACGTCGCCGCCGGCGACGCCCGTCATCAGGGCGAGGTTGGAGACCAGTCCGTCCATCGCCCCGAAGACGGCCGGGCGCAGCCAGCCGCCGGTCACGTCGCGGTGGGTGTGGTTGTCGCGGTGCGCGGAGTTCGGCGCCCCGGGCCGCAGGGTGGTCTCGGTCCCGCTTCCGGTCATGGACGACATCCGCCTGCCTCCTGTGTCCCCCGCCTGGTGCCCGATGTCTCGACCGTACGTCCACCTTGGGGTTCGATTCCAGCAAGGCAGGCCGAACTTACCTCGTTGACCTGGGGTTTCGCCATGGCGTGGAGAAGGCCCCGGCCGCGCCGGAGGGGCACGGCCGGGGCCTGTGCGGTTCTCGCCGCCGGGTCAGCCCGTGGTGGAGGCGGACGTCCCTCCGGCGGGCTCGGCGCGCTCCGGTCCGCCCGTCCGGTCCCCCGCGGCCTCCCCCGTGTCCCCGGGGGAGCCCTCCGCCGTCGCGCCGTCGCCGGTACCGGTGCCCTCGGAGTCGTCGGGCCCGGCGCCGGCGGTCTTCTCCGCCGCCGGCTCCACCACGTCCTCACGCCCGGGGCGGAGCCTGGCCGAGAGGATGATGTAGGCCACCGCGGCCAGGAAGACGGCGATCGAGGTCCAGTTGTTCAGACGCAGGCCCCAGATCTCGTGGGCCTCGTCGATGCGCAGGTACTCGATCCAGAAGCGCCCCGCCGTGTAGGCCGCGACGTACAGCGCGAAGGCACGGCCGTGGCCGAGGCGGAAGCGGCGGTCGGCCCAGATGACCAGCAGGGCGACGCCCACGCACCACAGCGACTCGTACAGGAAGGTGGGGTGGAAGGTGCCGGTGTGGACGCCGTTGTCGATCTCCACGGCCCACGGCAGGTCCGTGGGACGCCCGTACAGCTCCTGGTTGAACCAGTTGCCCCAGCGTCCGACGGCCTGGGCGAGCGCGATGCCGGGGGCGATGGCGTCCGCGTAGGCGGGGAGCGCGATACCCCTCATGCGACAGGCGATCCAGGCGCCCACCGCGCCCAGTGCGATCGCTCCCCAGATACCGAGGCCGCCCTCCCAGATCTTGAAGGCGTCGACCCAGTCACGGCCCTCGCCGAAGTAGAACTGGTAGTCGGTGACCACGTGGTAGAGACGGCCGCCGACCAGGCCGAACGGCACCGCCCACACGGCGATGTCGGCGACCGTGCCGGGCTGTCCGCCGCGGGCGATCCAGCGCTTCCCGCCGAGCCAGACCGCGACGAAGACGCCGACGATGATGCAGAACGCGTAGCCCCGCAGCGGGATCGGTCCGATGACGATCTCGCCCGACGACGGGCTGGGGATGAAGGCAAGGGTTTCCATGACCCCACGAACGCTACCGTGCCTCACCCCCGGGCGCCGCTCCGCCCGGCAACGGGTGCGTAACGCGCGCGGACGGTGACGGACGGTGTGAGGCCCCGCGACGCGCGGGAGGCCGCCCGGTTCCGGGGCGGTCCCGCGTCCCGCGCCCGGGTGCGCGCTCCGCGGCCGTTTCCCCCGCGGAGGTGACCGCTCGGCGCGGAAAGGCGACCGTTCGGCGCACGACGGTCTACCGTTCGGCGCGCGTATCCGGCGTTCGCCGCACACCGCGATCAGCGTCTTCACCGCGAGTGTGACGCACCTTACGTTCCCCGCATTCCTTTTCCGCTCCCGTACGTCGTGTCGTATCGCGTCGTGCCGATGAAGGAGGCGGCAGTGTCCGCAGACCGTCCACAACAAACCCTGGACCCCGCCGAGGACGCGGAGGACCGCATGGTGGCCATGCACGGCGATCCGCGTTTCGACCAGCTCAGGCGGAACCTGATGAGGTTCGTGCTCCCGGTGAGCATCGGCTTCCTCGCCTGGTACCTGCTGTACGTGCTGATGTCCGCCTACGCCCGTGACGTGATGTCCACGGTCCTGTTCGGCGATGTCAACGTGGCCCTGGTGTTCGGGGTCCTCCAGTTCGCCAGCACCTTCGGCATCGCGATCATGTACGCGCGCTACGCCGGCCGGAAGGTCGACCCGCTCGCGGACGACCTGAGGGCCGAGCTGACCGGCGCGTCCGCCGGCCGGACGGGAGGACGGGCATGACGACCGCCGCTTCCCACGCGCTCCTGGCTGCCGAAGAGGTCAGCTCCAGCAGCCGCACCCTGACCATCCTGGTGTTCATCGTCATGATCGCCGTGACGCTCGGTGTCACGGTGTGGGCGGGCCGCCAGACCAGGTCCGCGGCCGACTTCCACTCCGGCGGGCGCGAGTTCACCGGTATGCAGAACGGCTTCGCCATCGGCAGCGACTACATGTCAGCCGCCTCCTTCCTGGGCATCGCGGGCATGATCTCGCTGTTCGGCTACGACGGCTTCCTGTACTCCATCGGCTTCCTCGTCGCCTGGCTGGTGGCCCTGCTGCTGGTCGCCGAGCTGCTGCGCAACTCCGGCCGGTTCACCATGGCCGACGTGCTGTCGTACCGGATGCGGCAGCGCCCGGTGCGCACCGCCGCGGCCGTGTCCACCATCACCGTGTCGGTCTTCTACCTGCTGGCCCAGATGGTCGGCGCCGGCGCGGTCGTCGCCCTCCTGCTGGGCATCCGGCCGGGCGAGACGTACCTGGGCATGGACGCCGACACCGCCAAGATCGTGGGCATCGTCGTCGTCGGCATCCTGATGACCCTGTACGTGACCTTCGGCGGCATGAAGGGCACCACCTGGGTGCAGATCATCAAGGCCGGCATGCTGATGGGCGGCACCATCATCCTGGCCGCCCTGGTGATGGCCATCTACGGCTTCGACTTCGGCGAGCTGATGAGCGACGCCGCGAACGCCAGCGGCGCCGGGCAGTCCTTCCTGGAACCGGGGCTGCGGTACGGCGTCGAGGTGCCCGGTGACGCCCTGCGGACGATGTGGAACAAGCTCGACCTGATCAGCCTGGGCCTGGCCCTGGTGCTGGGCACCGCGGGTCTGCCGCACATCCTGATCCGCTTCTACACCGTCCCGGACTCCAGGGCCGCCCGCAGGTCCGTCAACTGGGGCATCGGCCTGATCGGCTCGTTCTACCTGATGACCCTGATCCTGGGCTTCGGCGCCGCGGCCCTGGTGGGCAAGGAGGCCATCACCGCTCAGGACGCGGCGGGCAACACCGCCGCGCCACAGCTGGCCCGGGAGGTGGGTGAGCACTTCGGCGGCGAGTTCCTCGGCTCGGTGATGCTGGCGGTCATCGCGGCCGTCGCCTTCGCGGCGATCCTGTCCACGGTGGCCGGCCTGGTCATCGCCTCCTCCTCGTCCCTGGCGCACGACTTCTACAACAGCGTGGTGCGCAAGGGCCGGGCCTCCGAGCACGAGGAGATCAAGGTCGCCCGGCTGTCGGCCTTCGGCATCGGCGCCGCGTCGATCGTCCTGGCGATCTTCGCCCAGAGCCTCAACGTGGCCTTCCTGGTCGGCCTTGCCTTCGCCATCGCCGCCTCGGCCAACCTGCCGACCCTGCTGCTGAGCCTGTTCTGGAAGCGGTTCAACACCCGGGGCGCCGTCGCCGGCATCTACGGCGGTCTGATCAGTGCGGTCGGTCTGGTGATCTTCTCGCCGGTGTTCTCCGGTGCCGAGAAGGCGCTGATCCCGGGCGTCGACATCGCCTGGTTCCCGCTGACCAACCCGGGTCTGGTATCCATCCCGCTGGGTCTGCTGTGCGCGATCGTCGGCACGCTGTCCTCGGGCGAGAGCGACCCGCGGCGCTTCGCCGAACTCCAGGTGCGGGCCCTGACCGGGGCCGGCGCCGAGGGCGCGGCCAAGCACTGACCGCACCGACCGGGCCCGCCCGCCTCCCGGGGGCGGGGGGCTTCTCCGCCGGCGTGACCCCCCGCACACGGCGCCGGCCCCGTCATCGGCCCCATGGGAGCCCTTCGAAGCGGGTTCGAAGGGCTCCCCACCGTTATTTGCCGCGTTATACGGTCGCAGCGTGGCCAGAAGATCGTGGATCGGCGTCCGCCTCGGGCGGGCGGGCCGGGCAGGCCCGGCCGGGTCCGGCCTGTCCGGGACCATGGGCGCGCTGCGGAAGGTGCGGCTGATCGGCGCGGACCTCCAGGACGGTCTGCACGGCAGCCGGGCCCTGGCCGCGGCCCGCCGCATCCGGCGGCTGGTGGGCGCCGAGGCCGTCGTGCTCGCCGACCTCGACGGGCCCGTAGCCCGGCACGGCGCACTGCCGCGGGGCACCGACCTGGACGCGGTGCTCGCCCAGGTGTACGAACACGGCACCGTCTTCCGCGAGCCCCCGCTGTGCGCCGCCCCGCTGCTGGTGGCGGACGAGCTGACCGGCTGCCTGGTCGTCAGCGGTTCCGCGGACGAGCGGGCGCTGGGCGAGGACGAGGTGGCCGAGGTGGCGGAGCTGGTGTCGCAGGCGCTGGACCACACCGAACTGCGCAGCGCCCGGGCCCGGATCGCGGCAGCGGACCTGCGCACCATGCGGGCCCAGATCTCCCCGCACTTCGTCCACAACTCCCTGGCCGTCATCGCCGCGCACATCCGCACCGATCCCGGCCGCGCCCGCCGCCTGCTCACCGATTTCGCCGACTACCTGCGCTACAGCTTCTCCACGGCCGGCGACTACGTGACGGTCGCCGACGAGTTACAGGCCACCCAGACGTACCTGGAGCTGCAGCGCGCCCGGTTCGACGACCGGATGGAGATCACCGTCCGGATGGCGCCGGAGGTTCTTCCCGTCGCCCTCCCCTTCCTCGTCGTCCAGCCCATAGTGGAAAATGCCGTGCGCCACGGTCTGGAGGAGAAGGCCGGGCCCGGACACATCGGCGTCTCGGGGTTCGGCGAGGGCCCGCTGTGCGTCATCGAGATCGAGGACGACGGCGTGGGCATGGAGCCGGAACTCGCTCGGGCGATCCTCGCCGGGGTCGGTCCTCCGGCGAGGAACGTCGGCCTGGCCAACGTGGACCGGCGGCTCCGTACCGTGTACGGCCCGGAGTACGGCCTGGTCATCGAGACCGCGCCCGGCAACGGCACCAAGGTGACGATCAGGGTGCCGCGATTCATGCGAGGAGTGGTTACGCAATGAGCGGCGCACCGCGGGCACTTCAGGTCCTCGTCGTCGAGGACGAGGCGTCCACCCGCGAGGAGCTCGCCGATCTCCTGGCGGACACACCCGAGGTCGGCGAGGTGTACGCCGCCGAGAGCGGCACCCGGGCGGTACAGCTGCTGGGCGCGACCGCCTTCGACGCCGTCTTCCTGGACATCTCGATGCCCGGCCTGGACGGCATGGACGTCGCCCGGGTCATCAGCCAGCTCTCGGCGCCGCCCTCCATCGTCTTCGTCACCGCCTCGGAGTCCCACGCCATCGAGGCCTTCGGCATCGGGGCGGTGGACTACCTGCTCAAGCCCGTCCGGCCCGAGCGGCTGGCCGAGTCGGTGGCCCGGGCCGGCGCCACGCGGCGGGCCGCGTCCTCGGGCGGGCAGGGCGCGGAGGAGCCGCGCGACGAGCTGGCGGTGGTGCAGATCGACCACGGCCGCCGGACGGTGTTCGTGCGGCGCGACGACGTCCAGTTCGTGGAGGCCCACGGCGACTACATACGGCTGCACACCGAGCAGGGCACGCATCTGATCCGGCTGTCGCTGTCGTCCCTGGAGGAGATCTGGGCTCCGGCGGGCTTCGTGCGGGTGCACCGCGGCTATCTGGTGGCCGTCGGCTGGGTCCACGACCTGCGGGTCACCAGCTCGTCGGGGCTGGTGGCCCGCACTCCGGCCGGTGACGTGCCGGTCAGCCGCCGCCATGCCCGGGGTCTGAAGGAGCAGCTGCTGGAGGCCGCGCGCAGTGGCCGGCTGGGCAGGGCGGCCCGGTGAAGAGCCCGGTCAAGGGCGGCCAGCTCGGTGGTCCGCGCCGGGTGAAGGTCACCAGTCCGCAGACCCGTATCGCCCTGGCCCGCGGGCATCGCCGCCATCCGCAGCTGCTGCCGCTGCCCGCACCGGCCGACGCCGAGGCCGCCCGCGCCGTGTTCGCCGGGCAGCGCCGCACCGCGCTGCGGACGGTGGTCCTGCTGGGGGTGGTGCTGTTCGGTTCCAGTGGGACGATCGCCGCGCTGCCGGTGCTGGACCGGCTCTCCGTGGCGGGTGTTCCGGTGTCCTGGCTGGTGCTGGTGGCGGCCACCTACCCGGTGCTGCTGCTGGCCCTGTGCCATGTACGCCGCGCCGAGCGTGCGGAGAACTCCGCGGGCACGGGCGCCGGGAGCGGCCCGTGACCGCCGTGACCACGATCGGCCTGATCCTGGTCGCCAGCCTGGCCATCGGCCTGTACGGCGTCCACGCGGCCCGCACCAGCCCGGACTTCCTCGTGGCCTCCCGCCGTGTCGCCCCCGGCTGGAACGCCATGGCGATCGCCGGGGAGTACGTGTCGGCCGCCTCGGTGCTCGGTCTGGCCGGGCTGATGCTGAAGGACGGCGTCGGGGCGATGTGGTACGCCGTCGGCTTCACCGCCGGGTACGTCGCGGTGGTGGCGCTGGTGGCCGGACCGATGCGGCGATCGGGGGCGTTCACGGTGCCCGACTTCGCCGAGTACCGGCTGGGCTCGCCCGCGATCCGCAAGCTGTGCGGGGTGATCGTACTGGTGATCATGTGGCTCTATCTGGTGCCGCAGTTCAAGGGCGCCGGGGTGGTCCTGAGCCTGGTCAGCGGTACCCCTTACTGGGTGGGCGTGGTGCTGGCCGGACTGGTGGTGAGCGCGTCGATCGCGGTGGGCGGCATGCGGTCGGCCACCTACGTCCAGGCGTTCCACTACCTGGTCAAGCTGGCCTTCATCGCGGTGCCGGCGATCTACCTGATCGTGCACGTCGGCGCGGAGACGCGCACCGAGGCGCTGCGGCCGGCCCGGGAGGCGGGCCCGGCCGCCGAGGAGTGGACCCGTCCGCTGATCGACATCCAGGGGGCGGGGATGCCGCTGCTGTCCACCTGGTCGGTGCTGCTGGCCACCACGCTGGGCGCCATCGGGCTGCCCCATGTGATCATGCGCTTCCACACCAGTCCCACGGCCCGGGCCGCCCGCCGGGTGGCCGTGCTGGTGATCGGCCTGCTGGGCCTGTTCTACCTGTTCCCGGCCGTTTACGGACTGCTGGGGCGGGTGCTGACCCCTCACCTGGTGCACAGCAACGCCACCGACACCGTCTCCGTCGTCCTGCCTGGGGCGGCCGTGCCGGGGACGCTGGGGAGCGTACTGACGGCGCTGGTGGCCACGGGCGCGTTCGCCGCCTTCCTGTCCACCTCCTCCGGGCTGCTGCTGGCCCTGGCCGGCGGGCTCTCCCACGACCTGTTCGGCGGTGGGGTGGCCAGGCTGCGCCTGGCGGTGGCGGCGGGGGCCCTGGTGGCGGTGCTGCTGTCGCTGCCCGCCGCGCACCTGGACATCAACGTGGTGGTCGGCTGGGCGTTCGCGGTGGCGGCCTCCACGTTCTGCCCGCTGCTGGTGCTGGGCATCTGGTGGACGCGGCTGACGGTCGCGGGCGCGGCGGCCGGGCTGGCCACCGGGGTGGTCACGGCGACGGGGGCCGCGGTGCTGTCCGCCCTCACGCAGCCGTCGTCGGCCTGGCTGACCGTGCTGCTGGCCCAGCCCGCCGCCTGGACCGTTCCGCTGGCGTTCCTCACGATGATCGCGGTCTCGCTGCGCGGCGTCCCGGCCGACTGGTCCGAGCGTGCCGTGCTGCGGCTGCACGCTCCCTGACGGGCGCGCCCGGGAGCACGGGCGGGCCCGGGGGCGCGCGGTCGTCCACCGCACACCCCCGGGCCCGTGGTCTCGGCCCCGCTCAGCCGCGGCGCCGTACGCCCTCGGCCAGCTCGCCCGCGAGTTCGCGGACCGCGGCCAGACCGGCATCCGGGTCGCCCTCGTGGTCCAGCAGCCGCTTGACGAAGGCCGAGCCGACGATGACACCGTCCGCGAAGGCGGCCACCTCCGCGGCCTGCCGCGCGTTCGAGACGCCCAGTCCGACGCAGACCGGCAGGTCGGTGGTGGCGCGGGTGCGGCGCACCAGTTCCTCCGCCTCCTGTCCCACCGACTCGCGGGTGCCGGTGACGCCCATCAGGGAGGCGGCGTAGACGAAGCCGCTGCCGGCCTCGGTGATCCTCGCCAGCCGCTCGTCGCGACTGCTGGGGGCGACCACGAAGACGGTCGCAAGGCCCTGCTGCTCGGCGGCCTTGCGCCACACCTCGGACTCCTCGACCGGCAGGTCGGGCAGGATGCAGCCTGCGCCGCCCGCCTCGGCCAGCTCGGCGGCGAACCGCTCGGCGCCGTAGCGGTCGACGGGGTTCCAGTACGTCATGCACAGCACCGGCGCGCCGGTGGCGGCGTGCGTCTCGCGCACGGTGCGCAGCACGTCCGCGATGCGCACACCGCCGCGCAGGGCGATGTCGTCGGCGGTCTGGATGACCGGCCCGTCCAGCACCGGATCGCTGTGCGGCAGCCCGACCTCGACGATGTCGCAGCCGCCCTCCAGCAGGGCGGTGCAGGCGGCGACGCCGCCGTCCACGGTGGGGAAGCCCGCGGGCAGATAGCCCACCAGCGCGGCCCGTCCCTCCTCCTTCGCCCCGGCCAGGACGCGTCCCAGCAGTTCCGCACGGCCCGCCATCACTCGGCCCCCTTCACGGTGTCCGCACCGTCGTACAGCCCGAAGTAGCGGGCGGCGGTGTCCATGTCCTTGTCGCCGCGGCCGGAGAGGTTCACCAGCAGCAGCGCCTCCGGGCCCAGCTCGCGGCCGACCTCCAGCGCGCCGGCCAGCGCGTGCGCGCTCTCGATGGCCGGGATGATGCCCTCGGTCTCCGACAGCAGGCGCAGCGCCCGCATCGCCTCGTCGTCGGTGACCGGGCGGTACTCGCCGCGCCCGGTGTCCTTGAGGTAGGAGTGCTCGGGGCCGATGCCGGGGTAGTCCAGCCCGGCGGAGATGGAGTACGGCTCGGTGATCTGGCCCTCGTCGTCCTGCAGGACGTAGGAGCGCGAGCCGTGCAGGATGCCCGGCTCGCCGGCCGTCAGGGTGGCCGCGTGCTCGCCGGAGTCCACGCCGTGCCCGGCGGCCTCCAGACCGATCAGGCGCACGGAGGCGTCGGGGATGAAGGCGTGGAACAGGCCGATGGCGTTGGAGCCGCCGCCGACGCAGGCCAGCGCGGCGTCCGGCAGCCGCCCGGTGCGCTGGAGGATCTGTCGCCGGGCCTCGACGCCGATGACTCGGTGGAAGTCGCGCACCAGCGCCGGGAAGGGGTGGGGGCCGGCGACGGTGCCGAAGAGGTAGTGGGTGCGGTCGACGTTGGCGACCCAGTCGCGGAACGCCTCGTTGATGGCGTCCTTCAGGGTGCGGCTGCCGGAGGCGACGGGGACGACCTCGGCGCCCAGCATCCTCATCCGGGCGACGTTGAGCGCCTGGCGCTGAGTGTCGATCTCGCCCATGTAAATGGTGCACTCCAGGCCGAACAGGGCGCAGGCGGTCGCGGTGGCGACCCCGTGCTGGCCCGCGCCGGTCTCGGCGATGACGCGGGGCTTGCCCATGCGCCGGGTCAGCAGCGCCTGCCCCAGCACGTTGTTGATCTTGTGCGAGCCGGTGTGGTTGAGGTCCTCGCGCTTGAGGAAGACCCGGGCGCCGCCGGCGTGCTCGGCGAACCGCCGCACCTCGGTCAGCGCACTGGGCCGGCCGGTGTAGTTGACGAGCAGGTCCTCGAGTTCGGCGGTGAAGGCGGGATCGGCCTTGGCCTTCTCGTACTCGGCGGCCACCTCGTCCACGGCGGCGACGAGCGCCTCCGGGATGAACTTGCCGCCGAAGGCGCCGAAGTAGCCCTCGGCTGTCGGCACCCGGCCCTCGGGGTCGGGAACGAAGAAGTCGGTGGACATCCGACATGCTCCTTGTCGGGGCGCGTGCCCCAGGAAGGGGTGGTGGTCACGGGAGACGGTGGAACGCACCGGCCCGGAGGGCGGGTGCGGTGTGCGGCCGGGGCGGGCGCGTGGCCGGCGGCGGGGCGCCGTTCAGCCCCCGGCCCGCTCAGGCCATCGTCTGCCGTTGACCTGCCCCGGCTCGCAGCCGATGTGGTAGCGCACACGCCGCCCCAGCACCCGGCGGGCGGGCGCGCGGCAGCCGCGGGGGCGGCAGCCGGGGGCGAGGCGGGCGGACAGGGCCATCGCGGTCGTTCCCCCGCCTCAGTTCCCGTGCCGCAGGGCGGGGTGGGCTCCGGCGGCGACCAGGTCGGCGACGGCCGCCCTCGGGTCCTTGCCGGTGACCAGGGACTCGCCGACGAGCACCGCGTCGGCGCCCTCGTTGGCGTAGGCGATCAGGTCGTGCGGGCCGCGCACGCCCGACTCGGCGATCCTCACGACGCTCTCGGGGATCTCGGGGGCGAGGCGGGCGAAGGTGCCGCGGTCGACCTCCAGGGTCTTGAGGTTGCGCGCGTTCACACCGATGATCTTGGCCCCGGCGTCCACCGCCCGCTCGACCTCCTCCTCGTCGTGCACCTCGACCAGCGGAGTCAGCCCGATGGACTCGGCTCGCTCCACCAGCGACACCAGCGCGTCCTGGTCGAGGGCGGCGACGATCAGCAGGACGAGGTCGGCGCCGTGGGCCCGAGCCTCCCACAGCTGGTAGGAGGTGACGATGAAGTCCTTGCGCAACACGGGGACCTCCACCCGCCCGCGCACCGCCTCCAGATCGGCCAGCGAGCCTCCGAAGCGCCGCTGCTCGGTCAGCACCGAGATGACCGCGGCGCCGCCCGCCTCGTAGTCGGCGGCGAGGCCGGCCGGGTCGGCGATGGCGGCCAGCGCCCCCTTGGAGGGGCTGGAGCGCTTGACCTCGCAGATGACCTTGACGCCCTCGCCCTTGAGGGCCTCGACACCGTCGAGCGGGCGCGGGGCACGGGCCGCACGCTCCTTGAGCTCGTCGAGGCCGACACGCGCCTGCCGCTCGGCGAGGTCGGCGCGGACCCCCTCGATGATCTCGTCGAGCACACTCACGCGAGCGGCCCCCTTCCTGGCTGGCTCGGACCCCTGCGGCGTGCGCGGGGCTTGTCCGGATACGCGGTCACGCACTGCGATGGTATCCGGCCCGGGACACGGAACCCGCATCCGGCCGGCCCGTTCCCATATACCGGGCGGTATCGCCGCCCCCCTTGCCGGAGCGGCCGGGCACGGAAGAAGCGCGGTGCCGCCTCGCCGGCACCGCGCCGGGGTGAGCCGCCCGGGGCGGCCCCGTCAGGCTCCCGCCCGCTCCTTGGACTGATCCAGACGGCGGCCGTGCGACTCCTCCGGCTGGCCCATACCCATCGAGCGCATGACCAGGCCGGCGACGCCGCCGAGGAGGGTGATGGCCACACCGACCCAGAACCCCACCGGTTCGGCCATCACGATGAAGGCCGAGGCGACGCAGAAGCCGATGAACGCGATGGTGGCGCCGGTCCAGGCGGCAGGGGTGTGTCCGTGGTTGTTGCCCGCCATTGAGTGCTCCTCGTAGGTCCGATCTGGGCTCGCTCACCAGCCATTGTGTCAGGACCGGTTCGCGCCGCTCCCGGTGGTGGGGTCCTCCCCGCGGTCCAGGGCCTTCCACAGTTCCTCGGGGCGGTCCGGGTCGGGTGCCGCGCGGCGGCCCGCGGGC
>NZ_JAJFAU010000056.1:0-12091 GCF_022614595.1 Streptomyces sp. CNQ085
TCCAGCAGCAGGACGTCCTTGACCTCGCCCTTGAGGACACCGGCCTGCAGCGAGGCGCCGATGGCCACCACCTCGTCGGGGTTGACGCCCTTGTTCGCCTCCTTGCCGCCGGTCAGCTCCCTGACGAGCTCGGCGACGGCCGGCATGCGGGTCGAACCGCCGACGAGGACGACGTGGTCGATCTCGGAGAGCTGGATGCCCGCGTCCTTGATCACGTTGTGGAACGGGATCTTGCAGCGCTCCAGCAGGTCGGCGGTCAGCTGCTGGAACTGGGCCCGGGTGAGCTTCTCGTCCAGGTGCAGCGGGCCCTCGGCCGAGGCGGTGATGTAGGGCAGGTTGATGGTGGTCTCGGTCGAGCTGGACAGCTCGATCTTCGCCTTCTCCGCCGCCTCGCGCAGGCGCTGGAGGGCCATCTTGTCCTTGGCCAGGTCCACGCCGTGGCCGGACTGGAACTGCTTGACCAGGTAGTCGACGATCCGCTGGTCCCAGTCGTCGCCGCCGAGCTGGTTGTCGCCGTTGGTGGCCTTCACCTCCACCACGCCGTCGCCGATCTCCAGCAGCGAGACGTCGAAGGTGCCGCCGCCGAGGTCGAAGACCAGGATCGTCTGGTCGTCCTTCTCCAGACCGTAGGCCAGGGCGGCCGCGGTCGGCTCGTTCACGATGCGCAGGACGTTCAGGCCCGCGATCTCGCCGGCCTCCTTGGTGGCCTGGCGCTCGTGGTCGTTGAAGTAGGCGGGGACGGTGATCACCGCGTCGGTGACCTTCTCGCCCAGGTACGCCTCGGCGTCCCGCTTCAGCTTCTGCAGCACGAAGGCGCTGATCTGCTGGGGGTTGAAGTCCTTGCCGTCCAGGTTGATCTTCCAGTCGGTGCCCATGTGGCGCTTGACCGACCGGATCGTCCTGTCGACGTTGGTGACGGCCTGACGCTTGGCGACCTCACCGACGAGGACCTCGCCGTTCTTGGCGAAGGCGACGACGGACGGCGTGGTCCTGGCGCCCTCGGCATTGGTGATGACGGTGGGCTCACCGCCCTCGAGAACACTGACGACGGAGTTCGTCGTACCCAGGTCGATGCCGACCGCTCGTGCCATTTCGGGTTCCTCCAGCTCATGCCTTGAGTAGATCTGGCTCAAGAGTGCAGCAGGAGGGCGGGCAACGTCAAGAGACATGAGTCGCCCTGACTCAACTCTTCTCCAGCCGCCGAACTCACGCCCGGGCGCGACCGCGTCAACTGGCCGCGGGACGCGGTCGTCGGAGGGTATCCGGGGGCCAGGACGCCCACCGGGGCCGTCCTGACCCCCGGACGGAGCAGCCTTCCCCGCGCCGCCCGTTCCATCCACCCCGTCCGGCCCCTTCCGCTCCCCCGCCCCCGTTCCCCGTCGCCCTCCGCCTCGCCGGCCTCCGAGAACTCCACGACGACGACCGCCCGCGTGGCGCGGCACCGGGGAGAGGAGCGCGAGCTGGGCCGCATCGGCGACCCACCGGATGCGGACGAGCTGCCCCTCGCGCCGCTGCCGGGCCACGGACGCCACCAGGCCCGCGGCGCTCACCACCACCAGCGAGACCAGTGCGGTCGCGGAGGTGTCCGTCCCGGCCGCGGGAAACGAGCGCATCCCGTTTTACCGCATTCGACACCGATGCGGAGGATGAGGCGGGGGAGGTCTATAGGATGGATCCGCCCCTCCGTTCCCGGGCCCTCCGCGAGGCCCCGCGGCCACCCCCGGGCAAGGGCCGCCTCAGCGACGCAGATCACCGTACGGGTGGCTACAGACGGCCTCCGTTCATGGGTAGTCTCGAACGGATCGGATAAGTTACCGCTTAGTAAGCTTGCAGCCGCAGGCACCGCCCCCGCAGGTTCGAGGAGCCGCCATGCAACTCGCCGCGATCGTCGTCTCGCTGGTACTCACCGCGGTCGGCGTTGCGCTCCTGGCACGCGCCGTCGCGCAGATCTACCGCTTCGTCAGGCTCGGCCAACCGGTCCCGGCGGGCGCACGCACGAACGAGCCCAAGCAGCGCACGATCACCCTGGTCAAGGAGTTCCTCGGCCACACCCGGATGAACCGCTGGGGGATCGTCGGCTTCGCGCACTGGTTCGTCGCGATCGGCTTCCTGACGCTTCCGCCGACCCTGGCCCAGGCGTACGGGCAGCTCTTCCGGGCCGACTGGGTCCTCCCCGTCCTCGGCGGCTTCCTGCCGTTCGAGATGTACATCGAGTTCATCGGCCTGATGACGGTCGCCGGCATCCTGACCCTGATCGTGATCCGGCTGCTCAGCCTGCCCACCCGTCCCGGCCGCAAGTCCCGTTTCGCCGGTTCGACCGCCTGGCAGGCGTACTTCGTCGAGTACGTCATCCTCACCATCGGCCTGGCGATCCTGGTGCTGCGCGGCCTGGAGGGCGCGATCCACCACGTCGAGGGCTACGAGGCGGCGTACTTCGTCTCCTACCCGCTGGTGGAGGCCTTCGACGGGCTGGGGACCGGCACGCTGCAGAACCTGATCTACTTCACCGCGATGATCAAGATCAGCGTCTCGCTGATCTGGATGATCACGGTGTCGCTCAACATCACCATGGGCGTCGCCTGGCACCGCTTCCTGGCGTTCCCCAACATCTGGTTCAAGCGCGAGGCCAACGGTGAGGTCGCCCTCGGCCCGCTCCAGCCGATGACCTCGGGCGGCGAGCCGATCGACTTCGAGGACCCGGGCGAGGACGACACCTTCGGCGTCTCCCAGGTCGAGCAGTTCTCCTGGAAGGGCATTCTCGACTTCTCCACCTGCACCGAGTGCGGTCGCTGCCAGTCCCAGTGCCCCGCCTGGAACACCGGCAAGCCGCTCTCGCCCAAGCTGATGATCATGTCGCTGCGCGACCACGCGCACGCCAAGGCCCCCTACCTGCTGGCCGGCGGCGGCAAGGACATGGAGGGCGAGGAGCGGGCGACCGAGGAGCAGCTGAGGGACGTTCCCGCCACCGCCCTGGCGGAGGCCGAGCGCCCGCTGGTCGGGACGCTGGAGGAGAACGGCGTCATCGACCCGGACGTGCTGTGGTCCTGCACCACCTGCGGCGCCTGCGTCGAGCAGTGCCCCGTCGACATCGAGCACGTCGACCACATCGTCGACATGCGCCGCTACCAGGTGATGATCGAGTCCTCGTTCCCGTCCGAGGCGGGCACGATGCTCAAGAACCTGGAGAAGAAGGGCAACCCCTGGGGCCTGGCCAAGAAGCAGCGCCTGGAGTGGACCAAGGAGGTCGGCTTCGAGGTCCCGGTCGTCGGCAGGGACATCGAGGACCTCACCGAGGTCGAGTACCTGTACTGGGTCGGCTGCGCCGGCGCTCTGGAGGACCGGGCCAAGAAGACCACCAAGGCATTCGCGGAGCTGCTGCACATCGCGGGCGTGAAGTTCGCGATCATGGGCGGCGACGAGAAGTGCAGCGGCGACTCCCCCCGCCGCCTGGGCAACGAGTTCCTCTTCCAGCAGCTGGGCGCCGAGAACGTCGGGATGCTGAACACGGCCTTCGGCGAGGACGAGGACGCGGGTGTCACCGTCGAGCGGTCCAGGAAGAAGATCGTCGCGACCTGCCCCCACTGCTTCAACACGATCGCCAACGAGTACCCGCAGCTCGGCGGGCACTACGAGGTCATCCACCACACCCAGCTGCTCCAGCACCTCATCGACGAGGGGCGCCTGCTGCCGGTCACGCCGGTCGAGGGTCTGATCACCTACCACGACCCGTGCTACCTGGGCCGCCACAACAAGGTCTACACGCCGCCGCGCGAGATCATCGGCAAGGTGCCCGGCCTGCGCAACGAGGAGATGCACCGCCACAAGGAGCGGGGCTTCTGCTGCGGCGCCGGCGGCGCGCGGATGTGGATGGAGGAGCGCATCGGCAAGCGCATCAACACCGAGCGCGTGGACGAGGCGCTGTCGCTGAACCCGGACATCGTCTCCACCGCCTGCCCGTTCTGCCTGGTGATGCTGACCGACTCGGTCAACGGCAAGAAGAACGAGGGCAAGGCCAGGGAGAACGTCCAGGTCGTGGATGTCGCCCAGCTCCTGCTGGAGTCGGTCAGGACCCCGGCGGAGCCGGAGGGCCCGGCCGGCACCGAGCCGGCCCCCGAGCCCGAGCCCGCCTCGTAGCGGTCGCGCTCCGGACGGTACGGCGTACGACGGCGGCGGGCGCGCCGGGGCCGGCTCCTCCGCCGGGTTTCCTCAGTCCTCGCCGAACCACTCGTCCAGGACGGCGTCGAATGCCTCGTCCCACTCCTTGAGGACCCTCCGGGACGGTGCGTCGACGTCGGCCTCGTACCAGCGGCGGGCGGTCGTGCAGACGGAGACGGAGAACCGGCGCCCCAAGCGCGGGAGATCCGTCTCGACCGCACCGATCTCGTCCCAGGAGAACCGGGCCTCCTCGCCGTCCAGCCGGAACACCACCCCGAAGCGGCCGGCGGCTATCGAGCCGCGGCGGTCGGACGCCTCGAAGGCGGGCCCGCCTTCCCCGTCCCGCTCGTCCCCGTCCTGTCCGCCGGTCTCCTGCTCACCGGTGGGCTCCTCGGCGGCGTCCTCGGCGGGCCTCCCGGTGAGCGCCTCCGAGGCCACCTCCCCGGAAGCGGCCTTCTGCTCCCTCTGCTCCACCTCCTCCCCGCCGGCCTCCTCACCGGCCCTGTCCGGGCCCGGCGGAGCGAGGCCGGGGATGTAGGCCGGATCGGTGCCGGCTGCGGTTACGGGCGGGATGACCGGACCTCTGAGCTGTTCCACGGCGGGCAGTATGGCCGACGAACCCGTACCGGCGACAGACGGTCCCGTGCCCGGCCGGTGAAGAAGAACCCCGCCCCCGTACAACCTCCGCGCCATCCGGGCCGCCGCTTCCCGGCTCCGCTTCACCGCACAGCGCCTCCGCGGGGCCCGGCCCCCGTCCGGGGCGCGCCCTACGGGGACCCCTGGGCGATGTCACAGCTCGGTGGCAATGGCGGTCCGTCACCCGGCCCGCGACACCGCGTACGGCCGGACACGGTACGTTCGGGGGCGTGGCTGGATTCAGGATGGGACACGGCCGGGATCCCCGGAACGCACGACAGCAAGGGCACCGCCCCCCGCAGCAGGCTCCCGGCGCACCCGGGCAGCCGCCGTACGCGCCTCCCGCGCAGCCGGGGCAGCGGCCCGGGCACACCCTGTGGCGCCAGGGCGGCGGACGGCACGACGAACCGGAGTACTTCGGCGACCCGGGCCACGGCGGCCACCACCCCGGACACGGCGGCCACGACGGGTACGGCGGCCGGGTGCGCCCGGCCGCGCACGACCCGGCCAACAACCCGGGGCACACCCAGATGTTCAGCTTCGGCGAGGCCCCCGACCACGGCCACCCCCCGCAGCAGGGCCACCCGGCCGGCGACGGCTACACCGACGGCGGCACCTACGCGGCGGGGCAGCCGCCCGCGGCGCCCTCCGGCCCGCGACTGCACTGGAAGCAGCTGCTGAGCGGCATCGTGCTGCGCCCCGGCCCCACCTTCTGGCAGATGCGCGACCACTCGGTCTGGGGCCCGGCCCTCATCGTCACCTTCGTCTACGGCCTGCTCGCCGTCTTCGGCTTCGACCAGGCCCGCGAGGACACGATCGACTCCACGCTCTCCAGCGCGATCCCGTTCGTGCTGATCACCGGTGTGGCCGTCGTCGTCTCCGCCCTGCTGATGGGCGTGGTCACCCACACCCTGGCCCGCCAGCTCGGCGGCGAGGGCCTGTGGGCGCCGACGGTCGGCCTGTCGATGCTGATCATGACCATCACGGACGCCCCGCGGCTGCTGCTGGCGATGTTCCTGGGCGGCAGCGCCACGGTGGTGCAGGTCGTCGGCTGGATCACCCTGCTCGCGGCGGGCGTGCTGCTCACCTCGATGGTCCGCCGCTCGCACGACCTGCCCTGGCCGAAGGCGCTGGGCGCCTCCGCGATCCAGCTGATCGCGCTGCTGGCGCTGTTCAAGCTCGGCACCCTGTAGGGCACGGGCGGGCACGCCCGCCCGTACGCCGCATGTGCGGGGCCCACGCCGGTGCGTGGGCCCCGCACGTGCTTCGCGTGCTTCACGTGCTTCACGTGTTCAGGAGTCGAGGACCTGCCCGTCCCGCCGCACGACCGGCGGTTCCACGCTCCACGGGAAGTTGATCCAGCGGTCGGTGCGCTTCCACACGTACTCGCACCTCACCAGCGACCGCGGCTTCTCGTAGACCACCGCGGACCGCACCTCGGCCACGTGCTCGGCACAGAAGTCGTGCACCAGCTTCAGCGTCCTGCCGCTGTCGGCGACGTCGTCGGCGACCAGGACCCTCCTCTCGCTCAGGTCGACGGCGCTGGGCACGGGCGGCAGCATGACGGGCATCTCCAGCGTCGTGCCGACGCCGGTGTAGAACTCGACGTTCATCACATGCAGGTTCTTCACGTCCAGCGCGTAACCGAGCCCTCCGGCGACGAACAGCCCGCCGCGCGCGATGGACAGGATCATGTCCGGCTCGTAACCGTCGTCCGCGACGGCCTGCGCCAGCTCCCGGACCGCCCGCCCGAACAGCTCGTAGGTCAGGTTCTCCCGCTCGCCGCCCATCCGTCTCCCCTCGCCCCTCGCTCAGACCTGCGTGCGGTGGAAGTTCAGATAGGAGCGCGAGGGCGTCGGGCCGCGCTGCCCCTGGTAGCGGGAGCCGTAGCGGGCGGAGCCGTAGGGGTGCTCGGCCGGCGAGGAGAGGCGGAACATGCACAACTGCCCGATCTTCATCCCCGGCCAGAGCTTGATCGGCAGCGTCGCCACGTTCGACAGCTCAAGCGTCACATGCCCGGAGAAGCCCGGGTCGATGAAGCCGGCCGTGGAGTGCGTCAGCAGGCCCAGCCGTCCCAGCGAGCTCTTGCCCTCCAGCCGGGAGGCGATGTCGTCGGGCAGGGTGACGACCTCGTACGTCGAGGCCAGCACGAACTCGCCCGGGTGGAGGATGAACGGCTCGTCCCCCTCCGGCTCGATCAGCCGCGTCAGGTCGGACTGCTCGACCGCGGGGTCGATGTGGGGGTAGCGGTGGTTCTCGAACACCCGGAAGAAGCGGTCCAGCCGCACGTCGATGCTGGACGGCTGCACCATCGCCGGGTCGTACGGATCGATCCTCACCCGCCCGGAGTCGACCTCGGCCCGGATGTCCTTGTCTGAGAGAAGCACGGAGCCGAGCGTACAGACCGCGGGCCCGGCGCCTGCGCACCGGGCCCGCGTGCCCTCACTCGCCGCGACCGCTCACCACGCGCCGCAACACCTCGGCGTCTCAGCGCCTCACGACCTCCAGGCCCGTCACGGCCTGCCGCGCCACCGGCACCGCCTGCCTCAGTCGCGCGCACCGCGGACACCGCAGCAGCCGGCCCGGCCCGATCCGGTCGCTGCCGAGGTTCTGCATCGGGAACGTCGAGGTGCTGAACACATGCCCATCGGCACACCGAACGACGGTGGACTCCATCGCCTGCCTCTCCCCATTGCGTGTAGGACCAAAGCCACATTAGGGGATCAACCCGCCTGTCCCGCGCCCGGCGCTCCGCACCCACCGTACGCCCCAACTCCCTTCCCCCGCCTCCCGGAAACCCACTCGTCACACGCCCTGGGGACACGACGAAAAGGACCCCGCGGCCGTGCGCCGGGGGCCCGAGGTGAGGTACAGTGTGCGTCGATGAGCGACGTGATCGTCCGCTCCTCGCGGGTGTAGTTTAATGGTAGAACATGAGCTTCCCAAGCTCAGAGCGCGGGTTCGATTCCCGTCACCCGCTCCATGACGAAGGCCCAGGTCAACGACCTGGGCCTTGTTCGTTGCCCGGACCTCTCGGCGCCGTTCTAAGCGTCCCGTGCCAGATCCGTGCCAGAAGGGCCGCCGCCCTTCTCCGGGGGCGTCAGGGCCGCGCGTACCCGGGCGTCGATGCCGTCGGCGAGTTCCCGCTGATGCTCCAGCGACGAGTGCTGGTAGATCATCGCGGCCCGCACCGACGACTGCCCCATGCGCACCATGAGGTCCTTCGTCCACGGGGAGATAGGTGATGTCGCCGACGTACTTCGTGTTCGGCTTGCGTGCCGTGAAGTCGCGGCCGATCAGGTCCGGGGCCTTCGCCGCGGCCGGGTCCGCGACCGTGGTGCGGTGCCTGCGACTCAAGCGCACGCCTGCCAGGCCGATGATTCGCATCACGCGCGCGATCCGCTTGTGGTTGACCCGCTCGCCCGCCTCGCGGAGCTCGGCGGTGATCCCGGGGACACCGTAGGTGCCGTCCGACTCGCGGTGCACGGCCCGGATCCGTGCGGCAAGGCGGGCGTCGGCCGCCTGCCGGGCGGCCCGGTCCGCGGCCGTGCGGCGCCAGTAGTAGAAGCTGGAGCGGGCGACGCCCAGGATGGTGCACAGCCGCTTCACGCCGTAACGGCGCTGATGGTCGGCGACGAACCGGCAAGCGATTCACCAGCGCGTCTCCCCGGCGAAATACTTCGCCGCCTTCCGCAGGATCTCGCGCTCTTCCTCCAGCTCACGGACCTTCTTCCGCAGAGCGGCGTTCTCCGCCTCCAACGGCGTCGGCGGCTCGGCCGGCACATCCGCCCGACGCCCCCGGGGCCGGCTCGCTCCGGCCGCCCGGACCCAGTTCCGCAGGGTTTCTGGGTTGATCCCCAGATCGGCGGCGACCTGCCTGATCGTCGCCTTGGGCCGTGACTGGTACAGCGCGACCGCGTCCGCCTTGAACTGCGGCGGATAGTTCTTCATGACCACGAGATGTCCGTTCTCAGATCCTCAGGATCCAGTGTCTCGTGTGTCCAGGATCAAGGGTCAAGGCCCGTTCGTCGGCCGAAACGGCGGGCAGCGCATCCCGGCCACGGCCGGGCTCCGCCAGCACCTCGCCGACCGTCTCGCGGGCGATCACGAACCGTTGCCACACGGCCTCGGCCTCCCGCAGCTCGGCCTGGAGAACCTCCACCCGCTGCCGAGCGGCGCGTTCACGCTCCTCCAGCAGCCCCATCACCGACGGCATCCCGGCACCTCCACCGAAGAGACGACACGACACCTCGTCCCTGCCGCCGAAACCCCGGCCCTACACCTGACCAGCGGAAACACATCCGCACTCCCGGAAAGACAACGGCTTCTTAGAGAGCAGTTCGTGAGTTGATGTCCGTTTCGAAGCGAGGTTAGGGCAGGGCTGCTGATCACGTGTTCGTCGGCTACTGCTTCCTGGCGAAGCTGCCGGCGTCGATCTCGGTGAGGATGCCGAGTTTGACCAGACGTTTCAGCTTGGCGCGGGTGCCTTCGACGTTCTTCGGCAGCAGCTTGTGATCGAGGGCTTCGCAGACGTCACGGGCCCGCAGCGGGCCGGTGGCCTTGTGGAAGACGGCGAGGATGCGGGGGTAGTCCGGGTGCTCGGGCAGGTCCGGTGAACCGGCCGGGAGCCGGTCGGCAAGGCCGGTGACGGTCTTCCGGGTGATCGCCAGGTGTTCGAGGTGGGTCTCGGCCTCCCGCAGCCGGCCCTGCAGTTCGCCGATCTGTCCTCGCAGGTCGTCAGCCAGGGCCCGGGCGGCATCCTCCTGGAGGTCCAGCGCGTCGAGCAGGGGCCGGAGGTTCACGTGGTCACCGCCTGCGCATCGCACCAGGTGTGAGTGTTCGCGCCGGTGAGCTGGCGGGCCATGACGTGGGTCATGGCCCAGTAGACACGGGAGGCGGAGGAAGCGGGATGGTGCTCGTAGTCGCGGACCAGGCGCCGGTGCAGTATCAAGATCCCGTAGGTCTGCTCGACCCTCCACCGCTTCGGCTGCGGCACGAAGCCGGTGTCCTGCGGGTTGCGCTCGATGATCTACACGTCGATACCCAGGCCGACGCCATGCGCGACGACCTGGTTCTTGAAGCCCTGATCGACCAGGGCTTTCTCGACGGTGCCGCCGGTGTGCGCCCCGACCGGCGGTCCCCCACCTGTCGAGCTCGCTGTCCCGTGCGGCCAGTGGCGCCCTGGTCCTACGGGAGTGGGCCGATGAAGCGGCCTGGCTATTCGGCGCCCCGGTCACCGCTGTGGCCGCCGTCTCCGCGTGGTGGAGCGGTCCGGTATGGACAGCGGTCGCGTGCGCGGGCGTCGTCTTGCACGGACCGGTCCTCACGGCGCGGCTGACGAACCTCGTTCCACGGTTACACTCCGCCGTCCACCCGCCGGGCGGCGCCATCACAACCTCCCCTCGCCTCTCGCCTCTACGATGGACCGCGTTGGTCGCCGCCAGCCCCGTGCAGCCCTTCGTACGGCTCGTAGGCCCCTGGCAGCTCATCTGCCGCCGACTCGCCGGATGTCGCACGGCGTTCGGCAAGACCGAGTGCTGAGCCCGGCCCATCACCCCGACCGAGCAGGAAGACCGCAGAGCTCATGTCCGAGACCGTTACCCCGTCGTCCGCACCTCGGCCAAGGCCGTCGTCCTCCACTGCCGTCATCTCCTGCTCGTCCGTGCCGTCTGGGAGGGCCGGGACTGCTACTTCCTGCCCGGCGGCGGACAGCACCCGGGCGAGAACCTCGCCGACGCCGCCCGCCGCGAGGTGTACGAGGGGACCGGCCTGACCGTCACCCCCGACCGGTTGCTGTGGGTCCGCGGGTACATCGGCGCCAACCACGAACACGCCGCCACCGAGGCGGCCACCCATCGCATCGAGACGGTCTTCCTGCGCACCCCGACCGGCGACCCCCACCGCCTCGGCGGCCAGGACACCGATACCGTCCAGATCGGCCTGGCGTGGGTGCCGCTGGAGAAGGTTCCTTCGGTCGACCTCCTGCCGCACGCGCTTCGCACACTGATCGCCGCCCTGGCCAATCCCGGCGAGGTCCCCGC
This sequence comes from Streptomyces sp. CNQ085, assembly GCF_022614595.1. GTDB lineage: Bacteria > Actinomycetota > Actinomycetes > Streptomycetales > Streptomycetaceae > Streptomyces. The sequence goes on from NZ_JAJFAU010000056.1 coordinate 10,833, forward strand.
CGGCCACCTGGGCGGTGTCGCCTGAATGACCCGTGCCCGCGCCGCAGACGGCCGCGCGCCTCCGACCGCACGCGAAATCACCACCGGCCGAGCCGACCGCGCCTGGCTCGTCGATGTCCCGACACCGTATGTGCTCAAGTACTACGGCGCTTCTGCTCGCGCCGTGAACGAGGCCGCTGTACTCCATCTCCTCGCCACCCACAGCATTCCGGCGCCGCGGCTGCTCGAAGCCGACACGGCCAGCATCAGCGCCAGAAACCTCTGCGCGGTGATCGACGACATCAGAGCCTCCCTGGCAGGAGCACCGCACCTTCCACAGCGAGGACCAACCCATCGCCGCGTAACCGCAACCATCCGTCTGGCCCGGCGCCGGTCGACCCTCACCAGCGGCCTTGGGATGGCGCTCCGCTAGAGTGGTCACGCATGTGGCCCTTCCAGGCTGCTCGGTCCTCGTGCCGAACATGGAGTTCCCCGCCGTGGCGGGGGTGGCCCCTGGGAAGGTAAACCGCCCAGGCGGCGCTCGGAGTGCTCCCCGCAACTGCGGGGCTGGTGGCGACGCGGTAGCCGTCGGAAGCTTACAAGCGCCGGAAATGAGACGGCTGCTGGGTAGGCAAAGCGTTGTCCCGCAACTCGGGGCAGAGGCTGGTGGATCACCACAGCCGGATCGGTTTTGTCCGGTTCCGCCCCGGGTCGCAGCCTTAGCAGGATTCTGGCCAAGCAGGTCGAACCGGACACCGACAAACGGTCTCCAGGGTCGCGGGGCACTCCTAAGGCAACAACAACGGAACTGGGAAAGTCACCCTCCAACGAACTGGGAAGACTAATCCGTCTAGGAGAGTAACTCGCCCAACTTGTCCCCACGTTGGGAGCATCGCCTTCTGCTACGCTCACGTCACTCGCTCGTCAGGACAGGGCCCGAGCGCACGAAAACCGGGCCCTGTCCCCCTCGTCGCTACCACGAGAAAGACGGGCCCGGCATGTCTCCGCTATCCCTTCAAGCAAGCATGAGACGAGGAAACCCTACCTGTGAGAACCGAAAACAGTCCTGCTCACCCCCCTGAGCCCCAGCACCAGCCTCTCGGCTATGGCCTGCTCGTGGCGCTTCTCACCGCCTACCCCTCAACCCCCTCCCCGCACGCGCCCTGGGTCTGGGGCGCCGTCGTGGTGGTGATCGTTGTGCTGGCCCAGCCGAAGCTGCTGAAGCGCCGGGCCTGATATGCGGCGGGGGGGGGGGGGGGGGGGGGGGGGGGGGGGGGGGG
>NZ_JAJFAU010000056.1:12101-27148 GCF_022614595.1 Streptomyces sp. CNQ085
GCGTCGGCCGGAGCCGACGCCGGACACCCTCACCACACCTGTGCTCACCGGAGGCCCCCCTACCATCTCGCCCCGCCCCATCGAGGCGTTTCGAAGTACCACACACTCAAGGGACTTCAGGCATGTTCCATGCATCCGTGATCCCGGATCCCATCGAAGGCGAGACTCCGTTCAGCCGGCTGTCCCCGGCCGCGCGGACGGCATGGGCGAAGCACGACCGGAAGACGGAAGGTTGGCTTCCGCTCTGGCGGCACATGGCGGACAGCGGGGCTGTCGCCGGGAAGCTGTGGGAGCACTGGGTACCTCGCTCGGTCAGGGAGTTGGTGGCCGAGACACTGCCCGCCGGAGAGTCGGATGCCCGTAAACTCATGCGATTCCTCGCATCAGTGCATGATGCGGGCAAATCGACCCCCGCCTTCTCGTGCCAGGTCGAAACGTTGGCCACGCGCATGCGGGACGCCGGGCTCGACATGCCCACGGCCAAGGTTTATGGGCTGGACCGGCGGTTGGCGCCCCATGGGCTAGCCGGGCAACTGCTGCTGCAGGAGTGGATGGCCGAACGGTTCGGGCTCGGAGGACGGGCCTCCGGACAGTTCGCCGTCGTGGCAGGTGGCCATCACGGGACGCCTCCCGACCATCAGCAGATACACGACCTCCAGCTCCGTCCGCATCTACTGCGGCATCCGGGGCCAAGCGAGGAAGTATGGCGCAGGGTCCAGTACGAGTTGATGGACGGCTGCGCTGATCTGGCGGAGGTGACGGAGCGGCTGCCGGAGTGGGGGGCGGTGCGGCTGCCCCAGCCCGTGCAGGTGATCCTGACGGCTCTGGTGATCATGTCCGACTGGATCGCCAGTGCACCGGAGCTCTTCCCGTACGACCCCGAGACCTGGCAACCCGTCGGACCGGTCGGCGAACGGCGTCGGCTGCGGGCCGCCTGGGACGGGCTGGACCTGCCGAAACCCTGGGCGCCCCAGATACCGCAGGGGTCGGCGCAGGAACTGTTCGCGGAGCGATTCCCGAAGCTGGGAAGCGCAGCGGTACGGCCGGTCCAGTCGGAGGCGGTACGGATGGCGCGGGCCATGTCGACGGCCGGGCTGCTGATGATCGAGGCTCCCATGGGAGAAGGGAAGACCGAGGCTGCGCTCGCGGCAGCAGAGGTCCTCGCGGCGCGGACGGGTGCCGGGGGTGTGCTGGTGGCGCTGCCAACGCGGGCCACGGGTGACGCCATGTTCTCCCGGCTGCTGGCCTGGTTGGACCGGCTGCCACAGGGCGACGGAGGGTCTCGTTCCGTCGTCCTGGCCCACGCCAAGGCAGCGCTCAACGACCTCTGGGCAGGGCTGCTGCGGCAGGGACACCGGTCCATCGCCGCCGTCGATCCGTATGGCGGGGAGCAGGTCGGTGAAGTGCGGGCGGTGCGGGCCCAACCGGCCGGGCTCCATGCCCACCAGTGGCTGCGGGGGCGGAAGAAGCAGCTGCTGGCCTCGTTCGCGGTGGGCACCATCGATCAGGTGCTGTTCGCCGGGCTGAAGAGTCGGCACCTGGCGCTGCGACACCTGGCGGTGGCGGGCAAGGTCGTCGTCATCGACGAGGTACACGCCTACGACGCATACATGGGACGGTACCTGGATCGGGTGCTGGAGTGGCTGGCGGCGTACCGGGTGCCGGTCGTGCTGCTCTCCGCAACTCTCCCGGCCGAACGCAGGCGCAGCCTGGCCGCCGCATACGCGGGTCCGACGGGAGCAGATGTGGAGACGGCCGCAGACGCCTACCCCCTGATCACCGCCGTCGCCCCGGGCCGTCCAGCTCTCACCGCACGGTCCGCGCCCGCCTCGGGGCGTCGTACGAATGTGCTGTTGGAACGGCTGGACGATGACGTGACGGTACTGGCCGATCGACTGGCGGAAGAACTGGCCGACGGAGGCTGCGCCCTGGTGGTCCACAACACGGTCGGCCGCGTGCTGGAGGCCGCTGAGATCCTGCGGGATCGGTTCGGGGATGAGGCGGTGACGGTGGCGCACTCGCGGTTCCTGGCCGCCGACCGGGCCGCGAAGGACACCGATCTGCTGCGGCGGTTCGGTCCGGAAGGAGACCGGCGACCCGACCGGCACGTGGTGGTGGCCAGCCAGGTGGTGGAGCAGTCACTCGACATCGACTTCGACCTGCTGGTCACCGATCTCGCGCCGGTGGACCTGGTGCTGCAGCGGATGGGGCGGCTGCACCGGCACCCACGGCGACGACCTCCGCGCCTGGCCCGGGCCCGCTGCCTGATCACCGGTGTGGACTGGCAGACGACGCCGCCGTGGCCCGTCATTGGATCGCGGGCCGTGTACTCGGGCGAGTACACCCTGCTGCGATCACTGGCCGTGCTCGACCCGTACCTGAACGGGAAGCCCCTGCAACTTCCCGATGACATCAGCCCTCTGGTACAGAGCGCCTACGGCGAGGACCAGGTCGGACCGGACACATGGGCGCAGAAGCTGGGCGAGGCGCAGACGAACCACCTGGCGCTGCTCGCGGAGAAGCGGGAGAAGGCGGAGGGATTCCTGCTCGGTCCGGTACGGCGGCCGGGGCGGCCGGTGTACGGGTGGCTGGAGGCCCACGCCGGGGATGCGGACGACAGTCGTGCGGGCCGCGCCCAGGTGCGGGACAGCGGAGAGACCCTGGAGGTACTGGTCGTCCAGCGGCAGGCCGACGGAAGGCTGACCACCGTACCGTGGCTGGACGGTGACAGGAAGGGCGGGCGGGGCGGTCTGGCACTGCCCACCGACTTCCCGCCGAGCCGGCGCGCGGCCGAGGCGGTGGCCGCGAGCGCTCTCACGCTGCCGGGGCGCTTCAGCAAGCCCTGGCTGATCGACCGCACCATCGACGAGTTGGAGCGTTTCCTGGTGCCGGCCTGGCAGGTGAAGGAGTGCCCATGGCTGGCGGGGGAGCTGTTGCTCGTTCTCGACGCGCGTTGTCAGACCCGTCTGTCAGGCTTCGACCTCACGTACAGCCCGGCCGATGGACTACGGGTGACCTCCCCGGACGTGCCTGCGAACAGCCCCGGTGCGTCCAAGGACGGGACAAGTACGTCCGAAGGCAGGTCTGTTCGGGAGGAAGGCGGTCAGAGTGAGCAGAACACGTGCGACCAGGGATCTCCGGCGACTGCGTCCGTTGACCGCGTCCCCGCGTCCGAGGAGCAAGCGAAGGGAAACCCGGTGAGTACGGAGTCCCCGACAACCCCTGGACCACCGTCCTTCGATTTGGTCTCCGCCCCGTGGCTGCCCGTGCAGCACCTGGACGGGACGGTCGAGGAGGTGTCCCTGCTCGACCTCTTCACGCAAGCCAGCGGCCTGCGAAGGCTGGTGGGTGATCTGCCCACACAGGAGATGGCCCTGCTGCGGCTGCTGCTCGCGATCCTGTACGACGCCCTGAACGGCCCCGCCGAAATCGAGGACTGGGAGGACCTTTGGCTGTCGGCCGACCCTTTCTCCGCCGTCCCCGCCTACCTCGACCGTCACCGGGACCGCTTCGACCTCTTCCATGCCGAGCAGCCGTTCTACCAGGTAGCAGGGCTGCGTACCGCGAAGGGTGAGCTGGCCCCGCTCAGCCGGATCGTCGCCGACGTGCCTGTGGGCAGCACCTTCTTCTCCATGCGGCGTCCGGGAGTCGACCGGCTGTCCTACGCGGAGGCCGCCCGGTGGCTGGTGCACACCCACGCCTACGACACTTCCGGCATCAAATCCGCGATGGTCGGCGACGAGGCGCGGGCCAAGTCGGGAAAGGTCTATCCCCTGGGTGTGGGATCACTGGGAAACCTGGGAGGCGTCTTCGCGGAAGGCACCACGCTGCGGGAGACCCTGCTGCTCAACCTCATCGCCTTCGAGGAGGCATACGCAGAGCCGGAAAACGGCAGTGGGACCGAGGACTGGCCCGTGTGGCGGCGCCCTCCGCTGGGGTCCGGGCCGCGCGAGGACGGCTCCGGGGTACGCCGACCCAGTGGTCTGCGGGACCTGTACACCTGGCAGTCCAGGAGAGTCCGGTTGCATCCCGAGAACGGCGCGGTGACCGGAGTGGTCCTCGGATACGGCGATCCGCTCGCCCTGTCCGCCCCATGGAAGCTGGAGCCGATGTCGGGCTGGCGCCGCAGCCCGGCACAGGAGAAGAAGCAGGGTCGGGCTCCGGTGTACACATCACGCCGACACGATCCGAGCCAGGCGGCCTGGCGCGGACTGGGTGCCCTGCTGCCGGCTCGGCAGCAGGCGACGGACACCGGGAGACGCGGTGAGGCCGCCACCACCCTGCGCCCCGGCGTGGCCAGGTGGTTCACCCAGGTGATCATCTCCAGTGAGATCAACCCGGGCACACTGGTCCGGCTGCGACTGATCGGAGCGGTGTACGGCACCCAGCAGTCCGTGGTGGACGAGATCGTGGACGACTCCGTGGTCCTACCGGTGATCACCCTGCACGAGGGGAACCCGGTGTACGGCGCCGCGGCCGTGGACGCGGTCAACGAGGCGGAACTGGCCGTGGCTGCCCTGGGCCAGCTCGCCGGGAACCTTGCCCGGGCCGCCGGCACGGACCCCGGCTCGTCGGTCGCCGCCGCCCGCGACCTGGGCTTCGGGACGCTGGACGGCCCGTACCGGGCATGGCTCAAGGACCTGTTGTCCTACCCCGATCCGGCCACGGCACGGCAGGAGTGGCGCAGCACGGTGCGCCGGCATGTTCTGCGGCTGGGCCGTCAACTCCTCGCTTCCGCAGGGCCCGCGGCCGACGAGGGACGGCTGACCGACATCCCCGGCCTCGGTGTCCGCTTGATGGACGCCGGCCGCGCCAGTGACTGGTTCATCAAGCGGCTGGGCAAGGTGCTGGGCCCGGCCGCGGGGCCGCCCGGCGCCGGAGCCCCGATCCCGCGCCAGACCGGTCCCGGAGCCGTCCGCGACAACCGTACGGAGAGCGCATCATGACCACGAGCACGCAGCATGCCGAGGACAGGGACGGCTCCGCCCAGCTCGAGAGCGGCGGTCGACGCCGGTACTCCCTCCCCCGACGGGCCACGCTCCGCACCATCACCCGGCTGCAGGCGGGATACCGACAGGACGTTCCGACGGCGGTGGCGGCGGTGGCCAGACTGCGGCGCGAGGCCGGACGGGACGCGTACACATCACCCACCAGTTGGGGTCTCGACGACCTGGAGGCACTGACCGACATCCGGGAACAGGAGCGCCGGGAGGAGCAGGAACGTCGAGAGGGCCAGGAGGCCGCGCCGAGATACTTCTCGCCGGCAGCACGAAATAGGGACGAGCGGCGTGCGGAACGCGAGGAGAGGGCAGTCCACCTCGCGGTGACTCTCTGGGCGCTGCACCAGCAGTCCCTGCGTAACGAACCGATGCACGTACCCGGCTGGCCCCTCGGCCGCGCGGTACGGCGGCTGGCTCAAGGGAAGGCCGGTACGAAGGATCCCGCCCGGACTCCTGATGCCGGCGTGGGACCGGACGGCGGCGAGGCGCAGGAACCCGAGCCGGTCGAAGAAGTCAGCGCGACCATCCGCAAACGCTTCGTGCGGATCGGGACCTCAACCGATGTCGGCACCCTGAGCGACCGACTGCGCGAGATGGTGCTGCTGCTCCGCGCCTCACGGATTCCTCTGGACTACGGGCTCCTCGCCGACCACATCTACCTCTGGCAGGACGAGGACCACCAGGACGACATCCGACGCGCCTGGGGTCGCCAGTTCCATCTCACGTACAGGAGGACCGAAGCGGACGGCGATGACGGTGGCAGCACGCCGCCCTCGGACAGCGGCCGATCGGACCTCACGAACGACGACGCAGGGGACTAGCCCCCACCCTCATCGCCGTCCACATTCCAGCGCTTTGGACCGGCGCCCTGCATGGCAACGAGCCCAGACGAGGCCGCGAAAAGAACGGAACCACAGTGACCCGAACCATCCTCGATATCCACATCCTCCAGACCGTCCCACCGAGCAATCTGAACCGCGACGACACCGGCACCCCGAAGTCGGCGTACTTCGGAGGTGTCCGACGGGCGCGGGTCTCCAGCCAGGCGTGGAAACGCGCCACCCGGAAAGCCTTCAACACCCTTCTGCCCCCCGAGGAACTCGGCGTCCGGACGAAGAGGGTGGCTGAGGCGCTGGCCGAGCGGATCGTCACCAGGGACGCGTCGCTGGAGCCGGTGGCGGTCCAGCTCGCCGCCGAGATGGTGAAGGCCGCGACCGGCTCCGCGGTCGAGGTACCCAAGCGCAAGGCGAAGAACGACGAGGACGGCTCCGCCACGCCCCAGTCCCCGTACCTGATGTTTCTGAGCAGAAGGCAACTGGACGCCCTCGCCGCGCTGGCCATCGCGGGCAGCGGCCCCGACGGTGACGTGAAGGCGCTCAAGGAGCATCTCAAGGAGAGGGATAACAAGACCAGTGCCCGGCGGGCCGTCGATACCCGGCACTCGGTGGACATCGCGCTCTTCGGGCGGATGGTCGCGGACTCCGCCGACCTCAACGTGGAGGCGGCGACACAGGTGGCCCATGCCATCAGCGTGCATAAGTCGGATATCGAGTCCGACTACTACACCGCAGTGGACGACCGCAGCCCCGACGGCGAGTCCGGCGCCGGAATGATCGGCACCATCGACTTCAACTCCGCGACTCTCTACCGGTACGCCGCCGTGGACGTCGATGAGCTGCAGCGCAACCTCGGCCTCGGTCTCCGGGAGGACGAGTCGCCGAGCACGCCGGTGGAGAGGGCAGTCGGTGCCTTTCTCGAAGCCTTCATCACCTCCCTCCCGACCGGGAAGATCAATACGTTCGGCAACCACACCCTGCCCTCCGCGGTGATCGTGAAGCTGCGCGACCGCTGGCCGGTCAGCTTCGTCGGTGCCTTCGAGGAACCGGTGCCGAAGAGCCCGGCAGGCGGATTCCTGCGGGAGAGCTGCCGACGGCTCGCGTCCTACGTACCGGACCTGGAGCGGCAGTACGGGCTGGTGTCGGAGGACCGGAGCTGGGTCTTCCGCATCGGCGAGGAGACGGAGGTACTCGCACCGCTCGGCTCCGAAGTATCTCTGGACGTCCTGGTGCAGGAGGTCAGGGACGTGGTGGCGCAGCGGCTGGGGTCCGGCACATGACGGTGCTGCTGCTGCGGCTCGCGGGCCCCCTCCAGTCCTGGGGCTCGGCCGCCCGCTTCGCCCGCCGCAGCACGGAAAACGCGCCCACCAAGAGCGGAGTACTCGGCCTGCTGGCCGCCGCCCAGGGCCGCCCGCGGGACGCGGGCCTCTCCGACCTGGCGTCGCTGCGGTTCGGCGTACGGATCGACCAGCCCGGCTCGCGTCTGCGGGACTTCCACACCGCCCACCACGCCGATTCCGGCAAGGCGATGCCGTTGTCCGAGCGTTTCTACCTCGCCGACGCGGTATTCGTCGCCGGAGTCGAAGGAGATGCGGAGCTGATCCGGAGCCTCTATCAGGCACTGCTCGCACCGCGCTTCCTGCCGTATCTCGGCCGCCGCTCCTGCCCGCCGTCCCGGCCCGTCGAGATGGGACCGCCGCTCGAGGGAATCTCTCTGGAGGACGCTTTGCGCAACGCCGAGTGGCAGGCATCCACGTGGTACGTCAGGCAGCTGAAGCGAGCGGCGATGAGCGGGGACGGTTCGGTCGGCCCCGAGTCGCTGGACCTGCTGCTCGACTGCCCACCGGCCGAGACTCCACACCTGTCCCTCCGGGACACGCCGATCAGCTTCGACACGCGCCACCGACAGTACGAACTGCGGGGCATCCGCACCGAACGGACCACAGCTCCGCCGCGCCACGATCCGACCGCCGCCCTCCGCCCCGCCGGTCCGCCCACAAGTGCCACGGTAGAGAGCTTCCCAAGGACCCCCTGATGTACCTGACCCGTTTCCGCATCAACACCGCCCGCACCGAGGCTCGCCGGCTCCTCGGGTCACCACACCTCCTACACGGCGCCGTGAACATGGCCTTCCACGACCTCCCATCCCGGGACGGCCAAGGACCGCGGGTCCTGTGGCGGGTGGACCGCACCGCTTCGGGGCGGGCCGACCTGTTCATGGTCAGCCCCGTCCGGCCCGATCTGACCCACCTCGTCGAACAGGCGGGCTGGCCCGCCCTGGAGGAGCCGGGATGGACCACGTTCGCCTACAGGGAGTTCCTAGATGGCCTCGCGGTGGGTGACACCTGGGGCTTCCGACTTACGGCGAATCCGGTGCACCACATCCGCAAACCAGGGGACCCCGAGGGTTCCCGGACGAAGCGAGCCGCGCACCTGACTCGGCAGCACCAACTGGGCTGGCTGCTGCAGCGGCAGGAGCGGGCCGGCTTCGAAGTGACACGCAAGCCCGCCGACCGGCGGCTGACCGAGCATGGCGATGAGCACGAGGTGATCGTGCACGACCAGTTGCCGCTCCAGTTCCGCAAGCGTGAGGTAGCGGGCTCCCGACACGATGTCCGCTTCGTCCGAGTCACCTTCGACGGCCGACTGCGGATCACCGACATCCACGCCTTCCGCCGCACCCTCACTCACGGTCTAGGCAAGGCCAAGGCGTACGGCTGCGGTCTAATGACCCTCGCCCCGGTGCGGTGAGCGATGAGCACTGTCAGCCGCCGAAGCGCCTCCTCACCCCGCGAACTCACCCGAGTCGGTGACCGGCTCTCCTTCGTCTACCTGGAGCGGTGCACCGTGCATCGCGACGACAACGCGATCACCGCCACGGACGCCGACGGGGTCACCCACATCCCATCCGCCACCATCGGGACGCTGCTCCTCGGCCCGGGCACCCGGGTGACCCACCAGGCCATGTCCGTCCTCGGCGAATGCGGAGCCGGGGTGGTGTGGGTGGGCGAGCACGGGGTGCGTTTCTACGCAGGCGGACGGGCCCTGACCCGTTCCTCAGGTTTGGTCGAAGCGCAGGCCACGGCATGGGCGAACCGCCGCACCCGACTGGAAGTGGCCCGGGCCATGTACCGCCTGCGCTTCCCGTACGAGGACCCTGCCGGCCGCACACGCCAAGAACTCCTGAGCATGGAGGGCCGCCGCCTCAAGGATTGCTACCGCCGCGAGTCGACCCGTACGGGCGTCCCTTGGCGCCGCCGCGAATACCACCCCGGCGACTTCTCCGCCGGGGACGCGCCGAACCAGGGGGTGACGGCGGCCGCGCAGTGCATGTACGGCGTCGCGCACGCCGTTGTCACAGCCCTCGGTTGCTCACCGGGACTGGGCTTCGTCCACTCAGGACACGAGCGATCCTTCGTCCTGGACGTGGCTGACCTGTATAAGATCGACGTGGCGATACCAGCAGCGTTCGACGCGGCAGCAGAGGGTACGGAGGACGTGGCGACACGCACCCGGAGGGCCCTGCGGGACCGCATCAACCAAACCGGCCTCCTCGACCGTTGCGTACGGGACATCAAGGACCTGCTCGGCTACGGCGGAACCCGTGAGACGGCGGATGCCCAGGACCACGTGACACTGCAGTCCGACGGAGACCTCCACATCAAAAGCGGGCGCAACTACGGGGAAGAGCCCATCTGGTGACCGTCATCGTCCTCGCCAACTGCCCTGCCGGACTTCGTGGGTTCCTTACCCGCTGGCTGCTTGAGATCTCCCCCGGCGTCTTTCTGGGCTCCCCCTCAGCCCGTGTGCGAGACGTGCTATGGGCTGAAGTCCGCCAATATTCGGGGCAAGGACGCGCCCTGCTCGCGTACCAGACCAACAACGAGCAGGGCTTCACGTTTGAGAGCCACGACCACGCCTGGCACCCTGTCGACCACGAGGGCCTAACCTTGATCCATCGCCCAAACCTTGCAAACCCTCGCGGAGAGACCCGCGCATCACAGAGTCCACGCCAGGGCTGGAGCAAGGCGGCCAAGCGGCGGCACTTAGGAAGGCGCGATAACGGATGAAACCGCACGATAGAGCCCCACACCACAAAACTCCAGCAATGCCCACTATGCCGGATTCCGTAATAGTAAGTAAAAACAAGCATTCCACGATGTAAAGCCGCTGGTCAGCGCCTGTGGTCCCCGCGCCTGCGGGGGTGGTCCCTCCGGCGACCAGACGGAACCCGTAGGGCGACAGTGGTCCCCGCGCCTGCGGGGGTGGTCCCGGTAAGGGCACACTCAGGGATGCGGTGCTCCAGTGGTCCCCGCGCCTGCGGGGGTGGTCCCGGGCTGGCGATCTCGTTGGCGGCAGCGTCCAGGTGGTCCCCGCGCCTGCGGGGGTGGTCCCGGGCCCCGCTACGGCACCCCCGTGCCGGACGTGTGGTCCCCGCGCCTGCGGGGGTGGTCCCTCGGTAATACGCGACATTCCGACAAAACCGCCGTGGTCCCCGCGCCTGCGGGGGTGGTCCGGGGGTCTATGCAGCCCTTTGAGCTGCTGGGGCGTGGTCCCCGCGCCTGCGGGGGTGGTCCCGAGTCGGCGCGTGACATCTCTTGCAACTCCGTGTGGTCCCCGCGCCTGCGGGGGTGGTCCCCGACCCCGGTCCAGCGGGCCCAAGGAGGGCCCGTGGTCCCCGCGCCTGCGGGGGTGGTCCTGGGATGATCAGGTGTAGCGATGTGCACGAGGTGTGGTCCCCGCGCCTGCGGGGGTGGTCCTGCGTCGTTGAGTGCGTCGAGGAGTTCGGCCAGGTGGTCCCCGCGCCTGCGGGGGTGGTCCCACCGCAACCCGCACCAACCTCACGTCCCGGATGTGGTCCCCGCGCCTGCGGGGGTGGTCCCAGGCGCCTTGGTACTACCGGAGAAAGTGCAACGTGGTCCCCGCGCCTGCGGGGGTGGTCCCATCTGGCTCTGCCCCGTGTGCTCCGCCAAGATGTGGTCCCCGCGCCTGCGGGGGTGGTCCCTGATGTGACACCGGCAACCCGCGCCCGCCCCGGTGGTCCCCGCGCCTGCGGGGGTGGTCCCTCTCGTGATCGTCAGGGCCGGTCCCGGGGTCAGTGGTCCCCGCGCCTGCGGGGGTGGTCCCTCTCGTGATCGTCAGGGCCGGTCCCGGGGTCAGTGGTCCCCGCGCCTGCGGGGGTGGTCCCTAGGACACGGGGGGGGTTGCACACCCCACGCCGTGGTCCCCGCGCCTGCGGGGGTGGTCCCTAGGACACGGGGGGGGTTGCACACCCCACGCCGTGGTCCCCGCGCCTGCGGGGGTGGTCCCGTGCACTCCCCCCTGGCCGATCCCGAGTTCTTGTGGTCCCCGCGCCTGCGGGGGTGGTCCCTTGTCGAGCACGTCCCGGTATTCGCGCCGCTTGTGGTCCCCGCGCCTGCGGGGGTGGTCCCGTCGCCTCCAAGTCGGTCGGCTCCCGGTCTGCGTGGTCCCCGCGCCTGCGGGGGTGGTCCCGCGCCCGTGCTGATGGTGGCCGACTCGGCGAGGTGGTCCCCGCGCCTGCGGGGGTGGTCCCTCCTTGCCGGCGGTGTCGCCGTGGTCGGCGGTGTGGTCCCCGCGCCTGCGGGGGTGGTCCCCGGCGTCGAGGCCGGTCCCCTCATAGCCGAGCGTGGTCCCCGCGCCTGCGGGGGTGGTCCCGGCGCTGCCAGGCGGCGTACGCCCGCACGGTGGTGGTCCCCGCGCCTGCGGGGGTGGTCCCGGTGAGCGCGCGGGCGAGCCGGTCCAGCCGGGGTGGTCCCCGCGCCTGCGGGGGTGGTCCCGGGGTCTGACCTGGGGAAAGACCCCGAATCTGGTGGTCCCCGCGCCTGCGGGGGTGGTCCCGACCTTGTTGCGACCCGGTACTTGCACGGCGCGTGGTCCCCGCGCCTGCGGGGGTGGTCCCGCGGCCCGTTCTTACTCCGTGGAGACTGCCTCGTGGTCCCCGCGCCTGCGGGGGTGGTCCCGTCAGGTAGGCGGCCGACCCCGACGGCACAGTGTGGTCCCCGCGCCTGCGGGGGTGGTCCCACCTGCATGTGCCGCTTCACGGCCTTGCCGGTGTGGTCCCCGCGCCTGCGGGGGTGGTCCCTGGTTGCAGTAGTTCCGGATAGAGGCCGGGGAGTGGTCCCCGCGCCTGCGGGGGTGGTCCCGGCCACGAACGCGCCAACCCACAAGACGTGCCGTGGTCCCCGCGCCTGCGGGGGTGGTCCTCACACAGAGTAAGCGGGCCGACCCCGGGACGAGTGGCCCCCGCGCCTGCGGGGGTGGTCCCTGCCCCGGGGTGCACGTGGCGGAAAGCCCCAGGCCAGCGGCCCGGGGCTTCCTTGTTGTCTAGACCGGTCTACGCACCGCGCACCACTTCCGCACCACTCGGGCCCTCCTCCGCCCCGTCTCCGCCGGTCTTCAGCTCGCGCCGGACGCGGTCGTCCAGCCCGTGCGCGATCTCACGCTGCCGTTCCAGTGACGAGTGCTGGTAGATCAGTGCCGCCCGTACGGACGACTGCCCCATCCGCACCATGAGGTCCTTCAGGGTGGCTCCCGTCTCCGCCGCGAGCTGGTTGCCCGTGTGCCGCAGGTCGTAGAACCGGAAGCCCTCCGGCATCCCGACCACCGTGCGCGCCCTGCGCCACGTGCGGCCGAACGTGGAGCGGCGGAACAACCCGCCCTGCGGACCGACGAACAGCAAGCCGTCCGGCTCCTTCTGCGCGAACCACTCGACGTGCCGCCGAAGGTCCTTGTGCAGGAAGCCGGGCAGGATCAGCGTGCGCTTGCCCGCCGCCGACTTGGGATCGCCGGTCACCCGCTGGCCACTGGTCAGCTCGGGCGCGGCCTGGCGGATGCGCAGCGTCCCCGCCTCCAGGTCCACGTCGTTGCGCCGCAGTGCCGCCAGTTCCTCCGGGCGCAGCGTGGCGAACGCGCCCAGGAGCACCAGGAGACGCCAGCGCGGGCCGACGGCGTCCGCCAGGGCGTAGACCTGCTCCACGGTCGCCGTGGGCCGCTCCTCGGCACTCTCCTTGCCCGCGCCGCGGATGCGGCACGGGTTACGGCGGATCAGCTCATCGTCCACGGCCGTCTCCAGGACCGCCTTCAGCAGCCGGTAGGACTTGGCCACGGTCGTGGGCGCTCCCGTGTCGGCGAGCCGTTCGGCACGCCACGCCCGTACGCGCGGCGGTGTGATCTCGTCCAGGTCCAGGCCGCCGAACGTCGGCAGCAGGTGGATGCGCAGCAGACGTTCGTACAGCTCCACGGTGGTCGGCCGCAGTCCGCGTTCCGCGATCCACCGCTTCGCGTAGTCCTCGAAGTTGACCGCTCCGGCGTCCGGGTCCTGCCAGTTGCCGCGCGTGAGGTCGGCCTCGACCTGCGACAGCCAGATCTCGGCATCGGTCCTGGTCTCGAACGTCTGCGGTGCCCGCCTCCGCTGGCCGCCCGGGGCGACGTAGGAAGCCGTCCAGCGGCCGGAGCGGTACTGCCGCACCGCTCCGAAGCGGCGGTACTTCTTTCCCTTCTTCGGCATCAGGCAGCGGCCCTCCGGTAGCGGCGTCGCGGGCGGGCGGGTTCGACGGTGTTGGCGGCGATGTACTCGGCCAAGGCGCTCTCCGGGATGCGCACATGGCGGCCGACCTTGACGAAGGTGATGCGCCGCTCGGCGACCAGGCGGCGCGGGAACCGCTCGGTGGTGCCGAGTCGTTCGGCGACCTGCGCGACCGACAGATACCTCTCGCTCACTGCGACCTCCGTTCGTCGCTGCTGGCCGGACAGCCGGACAGTGCCGATCCGGGGTGTCCGGGTAGTTCGGGCTGGTCAGTGGGAGCGGCCGGACGGTCGGACACTCCGGACGCCCCCTGTGCGGTCTGTTTGGTGTCCGGGTCCGGGTAGTACCGTCCGGCCGCGTCCTTGCAGAGCTGGCCGTCTGCCGCCATGCGCGAGCAGGTGCGGCGGACGGTGTCGGCGTCCACGTCCGGCATGGCTGCGGCGATGTCCTTCGGCCTGGCACCGGGGTTGCTGCGGACGTGGCGGAGGATGGCGGAGCGGGTGTCGCCGATGGTGTGGTCGGCGGCTGGTCCTTCCAGCAGTTGCCAGGCGCCGGCGGCGGCGTGGAACTGGAGGGCGTACTCGGCTTCGTCCACGTCGCGGCCGGTGACGTGGAGGACTCCGTCGGCCTTGCCGCGGGCTCGCTTGAGCACCAGTGTGGCGTCGGCCGCGCCCGCCAGGCCGTTGGTGCCGGACACCTCGGTCAGGAAGTCGTCCGAGCCTGCCTTGCGCACGTGGTGCACCAGTACCACGGCCACGCCGTAGTGGTCGGCGATGCGCTTGGCGTGGCCGACGGCGGCGTAGTCGGCGTCATAGGCGGACGCTCCTGGGGCGGAGTGGCCGCGCATCTTGGCGAAGACGTCGATGACGACCATCCGGGCGTCCGGGTGGTTGTCCAGCCATCCGGCGATGGCTTCGTTGCCGCCCTGGGGAAGCGGCGGGCACTCGGTCACCAGCGTCAGCCCGGCCGGGGCGGGGCGACCGCCCAGAAGCTTGCGCATCCGGGTCTGAAGGCGGCGCGGGGTGTCCTCCAGCGCCAGATACAGCACCGGCCCGCCCTCGACGGGCACGGCGTCCATGGCCTTGCCACCGGCCGCCACCGACAGCCCGAGTCCCAGCGACAGCCAGGACTTGCCGACCTTCGGCGGACCGGCGAGCAGGTTCACGCCTTCCGACAGGATGCCGGGCACGGCCCAGCGCGGTTCGGGGAACTCCGCCGCCATGAGCTGATCGGCTGTCCACGCGGTGCGCGGGCGAGGGGTGGGCGCGGGGGCGCCGGGCTCGCGGGGCACGGAGTACAGGTGCGGTCCGGTCATCGGTACGGGGCCCGGGTTCGGAGTGGTCACGCGGCCACCGTCCTCGGGCGCTGGGCACCGGCCCGCAGGCCGGACGCGATGGTGCGGCGGGCTTCCCGCTCGCTCTGGCCGACGTGGAGAGCGGCGGCGGTGAGCTGGTCGGCCACCTCGGCTTCGCCCAGCTCGCCACCGGCCACCAGCTGCCCGAGGGCCACCGAGGCGAGATAGAGGGCGTTGTTGTGGCCGTCCGGCGGTGAGCTGGTCACGCGCTCCAGTTCGGCCTTCAGGGCGGCCCGCAGGTACCGGCCGCGTCGGCCGGTGGCGGTCAGGGGCACGGTGACGGGCTGCTGCGGCGGCAGCGGCGCCGGGCT
>NZ_JAJFAU010000057.1 GCF_022614595.1 Streptomyces sp. CNQ085
GCCCCCGGGGGCGGCACGGGGGCCGTCGGATGGGACGCGGCGGCGGGCTGGGGTTCGGGCCCCGGATCCGGCTCCGGCCCCGGGGGCTGCGGCTCCGGCCCGGGCAGCGGTTCCGGCCCGGGTGTGGGGCCGGGGACGGGACGCGGCGGCGGAGGGTTCGGCCCAGGCGGCGGCTCGGGGTGCGGCTGCGGCTCGGGACGGGGCTCGGGCATCGGCTCCGGGCGCGGGAAACCCGGCTCCGGGGGCGGTTGCGGGATCGTCTGGTCCGGCTCCCCGGACGAGGCCGGCCCGGCCTCCTCCACCGAGATGCCGAAGTCCGTCGCCAGCCCGACCAGACCGGTGTCGTACCCCTGCCCCAGCGCGCGGAACTTCCAGCCGTCCCCGCGCCGGTACAGCTCACCGCAGATCAGCGCCGTCTCCGAGCCCGTCTCGGGGCGGATCTCGAAACGGGCCACCGTCTCGCCGCCGTCGGCGTCCACCACCAGCAGCGCCAGGTCGCGCACATCGGCGAAGGTTCCGCCGTCCGCCGACGCGGACAGCATCACCCGTTCCACGGACGGGTCGAGACGGCCGAGATCCACCTCGAGCGAGTCCGTCAGCCCCTCCGGCTCGCGCCTCTTGGGCAGGTACCGCACCAGCCCGGAAGGGTGCTGTGGCTGGTTGTAGAAGACGAAGTCATCGTCGGAGCGCACACACCCGTCCGCACCCAGCAGCATCGCGGAGGCGTCGACGTCGCGGACGCCCGTGCCCGGCGTCCAGCGCAGTACGGCGCGCACGGCCGTCGTGTGGAGCTGGATGTTCGACCCCTTCAGCATCGCGTGCGTCATAGCGCCATCCTGCCTGTCACGGCCCGCCGGTACAACGCGGGTGCCTCGGCGCCCTGGATTTATACGCAAGTAATGCTATGTTCACGCGTTCGAGTAACTTTTGAGCCACGTGCGTGCTTACGATGATCGGCCGGTTCTCGCTCATGAAAGACATGGGGCCGGTGATGGAACGGGGGTCCTGTGCGGCACTTCGGGCACCTTTCGCCGCGGGTACGGCGGGAACTGTTCCACAAGGAACCGGCCGAATTCTCATCGCAGTCCCCGGCCCGTCTGCTGTCGGTGGCCCTCGGCGCCACCCTCTACAGCCCCGCCACCCGCCCCCGGCTCGCCGAGGACGTACTCAAGCAGGCCCGGCGGGGAGTGGTCTCCATGGTGCTCTGCCTGGAGGACTCCATCGACGACGCCGAGGTGCCCGGCGCCGAGGAGAACCTGGTGCGGCAGTTCACCGAACTGGCCGCCTCCGCCCCCGGCGCCGCCTTCACCGAGCCTCCGCTGCTGTTCGTCCGCGTCCGGGAACCCGCGCAGATCACCTCCCTGGTCCGGCGCCTGGGTCCCGGTACCCGCCTGCTGTCCGGTTTCGTGCTGCCCAAGTTCACCGAGGAGCGCGGTATCCCCTTCCTGGAGGCGCTCACCGCCGCCGAGGCCGACTGCGGTCGGCGGCTGTTCGCCATGCCGGTCCTGGAGTCCCCCGACCTCCTGCACCTGGAGACGCGGGTGGAGACGCTCACCGGGATAGCCCGCACCGTCGACAAGTACCGTGACCGGGTCCTGGCGCTCCGCCTGGGCGTCACCGACTTCTGCTCCGCCTACGGGCTGCGCCGCAGCCCCGACATGACCGCCTACGACGTGCAGATCGTCGCCTCGGTGATAGCCGACGTGGTCAACGTGCTCGGCAGGGCCGACGGCACCGGCTTCACCGTCACCGGGCCCGTGTGGGAGTACTTCCGGCTCCAGGAGCGGATGTTCAAACCACAGCTGCGCCAGAGCCCGTTCACCGGCCGGGCCGAGGAGCTGCGCGCCGCGCTGATCGAGCACGACATGGACGGACTGCTGCGCGAGATCGGCCTGGACCGGGCCAACGGCCTGCAGGGCAAGACGTGCATCCACCCCTCCCATGTCGTCCCCGTCCACGCCCTTTCGGTGGTCAGCCATGAGGAGTTCAGCGACGCCACGGACATACTGCGTCCCGAGCGCTGCGGGGGCGGAGTACTGCGTTCCGCGTACACCAACAAGATGAACGAGGTGAAGCCGCACCGCGCCTGGGCCGAGCGCACCCTGCTGCGGGCCGAGGCGTTCGGCGTCGCGCGCGAGGGCGTGGGGTTCGTCGAGCTGCTGGCGGCTGGGAGCATATGAGTCATACGGACGAGCACGACCACGGCCGCGAACACGGCCATGGCGAGCGGCACGGCGAGGGGTACGGCAGGGTGACGCAGGCGGCGGACGAACACGGGCGCACGGGAGGACGGCGGAGCGGGGCGCCGGGGGAGACCGGTGGACCCGGGACCGGGCGGGGAACCGGCCAGTGGTCCGGCCGGTGGGTCGCACAGCGACTGGGGGTACGGCTGGAAGCTCCGTCCGGCGAGGAGGACGGACGTCTGCGCGACCTGCTCGGCCTGGCCCTGCGGCGCAACCCCCGCCGGGCGCACCTGCTGGTCTCCCAGGTGCTGGGCAAGCACGTCCCCCAGCTGCCCGGCACCGTCCACGGCACCGGACTGCGCCTCGGTGAACGCGTCCGTGAGCTGCTGGGCGCGGACGCCGCCCGCGCGGTCGTCCTCGGCTACGCGGAGACTGCCACCGGCCTCGGCCACAGCGTCGCCGACGGCCTGGGCACCGCCCCCTACCTCCACTCCACGCGCCGCGCCGTACCCGGAGTGGAGCCGGTGGGCGGTTTCGAGGAGGAGCACTCCCACGCCACCTCCCATCTGCTGCTGCCGCAGGACCCGCGGTTGCTGGCCGGGGACGGGCCGCTGGTCCTGGTGGACGACGAGTTCTCCACCGGCACCACCGTCATGAACACCATGACCGCACTGCACCGGGCCTTCCCGCGCGAGCGGTACGTGATCGTGGCGCTGACCGACCTGCGCGGGCCGCAGGACCGGGCCCGGCTGGGGAAGTTCGCCGCCGACCTCGGCGCCCGCATCGACGTGGTGGCCCTGGCCACCGGCACCGTACGCCTCCCCGGGGACGTACTGGAGCGCGGCGCCGCCCTGGTCGAGGCCCACTACAGCCCGCCGCCGCGGCCCGCGACCGGATTCGACCCCGGCCAGGTACGCCGCGTCGAGCTGGGCTGGCCGCTGGGTCTGCCCGACGGCGGGCGGCACGGCTTCACCCCCGCCCACCGCGCCCGGCTGGAGGCCGCGCTGCCGGCGATGGCCGGCCGGATGGCCGCCCACCTGCCCGAGGGGGCGCGCAGGGTGCTCGTCCTGGGGTGCGAGGAGCTGATGTACGCGCCGCTGCGGCTGGCCGACGCACTCACCGGCGCCACCGGCGCCGAGGTCCGCTACTCCACCACCACCCGCTCGCCCGTCCTGGCGGTCGACGAGCCCGGCTACGCCATCCGCACCCGCCTGGTCTTCCCCGCCCACGACGGCCCCGCCGACGGCACCCCCGACCGGCCGGGCGACCGCTACGCCTACAACATCGCCGGCCAGGGCTTCGACGCCGTCGTAGCCGTCGTGGACTCCGCCGCCGACACCCCCGCCCTCCACGCGCCCGACGGCCTGCTGGCCCACCTCGCCGCCCACACCGGCCGGGTGCTGCTCGCGGTCGTCCCCTCCCACCGGCCCCTGCCCGCCCCGCTGCGCGGTCCGGACTTCTCCTCCTACGCCGCCGAGGACGTCGGCTGGCTGCTCCAGGACCTCTCCGGCGTCACCCTGGAGGCGCCCACCGAGGAGCGCGAGGAGGCCGTCCAGTCCGGCGGAGCGCACTACGCCGAGTCGCTGCCGGTGGAGTACCGGCCCAGCCAGGAGTACCAGCGGCTGTTCCACCAGGCGCTGGAGGCGTCCGCCGACCGGATCGCCCGCGCCGTCGGCGCGGTCACCGACACCCTGCTCGCCGAACGGGGCGGCCGGGACGGCGTCCGGCACGACCGTGGGAAGGGCGTCGTGCTGGCCTCCCTCGCACGCGCCGGCACCCCCGTCGGGGTGCTGATGCGCCGCTGGGCCCGGCATGCGCACGGCCTGGACATACCGCACTACGCCGTCTCCATAGTCCGCGGCCGCGGCATCGACACCACCGCCCTGCGCTGGCTCGCCGCCCACCACGACCCGGCCGACGTGGTCTTCGTCGACGGCTGGACCGGCAAGGGCGCCATCACCCGCGAACTCGCCGACGCCCTGCGCCCCTTCCCCGGCTTCGAACCCGAACTCGCCGTCCTGGCCGACCCTGGCGGCTGCGTGCGCACCTACGGCACCCGCGAGGACTTCCTCATCCCCTCCGCCTGCCTCAACTCCACCGTCTCCGGCCTCGTCTCGCGCACCGTGCTCCGCGCCGACCTCGTCGGGCCGGACGACTTCCACGGGGCCAAGTACTACCGCGAACTGGCCGCGGGAGACGTCTCCAACCTCTTCCTGGGCACCGTCGAGAGCCGCTTCGACGCCGTACGCGCCGACGTGGCCGCGGACGTGGCACACCTGCTCGCCGCCGACCGCGCCCCCACCTGGGCCGGCTGGAGGGCGGTGGAGCGCATCAGCGAGGAGTACGGCATCGGGGACGTCAACCTCGTCAAGCCGGGCGTCGGCGAGACCACCCGGGTGCTGCTGCGCCGCGTTCCCTGGCGCGTACTGGCCCGGCGCGGCGCGGGCGCCGATCTGGACCACATCCGGCTGCTGGCCGGGCAGCGCGGCGTGCCCGTCGAGGAGACCGACGACCTGCCCTACTCCTGCGTCGGCCTCATACACCCCCGCTACACGCGCGGCGCCACCGGCGCTGACGGAAAGGCCGCCCGATGAGCAGTCCGGTGAGCCGCCCGGCTGCCGACGCCGCACACGCGGCTCCGGGGCGCCGCACGGTCCTGGTCGCCAGCGACCTGGACCGCACCCTCGTCTACTCCGCCGCCGCCCTCGGGCTGACCGTGCCCGACGCCGAGGCCCCGCGTCTGCTGTGCGTGGAGGTCTACCGGTCCATGCCCCTGTCGTACCTCACCGAGACCGCCGCCGCCCTGCTGACCGAACTCGTGGACCGGTCCGTCTTCGTCCCCACCACCACCCGCACCCGCGAGCAGTACGGCCGCATCCGTCTGCCCGGCCCGCTCCCGCGCTACGCGATCTGCGCCAATGGCGGCCATCTGATGGTGGACGGCGAGTCCGATCCCGGCTGGCACGCCCGGGTACGGCGCGCCCTGGACGCCGACTGCGCGCCGCTCGCGCAGGTGCGCGCCCGCATGGTGGAAGCCGCCGACCCCGGCTGGCTGCTCAAGGAGCGAGTCGCCGAGGACCTGTTCGCCTACCTCGTCGTCGACCGCGAGAAGCTGCCCGACAGCTGGGTCAGGGAGCTGGCCGACTGGGCCGGGCCGCGCGGCTGGACCGTCTCCCTCCAGGGCCGAAAGCTCTACGCCGTGCCGCGTCCGCTCACCAAGAGCGCCGCCGTCGCCGAGGTCGCCCGGCGCACCGGCGCCGAGCACGTCCTGGCCGCTGGCGACTCCCTCCTCGACGCCGACCTGCTGCTGGCCGCCGACACCGGCTGGCGGCCCGGCCACGGGGAGCTGGCCGACCTGGGCTGGAATGCCCCGCACATCACCGCCCTGCCCGAGCGCGGGGTCGCGGCCGGGGAACGTGTGCTGCGGGAGTTCCTCACGCACACCGGACAGGACTGAGCGAGCCGGACAGGACTGAGCGAGCCGGACAGGACTGAGCGAGCCGGACAGGACTGAGCGAGGACGACGGGACTGAGCGAGGATGCGGCCATGACCACACCGGCATCCCGCGACAAGCGTCCCCTCCAAACCGCCGAGCTGTACAGGTACGTGCTCGACCACAACCCGCCGCTCGACCCCGTCCTGCGTGACCTGGTGGAGGCCACGCGCGCCCGCTTCCCCGACCGGGCCGGGCTGCAGTCGGCCCAGGAACAGGGGCCGATGCTGGCCTTCCTGGTGCGGCTGACCGGTGCCCGCCGCATCGTGGAGGTCGGCACCTTCACCGGCTTCTCCGCACTCGCCCTGGCCCAGGCCCTGCCCGAGGACGGCACGCTCATCGCCTGTGACATCTCGCGGGAGTGGACGGCCCTCGGGCGCGAGGCATGGGCCAGGGCGGGCGTGGCCGACCGCATCGACCTGCGCATCGCGCCCGCCCTGGACACCCTGCGGGCCCTGCCCGCCGAGCCGGAGATCGACTTCGTCTACCTCGACGCGGACAAGGACAACTACATCGCCTACTGGGATGAGCTGGTGCCGCGGATGCGGCCGGGCGGACTGATCGTCGCGGACAACGTGCTCTTCCACGGCGAGGTCGCCGACCCGGACGCCACCGGCAACGCCGCCGCGATCCGGGCCTTCAACGACCACGTCCGTGCCGACGGGCGGATGGAGTCGATCATGCTGACTGTCGCCGACGGCGTGACCATCGCGCGCAGGCGGTAGCCCACCCTGGCGCGGGTCGCGTCCAACGGCCGCTTCCGCCGGCCACCGCCGGCTCTTCCGCTCAGCCGCAGCAGCCGCCTCCGCAGCATCCGCCGCCCCCGCCGCCGCCCGCGCTCGGCGCGGGGGCGGAGGAACGGGCGGCGCCGCCCACCGCGACGGTGGACAGCAGCTTCACCGTGTCCCCGTGGCCCTCCGGGCAACTGGCGGGCGCACCGGACTCGGCCATCGGTCGGTTCACTTCGAACGTGGTGCCGCAGGCGCGGCAGCGGAACTCGTATCGGGGCATGCGAGCAGGATAAGGGGCCGTCCGGCCATCGCGGGGAGCCTGTGGACAGCGGTCGCGGCACCGGGGCGGTACCGGTCGGGGGCTCAGCCGCCCGCCGCCCGCTCCTCGCGTATCCGGCGCACCACGTCCGCCACCGTCCCGCGGATGGCGTCCAGCTCCGTCACGAAGCCCCACCAGTCCGGATGCCGCCCCGACAGCCCCGCGACCGCCCGCTCCAGCCGGGCCACCGACTCGTCCAGCGGGCCCGCGTGCCGGGGATCTGGATGGCTGCGTCCGGCCATCGCCAGCCGCTGGGCGTCGCGGATGGCGAAGCGCGTCCGCTCCACCTCGCCGCTGTGGTCGAAGGAGACCTCGTTCAGCCGCCGCAGACGCTCGCCGGCGGCCGAGACCGCCTCGTCCGCGTCGTTCAGCAGCGCCCGCACCGTCGACAGCCGGGCGGTGGCGTCCGCCCACCGCTGCTCCTGCCGGGCGGTACGCGCCTCGGCCAGCTTCTCCTCCGCCTGCCGCACCGCGCCCGCCACCTGGTCCGGCACATTCTGCAGATCCTCCCAGCACGCGACGGTGAACCGTCGCCGCAGCTCGCTCAGCACCGGCCCGACGTTCTCCGCCCGGTGCCCCAGCGCCTCGGCACGGGTGCGCAAGGAGGACAGCCGCCGGTCGGTCCCGGCCGCCCGCTCCGGCAGCAGTTCGACCTCCCTGCGCACCCCCTCCGCCTCCCGCAGCACGCGCTCGGCCCGCTGGAGGGTGTCCCGCACGCCGTGGCGCGCGGCGCCCTCGTTGAGCCTGGTCAGCTCGGGCGAGAGGGCGGCCAGCCGGGCCGCCGCCCCGTCGGCCCGCAGACCGGCGGCGCGTACGGCGTCCAGCGCCTTCGTCGCGCCCAGCAGCGCCTGCCGGGCCCGCTCCACGGCGGGGGCCAGCCGGGCGAGCTGCGTCTCGGCCCTCTCCAGCAGCGGACCGAGCCCCTGCCCGAACCGGTCCAGGTCCGCGCGGGTGCGCTCCAGATCCTCCCGCGTCCTGTCCAGGGCCCGGCGGGCGCCGGAGGCGGCGTCGGCGTCCAGGTCGTCGCGCTCCAGGTCGTGGGCGTCCACGGTGGCGATGTACTCATGGCTGACCTGGTCGATCCGCCGTCCGAACTCGGCGAAGTCCCCGACGGCCCGGCGTGCGGCCGGGGAGTCGTCGACGGCCGCCAGGGTCTCGACGGAGATCCGCAGGTCCCGCTGCGCGGTGTCCAGTTCGTAGAACGCGGTGGCCGCCGCGTCCTTGGCGGCCTGGGCCTCGGCCCGCCGGCTCTCGGCGCGCCCGCCGCCGCCCCAGCCCCAGCGGCGTGCGCCGCCGCCGTTCATCGCCGCCACGTGTGTCCTCTCCCCATGCGCCCTCGCCGGCCCGGCTGCCATTCTCCCACCCGGCCCGGGGAACACACGAGAGGCGACGGAGGCGGTCACCTCACGACCGGTCCCGCCGGCTCGCGGGGCGTACGGTCACATGGCCATTGGCGGTACGGGCGGTGATGGCAGGAGCGTCTTCACCGCCCCGCGGCACCTCCACCCGGTGCCGGATGCCGCAACTCACCGGCCCGGAGCAGGCGGGACCCAGCGACAGCCTCCCGCCCTCCATCGACCACCGCGCACCGGTGCTGCCGCCGTAGGCGATCCCGTCGAACCACCGGGTCACCCGTACGTCGGCCCGGTCCGCCGCCACCACCTCCACCGGCGAGTCCTCGACGTCGACCACCAGCGTCCCCACCCCTCCCCGACCTCGAAGGCCCGGTGCTCGGGCGGCGCGTCCCCGGCGTCCACGCACCCGGCCACCCCGGCGGTGGCGGCCACCGCGAGGACGACGGTGACCAGGGCGCGTACGGTGCTGCTGCGGGTCTCGGTGGTCATGGGCGGTCTCCGTATCCGTTCGGCGGGGCCGCTCGGTGGGGCTGCCCGGCGGCGCCCCGCCGACGCTATGGACTCCCGCCGCCGACGGCATCCGGCACCCCACCGGACCCGGGGTGGGGACAGCCCCCGCCTCCCGCGCTTGTGGCGCACACGGCGCGGCACGGTACGCTGTGGACTCACCCCGGGCGCATAGCTCAGCGGTAGAGCGCTGCCCTTACAAGGCAGATGTCGGCGGTTCGAACCCGTCTGCGCCCACCAGGGAGAAGCCCCCCGGCCCGCCAGGGCCGGGGGGCTTCCGCGTCACCGCCCGTCACCGGGTTCCGCCGACCACGCCAACAGGCTGCGACGAGGGATCAGTTCAGCAAGTGGCCCAGCACGGACCGCATCGCGCGGTCCACGGCGCGGCGGGCCGGTTCGGTGTGGTCGACGGTCTCGAAGCCGTGGTGGCCGCCCGGTACGTCGATCACCTCCACGGTGGCTGCGCAGTGCTCCGCCGTGGTCAGGAAGTCCGCGATCGTGGAGGCGAGTTCGGGGAGTTCCAGCTTCACCCGGGTCAGCGCCACCGGCAGCCGTCCCGCGGTGCGCGGCGCGGCCGGCGGGGTGGAAGCGGGCGGCGTCGACCGGCCGGCCCGGCGGGGGTGCGAGCAGGGGACAGGCGGCCGCCAGGCAGCGCAGCCACGGCGGGGGCGCGGCCAGCCAGTCGGCCGACAGCAGCCCGCCGCCGGAGAAGAACCACAGCGCGATCCGGTCCTCGTCCACGCGCGGGTCGGTCCGTACGAGGCGGACCGCGCTCGCCGACGCGGGCGCCTCGATCGAGGACGTCATCAGCACCCGGGTCCTGGTGGCCTCCAGCCGCCAGGGCGATCTGGTGACCGCCTGGGAGGTCGTCCGGGACGCCTTCGGGGACCACGACGTGCCCAGCACCCTGATGGGGGTGACGGTGCTCGGATACGACGGCCAGCTCGTGGAGATCGAGGCCGTCGCCGCCGTACTCGATTCCTGAACCAGCCCGCCCCGAAAGGGTGATCCGGGCGCCTGCGGAACCGGGGCGGGTCCCGGGGACGTTGTGAGGGCGGACGGTGAACGAAGACCTGCGGCCCGTACGAGACGGGCGGCGGCCGAGGACGGGACGGAAGCCAGTGGCGATGTGGGATCGGCTCAAGGACCAGGCCAGGAACCTCCAGCAGTCCCGGGGCGGTCAGGGGGCGGGCGGACCGAGCCCCGCGGGGCCGGGGGCCGGAGGGCTGGGTGCGGCCGGTCAGGGCCACGGCGCCCGCTCCGGCTCCGGAGGGGGGACGAAGGCCCAGCTGGTGGGCCTGCTGAAGTCCCAGCTCGCCTCGGCCAAGGCCGAGTTGAAAAGTGGTGCGTACCGGGACGCGAGCATGGCGATGTGCGCGCTGGTGGCCGCCGCCGACGGGCATGTGGACCCGTCGGAGCGGCAGCGGATGGAGTCGATGATCGTCGACAACGACGTTCTGCGGAACTTCCCGCCCGAGCAGCTGCGCCAGCGGTTCAACCGCCACGTGGACCGGCTGACGGCCGACTTCCAGGCGGGCAGGGCGGAGGCGCTGCAGGAGATCGCCAAGGCCGCCAAGAAGCCGGCGGAGGCCAGGGCCGTCGTCCAGACCGGCATCGTCATCGCCGGCGCCGACGGCCACATCGACCAGTCCGAGCAGCAGGCCGTCCGGGAGGCCTGCGCCGCGCTGGGACTCTCCCCGGCGGAGTTCGGCATGTGAGGGCCGGGCGGGAACCAGGCGGAATCCGGACGGGATTCGGGCGGAACCGCCCAATCCGGCTCCGGGGCGGCGGGATCGCGGGGGCCGCCGGTCGGTGAGGTGGGGGGTGCCGGGGCGCCAGGTGGTCCGGAAGCCGTCATCCAGCAGATGGCCGCCGCGCATGTGGACGACGTACCGCTCCCCGGCGCGCAGTTCGAGCTCGCGGTGTCCGGTGGAGCGCTCGGCCCAGGCGCGGGTGTCCTCGTCCCGGCGGCGCAGCATGCCGTACTCCAACATGGTCTCCATGCCCGCGATCACGGCGCGCAGACTGACGCCTATCAGCGGGATGTCGGCCACCGAGATGATGAGGTCCAGATGGAGGACGGCGCCCTTGTTCAGCAGGACCTCGACGAGGTCGTCCAGCGTCACGCGCGGATCTCTGGTGGGCTTCATCGGCGGGCGTTCAGCCGTCACGGCCACCGCTCTTGCCGTCTGCTGAGGCGCTGTCGGCGGCGTCCGCGCCGGCGGGAACACTTCTCTACTGGTAACCGCTCACCCGTTACGCCTATCCGGGTGAGCGCTTCCCGTGTGTCCGTGAGGTGGGGTCAGCCGGGCGCGGGGCCCGGCGCCCCGTCATCCGGCGATTTCCGCGGCTTCGGTGACCTCGGCGGCTTCGGTGGCCGCGGCCGCGCGGGCCTCGGCGTAGGCGTCACGGAGGTCCGGGCCCCAGGCGGGTGCCTGGTTCGAGGGGCGGACGATCCAGCCCCGGTTGCCGATCAGATCCGGTTCGACGACATCCGGGTGGGGCAGCAGCACCAGGGTGCCGTGACCCAGGACGGACATGCCGGTGACCTCCCAGCCGTCGGCCGAGCCCAGGGCGACGACGAAGTCCGCGCCCAGCGGAGTGGAGAGCACGGGGCCGAGCGGGGCCCGTGCGGCACGCATCCTGCGGACCGTCTCCAGGGCGAGGGGCAGCGGGATGCGGACCACGTCCCAGGCGACCCCGGCGGGCACCTCGCCCAGCGCGCCGTACTCCCAGGCGGCCAGGACGGCGGGTACGCGGCCGGTGGGCTCAAGCCAGCCGGTCGGCGGAGGCTGGACGGCGGTGCCGGCCGGTGCGGAGTGCGGGGAGATGATCACGGTTTCGCCTTCCTGTTCCACTCGGGAGTCTGCCGCAGCAGCCATCGGCAGTCGTGTGCGAGGGATCTGATCTGCTGCCGGGCGGAGGACAGCCCGTCGTCCAGTCCCCGTCCGGCCTGGTTGGTGATCCAGTCCAGCCGTGCCCGGTAGCGCAGCCACTCGGCGGTGCTGGGGCGCAGGACGGCGGCGCGGGCCCGCGCGATCGGCAGCAGCAGCCGGATGTGGCCGCGTAACCGGGTCTCCAGTTCCACCAGTTCCCCATGGCCCAGGGGCGCGCTGCCGTGGGCCAGGGCGCGGCAGATGCTGTGCTGGACGGCGGCGGCGTCCACCAGGACGGCCCCCTCCGGGGGGTCGGTATCGGCCGACGGGGCCCGCGGGCCGGTCTCCTGCGGGCCGGTTCCGCCGAACAGGCCCGGCGGGCCGGGTGATTCGCCGACCGAGGGCGGGGTCGCGGGTGGGATGGCGTCTGGTGTCGTCTGCACGAGGTCCCCCGGACTTGTGGTCACGATCGCTTACGGATCCAGCGTGACGGCGCGGCCGGCCCGCAACTGTCACTCTTCGGTGACAGGCACCGTCGGCGTGTGCGCGGGCGCGTACGCTCCGGCGTTCGCACCGGACATCGCACACCGTCACGCACGATCGCACGTCGTCACACGGCGCCGTGCCTCGTCACACTCCGACCCACGCGGCCATCCGTGTCAGGGTGTCCGGCGACCTGCGCCGCAGGTTCAGCAGGCCGCGCACCGTCTCCCGCACCCGGGGGTGGAAACGGGTCTGCTGGGGCGCCAGCGCGCGAGCCTGGGCCAGGGAGGCCAGGGCCGCCTCGATCCGGCCGGTCTCCATCTCCGCGCGGGCCCGGTCCACCAGCAGCGCGGCCCGCCTGGAGGCCGCCCAGCCGCGCGGCGGGCGCACCGCGCGAGCCGCGCTCAGCGCCGCGTCGTACTGGCGCAGCTCCAGCCGGGCGAACACCTCGTGCGTCCCGACGTTCGCCGGGCCGAAGGACAGCCAGTGCACCGCCCCCACCTCACCGGTGCGCCGGGCGATCTCCCCGGCCCGTGCGAGGTGGGACTCCACGGTCGCCGCGTCGCCCGCGCGGGCCGCGATCACGGCCGCGCCCAGATGGAGCTGCCCGGCCACCGCCAGGCTCTCGGTGCTCTCCCCGGTCTGGCGCAGCAGATCGTGCCCGACCGCCACGATGCGCAGGCCGATACGGTGTTCGGCGTCCCGGCTGCGGTAGGACAGGGCCCGCTTGTACTGGCGGATCGCACCGAGCAGCGGGTCGCCGGCGTGCTCGGAGGCCCAGCCCATCCGGTCCAGGGCCACCACGGCCAGGTCGTAGTTGCCGAGCTTCGTCGTCACGTCGTGCGCGCTGCGGTACGCCGACGCCAGCGCCCGCCACAGCTCGGTGCTCGGGCGCTCCCGGCAGGAGACGGTCAGATCCGCCAGCAGGCCCGGCAGGCCCGAGGCCGCCTGGTACAGCCGGGCGCCGCGTACGTCGCGGCACAGCGCGTCGGCGGCCGCGGCCAGTCCGGGCGCGGGGAGGGCGGGGAGGCGAGGGTCGGGCGGCAGGTCGTACAGGTCCAGTGCCTCGCGGATGGGGCGGACCAGGCCGTCGACGCGGTCGGGTCCGGGGGGGTGCGCGGGCTGCCCCGTCAGGGCGGCGACGTCGGTGCGCAGCGCTCTGGCCACAGCGGCCACGAACTGCGGGGAGGCGCTCTTGTGACCGCTCTCGACATGGCGCAGAAGGCTGTAGGAGTAGGGGATGCGCTGGGCGAGCCCCTGCTGTGTGAGTCCGGCGCGCTTGCGCTGGGCGGCGATCCGGTTACCGATGTGCTCGTCGTCGGATGCGGGCATACCGGGTCCCTCCGTTCCTGGCGGCATCTGAACGGTACCCGCGACCCGCCGCCCGGCCCAGTGAGTTCGCGCTGATCAGGTGTGGTGAACTGCGGAGCATGAGGAACCGAGTCATGTACCTGTTCGGTTGTGCCTCCCCGCCCGTCGTCTACGTCGACCACGCGATCCGCGAGGCGCAGGCGCGGGGCTGGGAGGTGTGCCTGGGACTGACGCCGAACGCGCGGGAGTGGCTGGAGGACCGGCTGCCGGAGCTGGAGGAGCTGACCGGCCATCCGGTGCGCAGCGCCTACCGGTCCTACGGCCGGCCCGAGACATGGCCCAGGACGGATGTCGTGGTGGTGGCGCCGGCGACCATGCACACGGTCAACGCCTGCGCGCTGGGCATCACTTCGACGTTCGTCGTGGGCTTCGCCGCGGAGGCGATGGGCAAGCGCATTCCGCTGGTGGTCATGCCGTGCCTGAACTCCACCTACGCCCGGCACCCGCAGTTCGAGCGCTCGCTGGAGGTCCTGCGCGGGGAGGGTGTACGGGTGCTGTACGGTCCCGGCGGCTTCGAGCCGAACCCGCCGGGACAGGGGCGCCCCGAGGAGTACCCGTGGCACCTCGCGCTGGACGCGGCGTACGAGGCGGTGCGGCGGCGCTGACCGGCGGCGCGCGCCCCGCCCCGGCGCGCCTGTCCGCTTCGGCCGCCGCACCTCCCGCGGTGGTCGTCGATGCCGTCCGACGCCCTCGTGCGGCCTCAGGAGCATCTGTCCCAGTGCCCCTCTCGGGCCGCCGCGTCCAGGACGGAGCGCCGGGGTGCCGCAGCCGCACCGGCGGGCGCCGGCCGGGGCGGGCCACGGCCGATCGTCGATCGCCATGCCTCCGGTAGCAGCGCCGGGAGCCGGGCCGCGGGGAAGGCCCGAGCCGCCCCCACGCGGCTCGGGCCTGGTCCTTTTCCGCAGGGCCCGGGTCCCCTCCCCTCGCCGGGAGGAGGCCCGGGCCCTGCGGTCATCCGGCCCCGGACGGCTCAGGGCCGGATGACTGCCCACACGATGTGACCCAGGCCGAGTCCTGCGGACTCCACCCCCCAGGCCTGTGTGAGCGATTCGATCAGCTGTAGTCCCCGGCCGCGCTCCTCGTCGGCCCGGGGGAAGCACAGGACCGGGGTGCTGGCGTAGCTGCCCTGGTCGCGCACCTCGATGCGTATCTGGTTGTCGGCGACGTACAGCAGACAGCCGATGCGGTCGCTGTCCGTGTGCAGTACGGCGTTGGTGAACAGCTCGGAGACCACCAGCCGTGCCGTGCGGCAGACCTCCGGGGCGAAGCCCCACTGGAGCAGGCGCTCGAAGGCACGGTCGCGGGCGTCGGCGACGGAGAAGGGCTGGGCCGGCAGCTCGAATGTCTCCTGGCGCAGGTCGGGGCAGACACCGACCGGTCCCGGGAGCGTCATCGTGCCTGGGGAGAGCGCCACGGCCACCCGCCTTTCCGTACTTCCGCCTGTGGGGACCCACACTATCCTCGCTGCGGTAGGCAGAAGGCAAGAGGCGTCTTGCAAATTGCAGAATATTCAGGGCAGGCTGCGTACGTCATAGACGGTGTGTCAGACTCTCTGTTCGACCAGGGGTTTCGAGGGAGGGAACGTGGCGACCGTCGGGCGGATCGTGCTCGGTCTGCGACTCCGCGACCTGCGGGAAAAGGCCGGATGCTCCTTCGAGGAGGCCGCCTCCGCGCTCAGCGTCAACGCCGCGACGGTACGGCGGATGGAGAAGGCCGAAGTCGGCTTGAAACCGCTGTTCGTGGAGAAGCTGCTGGAGACCTACGGCGTCGAACGGCAGGAGATCGACTCCTTCCTGGCGCTCGTGGAGGAATCGCGCAGACCGGGATGGTGGCACCGCTTCCGTGACGTACTGCCCGACTGGTTCGGCCTGTACGTCAGCCTGGAGGGATCCGCCTCCGTCATCCGCGGCTATGAGCCCCACTGCGTCCCCGGCCTGCTCCAGACCGAGGACTACGCCCGCGCCCTGCTGCGCACCGGCTTCCCCAACGCGCCCGAGGACGAACTCGAGCGCCGGGTGGCGCTGCGCATGGGACGGCAGCGGCTCCTGGACGATCCCGGCGCCCCGCGCCTGTGGGTCGTGATTGACGAAACGGTCCTTCACCGGCCCGTCGGGGGGCGTGAGGCCATGCGGGCGCAGATCGACCGGCTCCTGGAGGCGGCGGGGATGCCGAACGTCACCCTCCAGGTCCTGACGTTCGGGGCGGGCCCGCACCCGGGCATGTTCGGCCCCTTCCAGCTGTTCCGCTTCGACATACCGGAACTGCCGGACATCGTCTACGCCGAGAGCCTCACAGGGGCCGTCTATCTGGACGAGCGCCCCGACACGGCCGCCTACCTGGAGGTCCTGGACCGCATGGGCGCGCAGGCCGTATCAGTACGACACACCGAGGAGCTCCTCGGTGACATTCGCAAGGAGTTCTGACCGATGGGTCACATTTACAACGGGATGCCGGCCAGGGAGCTCGGGAGCGAGGGCTGGCACAAGCCGTGGAGCGGCACCAACGGCGGCAACTGCGTGGAAGCGATGAAGCTCGGCGACGGACGGGTGGCCCTGCGGCAGTCCAGTGACCCCGACGGGCCCGCGCTGATCTACACCTACCAGGAGATCGAGTCGTTCATCCGGGGCGCCAAGCTCGGGGAAGCCGACTTCCTGCTCACCTGACCGCACCACCACCGGCCACCACCACCCCCCACGGGAGACCAGATGACCGCCCAGGGCTTCTCCGCCGACGACATCGACACCAGCAGGCCGCACTCGGCGCGCATGTACGACTACTTCCTCGGAGGGAAGACCAACTACGAGGCCGACATCCAGGGCGCCGAGTCAATCATCTCCTTCTGGCCGGGGGTGCGCACCGGAGCCCGCGTCAACCGCGCCTTCATGCACCGGGCTTCCCGGTGGCTGGTGCGCGAGGCGGGCATCCGGCAGTTCCTCGACGTCGGCACCGGCATACCCACCGAGCCCAACCTCCACCAGATCGTCCAGGCCATCGCGCCCGAGGCCCGGGTGGTCTACGCCGACAACGACCCCATCGTGCTGCGCTACGCGCAGGCGCTGCTGCGCAGCACCCCCGAGGGCCGTACCGCCTACCTGCACGCGGACGCGACC
The DNA here is from genome assembly GCF_022614595.1 of Streptomyces sp. CNQ085. Taxonomy (GTDB): domain Bacteria; phylum Actinomycetota; class Actinomycetes; order Streptomycetales; family Streptomycetaceae; genus Streptomyces. The sequence continues at coordinate 16,430 of NZ_JAJFAU010000057.1, forward strand.
GACCCCGACTCGATCCTGAACCACCCCGAACTCCGCGAGATCCTGGACCTGAGCCGGCCGGTCGGAGTCTCCCTCAACGCGCTGCTCCACTACATCGGCGACGAGAGCAGGCCGCACGAGATCGTCGCACGGCTGGTGGAGGCGATACCGTCGGGCAGCTACCTCACCCTCACCCACTGCACCCCCGATCTCGACCCCGAGACCTGGGAGCGTCTGAACAGCCTCTCCATGTCCGGTTCCGCGGCCTCGGCCAAGGCCCGTACGCGCGAGGAGATCCTGCGGTTCTTCGACGGGCTGGAGTTCGTCGAGCCCGGCCTGACCGTGCCGCACCGCTGGCGGCCGGAGCCGGACCAGCCGCTCGCGGACGTCTCCGACGCGGAGGCGTCCCTCTACGCGGCCGTCGCCCGCAAGCCCTGACGGGGGCGGGCGGCTTCCCCCGGGCGGTGTCCCGGGCGGGCGTCGCCGGGGCACCGCCGGGACGAGGGGCGCGCACGGGCGTGATCTGCCCCGACGGCGCCCGGAGCCAGGGCGTACGTCAGGAGGCCCGCGCCGCCGGCAGCGGCCCGCGCCGCACCAGGAAGGCCGCCAGGACGCCCGCGCCGAAAAGGGCCAGCACCGAGACCGCCGTCCCCAGCCACGTCGCCCCGAACCACTGCCCGCCCACGTAGCCGGCGCCGACGCCGTACCCGGCCCAGGCCAGGCCGGCCAGGGCCGACCACGGCAGGAACTCCCTGGCGCGCCGCTGCTCCATGCCGGCGGCCAGGCTCATCACCGACCGACCGCCCGGGACGAACCGGGCCAGCACGACCAGGGGGCCTCCCCCGCGCGCCAGCGCGTGACCGAGCCGCTCCCGGGCGCGGGCCAGCCGCCGCGAGCGGTCGACGGTCCGGGTGAAGCGGTCACTGCCGTGCCGGGCGAGCCGGTACACCGTCAGGTCACCCAGGACGGACGCCGCGGCCGCGCACAGCACCAGCGCGCACACCGTCGGAAGCGGGGCGTTCGGAGCCGGTGCGGCGATCGCGGCCGCGCCCGCCGGCGTGCCCGCGGTCGTCGCGCCCGCCGCGGTGGCCGCGGCCGCGATCACGATGACGCCGCTGGGCAGGAAGGGGAGGAACACGTCGAGCAGCACCGACAGCGCTATGAGCACGTAGATCCAGGGGGCGTAGACCAACTCCCCCAGCGTTTCCTGCACTTTCACCCCCCGGCGGGGCCCCTGCCGCGGGGCGGTGTACCGCCGATCAGCGTACGCCCGCGTCACCCGTGAGGATCGGCTGGGGTGCCGCGGCACGTCATCTCCCCGCAGTCCGGCCGGAGTCGGCGGAGCATGGGCGGCCGTACGGAACGACACGGCGAACCGAGCAGGAGGGGCCGACATGCTCAAGGACAGGAAACCGGCGGACAGGACGGCGAACGGGACGGTGCGCAGGACGGTCGCCGCCGCGGTCGTCGCGGCCGCCGCGGTCGTCACGGCCGCGGCGGGGCCGGCGGGCGGCGCGGGAGCCGCCGAACCCGTCGAGACGGCGGAGGTCCTCGGCGTCGTCGAGTCGGTCGCCGACATCGGCATCGGCGGTTTCGGGTTCGGAGGCAGGCACCGGGTGGCGTGGGCGGGCGCGGAGTTCGCCCCGCCGGGGAAGTCCGCCGTGCCCGCGGCGGTGACCTACGACCGGGCCCTCGTTCCCGTCGGAGCCGGGGTCTCGGTGGCCCGTTACGACAGCCGCCGGGGCATGACCGTCGCACTGGGCGTGCGAGGGCTGTCACAGGACCGCGGCTACGGGGCGCACGTGCACACCGAGCCGTGCGGTGTCCGGCCCGGGGGCTCCGGCCCGCGCTACCGGAACGTCCCCGCTCCGAGTGGTTCGTCCGCCGGCCCGCGCCACGCCAACCCCGAGAACGAGGTCTGGCTGGACTTCACCACCGACGAGCACGGCGAGGGCAGGGCGCTGTCCAGCCACATGTGGCGTTTCCGCGCGGGCGAGGCGCGGTCCGTGGTGCTCTACGAGCACCGCACGGCGCACGAGCCCGGGCGCGCCGGCGACGCGGGCAGGCCGGTGGCCTGTGTCACCGCGGTGCTCGCCCCGGAGCCGGGGAGGTAGGGGCGGCGGATCCGGACGGGGCCCGGCGACGGAGGCGCGGACGGCGAGGGCGAAGGCGGCGCGAACGGTTCCGGTTCGGGAGGGCCGGGCCCGGCCGAGGAGTTCGGCCGGGCCCCGCCGTCCTGCCCGCACCGGTTCCGGGCGCGGGCGCCGAGGCCGGTCAGCAGCCGCTCAGCACGCTGGTGAGCCTGCTCTTCTCGGCGGAGTCCACGGACAGGCCGTAGCTGTGCTTCACCCAGACCCACATCCGGGCGTAGGTGCAGTGGTAGGCGGAGCGCGGGGGCATCCACTCCGCCGGGTCCCTGTCGCCCTTGGACTGGTTGACGTTGTCGGTCACGGCGATGAGCTGCGCGATGGACAGGTCGTTGGCGAACGACTGCCGCCTGGAGGTGGTCCAGGAGTTCGCGCCCGAGCGCCACGCCTCGGCCAGCGGTACGACGTGGTCGATGTCCACGTCGGAGGCGGCGTACCAGGTGGCGCCGTCGTAGGGCGAGTACCAGCGGCCGCTGGTGGCCGCGCAGCTGCTGTCCCGCACCACGCCCGTGCCGTCGCGTTCGAGGACGACCTCACGGGTGTTGCAGGTACCGCTCTGAGTGATCCAGTGCGGGAACCTGTCGCGGCTGTAGCCGTCCGAGGAGCCCTCGGCGCGCACCGTCAGGGAGGCGAGGTAGGAGCGCGCGGTGGACGCGCTCGGCGGAGTGGGGGGCGCGGCCTGGGCGGTGGGGGCGCTCAGGAACAGCAGACCGGCGCAGAGGGCGATGAGCGCGCCGAGAGCAGTGGATTGACGCGCGTAGAAGCCGCGCCGCGAAGCGGGCAGGCGCATGCCGTTCATACGAACTCCCTCGGAATGGGGGGAAGTTGACTGGAGCGAACGCCGTCAGAGTGATGCCGAAAGGTTTCCTCCCGGCGGGCGCCGGGTGACAGGATGGCGACATGGCCACGTCAAATCAAGACCGCCGCCCGGACTGATCGGCGCGCTCGCGGTGCGCGGGCACCGGCTCCGGTGCCCCGCGCCGGAGCCGCCGGCTGTGGCCGGCTCGGGGGCGCGCGGAGGCATCACGTACGCTGGTCGGTGTCTGAAGGGGAGTAGCTCTTCGCCGGACCGTCGACATACCGGCCGCGCCGTACCCGTACGGCCGGCCCGGCGCCCGGAGCCGGTGCCCGCGCACCGTGCCGGCGAGACCTTCGGCCGCAGTGTCCACGGCTTCACACAAGCCGCCCATGACGCTGCCGTGCCGAAGCGTGCTCGCCCCCCGCGGGCCCCCGGCAGGGCGGCCCGACCGGATGAGGGGTCATTCCCGCATGTTCAGCATCACCGCCGCCGCAGTGGCCTTCGGCGTCGTCTTCCTCGCCGAACTGCCCGACAAGACGGCACTCGCCGGGCTGGTGCTCGGCACCCGTTACCGGGCCTCGTACGTCTTCGCCGGAGTCGCGGCGGCCTTCGCGCTGCACGTCGCGCTGGCCGTCGCCGCGGGCAGCGTGCTGACCCTGCTGCCGCGACAGTTGGTGCAGGGGGTCACCGGTGCGCTGTTCCTGGGGGGCGCGCTGATGCTGCTGCTGAGGAAGGACGACGGCGACGAGGAGATCCGCAAGCCCTCCGACCAGTCCTTCTGGAAGGTGGCGGGCAGCGGCTTCATGCTGATCCTGATCGCCGAGTTCGGCGACCTCACCCAGATCATGACGGCCAACCTCGCCGCCCGCTACGACAATCCGCTCTCGGTCGCCCTCGGCGCGGTGATCGCCCTGTGGTCGGTCGCGGCCATCGGCATCCTGGGCGGGCGCGCGCTGATGCGCCGCGTGCCCCTGCGCCTGATCTCCCGGATCGCGGCGTGCGTGATGCTGGTGCTGGCCGCCCTCAGCTTCTACGAGGCGTTCACCGGCTGACCGGCCGGGGCGGCGGGAGTGATCACGCCCCCCACCCGGAACCGGCGGGGAGGAAGGTTCCGGATGGGGGGCGTGCGTCTGGGGGGCGGTTCGGGCTCAGCCGGGCCCGGGGGTCAGGTGCAGGCGCAGCCCGCCGCCGGGCAGGGGCTCCACGCGCACCCCCTCCAGCGTCGGCACATGGGCGGTCGGGCCGAAGGCCGCCGCCCGGGGCCCGACGCCGACCACCCGCATACCGGCCGCGCGGCCCGCCGCGACACCGGCCCCGGAGTCCTCGAAGACCACGCAGTCCTCCGGCGCGGAGCCCAGTTCGGCCGCGGCCTTCAAGAAGCCCTCCGGGTGCGGCTTGCCGGCGCCGACCGATTCCGCGGTGACCCGCACCGACGGCATCCGCAGACCCGCCGCGTTCATGCGGGCGGTGGCCAGGGGGGCGCTGGCCGAGGTCACCAGCGCGTGGGGGAGGTCCTCGATCGCGGCGAGGAAGGCGGGAGCGCCCGGCACCGGCACCACGCCCTCGGTGTCGGCGGTCTCCCGTTCCAGCAGGCGCCGGTTCTCGGCGTGGTTGGCCTCCATCGGGCGGTCGGGCAGCAGTTCGGCCATCGTGGCGTAGCCCTGCCGGCCGTGCGCCACCCTCATGACCTCGTCCCCGTCCAGCCCGTGCCCGGCGGCCCAGTCGCGCCAGACGCGCTCCACGGCGGCGTCGGAGTCGACCAGGGTGCCGTCCATGTCCAGCAGCAGCGCGCGTGCCGTCAGTGCCGCGGTGGGCGTGCCCACGGCGTGCCGGGCGTCCTGGCCATCCTGGGGGTCCGTGGCGTCCGGGGTGTCCGAGGGCATGGCGGGTGGCTCCAACGACTGGAAGGCGGGGCAAGTGGCCCGCCCGCCGGGTCAGGGGCCCCCGTCGTCAGGAACGGGGAACGGGCGGAGCCACTTTGTTCCTCTACGATACAAAGCATTCCGTGTTCGCGCCACTCCGCCGGTCCACCGGCTTCAGTTCGGCTGCGTGGCCCTCTCCAGCGTGCGCCGGGTGTGCGGCCCGTAGACACCCTCCGGGTCGCCCCGCACCCCGTACCAGGCCTGGAACCTGGCCACCCCCTCGGTGACCTCGCGGTCGTACACGCCGTGCCTCCGGGCGCTGTAGGTTCCCACCGCGGACAGCCGGTGCTGGAGTTCCAGTACCTCGGAGCCCGAGTCGCCCTCGCGCAGCGTGCGCGGCGGGCCGCCGCCGTCCTGGCCGCCCGTGCTCGGGGCGGTGGAGGCGGAGGGCTCGGGGGAACGGCTCGCGGACGTCTCGGCGCTGCGGGAGGGCGCGGGGGCCGAGGAAGAGGTGTGGCCCGGAGAGGGGCTCGCGGAGGCGGAGAGGGAGGGGGAGGGCAGGAGGAGTGCCGTGGGCGACGGGGAGGCCGACGGGGAGGTGGAGTCCCCGGGAGAGGGGCTGGGCGGTTCCTCCTCCTCGCCACCGGTGGGTACCACCGCGCTCGGAGCACCGCCTCGATCGCCGAACCGGGCGTCGTCGAAGGGGTCGTCCCCCCGTGTGAGCAGTCCGGTCGCGAGCATGCCGGAGCCCAGTACGGCCACCATGGTGCCGCCCACCGCCAGTGCCATGCCCCGCCCGACGCGGCGGTGGCGCGTGGCGGAGCGGCCCCCGGTCACCAGAGGCAGGGGCGCGGTGTCGTCGTCCGCCGGTCGGGCCCCCTCGGGGAACATCGCCAGGTCGGCCGGGTCCGGCCCCCGGTCCGGGTGTGTCACCGGCCGTGGCAGTACTTCGACCCCGGCGCACCGGCAGCCCGCCCGGCCGGAGTCGTCCGCGGGTCTGTGGCATACGGGGCAGACGGGTGTATCCGCCACTGTGGGCTCCCCCTCCCTCGGAAAGTGCCACAGAGGCTACTGGATGCCCCCGCTCCTCTTTTTGCCCGCCGGTCACTTCTGTGCATCCCGGCCCCGCCCGGAACGCTTCCGGAGGCCCGGCCCCGGGCGCCCCGCCGGGGCCGGGGCCGGGTGTGTCAGCCCTCCCCTCCGGGCTTCGGAGCCGCCTGCTGGACTACCTCGAAGGACCAGACGGTGGAGTCGGCCGCGGCCGGACGCCGGCCCGCGCCGCTGCCGCCGCCCTGGTGTGCCGACTTCATCGGGCCCGACATCCAGGCCTGGAACGCGGCCTCGTCGCGCCAGCGGGTGTAGACGAGGTAGCGGTCGGTCCCCTCCACGGGCCGCAGCAGTTCGAACCACTCGAAACCGTCGGAGGACTCCACCGCCCCGGCCCGGGAGGCGAACCGCCGCTCGAGTTCCTCCCGCTGCTCGTCGGGGACGGTCAGAACGTTGATCTTCACGATACTCATGCCCCCATCGTGCCTCCCGCCGCGGTCCACGGGGACCGCGGCACGGCGGCCGTTCCGGCTTGCGGTGCTGTGCGGCGAATGTGCCGTGCACGCCGTACGGCCGTGTGTCCGTCTGCCGTGTGTCCGTCTGCCGTGCGCCGTCCTCGGGCCGCGCCTTCGGGTCAGAGCCGCAGAAGCCGGTCCGCGGCGTCGCGGTACTCCCGCAGCGTCCTGCGCAGCTCCTCCGTGTGCTCGGCGGAGTCCTCGCCGTGCCAGGGCTCGCGCAGCCTGCGGTGGTGTTCGGTGAGCACCTCGGCGATGCGGCGGGAGATCTCCTCGAACACGGCGTCCGCCTCCTCGACCGAGCGCCGCGGCCCGTCGACGAAACCTGTGACCGCGTCGTGCAGTCGCCTGCCGAACCGCTCGCGCTCCTCGGGGGACAGCAGGCCGTTGCCGCCGCCCCCGCCCTCCGGGCGGTGTCCGTTCGCCCCCGTGTGCGTTCCCGGTCCCGTCTCCGCCGCCGTTCCGGCGGCTGTCCCGGCGCTCTTCCCGAGCGGCTCGGGCGGCGTGTCCCGGGAGGAGGCGGACGGCGCCTGGCCGTTCCCCCGGCCGGCGGCCCCGGCCGGTTCCGCCGGCTCCACGGCCGCCACCGGCTCCGTCCGGTCGGCCGGGGGCGCGTCGTCCGTCCATTCGGGCCGGCCGGCGCGGTCGGCCAGCGGGGCCCGGCGTTCCGAGGGGATGTGTCCGTTCGTGCTCATGCCCTGCCTCCGGAGGTGTCGTGGCGGCGCACCGCTTCGGGCAGGTGCAGCCGCTCGGAGAGACGGCCGTGGTCCCGCGGTCCGGCACCGCCCGCGTGCTCGTGGTCGCGGCCGTGCTCGTGCCGCCCGCCGCCCCGGGAGTCGTGCGCGGAGCGTTCCATCAGCTCCTCGTACAGAGCGCGGGCGTGTACCAGCGCCTCGCGTAGCCGCTCGGTGTCGGCCTGACCCTCACGGGCCAGTACGGCCACGGCGTGCACCTCGCGGTAGCCCTGGACGCGCCGGGGATGGTGCACGGAGAGTGCGGAGACCTGCTCGTCGTATCCGCCGCCGGGGAAGCCGCGTGCCTCGGCCAGCCGGCTCAGCAGCCGGTCGGCGGAGACGACCGCCTCCACCGGCGCGTCGACGAACCGCTCCTGGACGGTGCCCCACTGGGCCTCGTACTCCTCGCGCTCCCGCGCGGCCAGCGGCTTCGTCCGCAGCTCGCCGTGGCGCCGGAGCCGCTCACGCAGCTCCCGCTCGGCGGCCTTGGCGTCGCCGTTGTGCCGGGCGACGGTCCGCTCGTACTCGGGGCCGAACCGGCGCTTGACGGAGTGCGGTCCGCTGCCGCGCCTGGCGAGGAACAGAGCGATCGCGAGGACGACGACCGCCGCCACGATCACTGTGATGATCAAACCTGTGGACATGGCCCGCCTTCCACGAGTGTCCCCTTGCTCGGGCTGTCAACTCTCCGCGTTGCCGCCCTCGCCGCGCGCAAACGGGGCACCGGTGAAGGACGCCGGGGCATCGAAGGCCGCCCGCCGCGTGGCGCGGCGCAGCGCCCGCAGCACCGCGCCGCCCGCGGTGAGGGTGAGCACCACGGTCAGCAGGGCGCGGGGCAGGTCCCAGCCCAGGGAGGTGGCCAGGACGTAGGCGGCGAACTTGGCCAGCTTCACCTCCAGCGGGTCCCCGGGGACATGGGAGATCCCGCTGGCCAGCCCGCCGATGAACGGCCAGCCCTGAAGGTTCATCACCACGCCGTACAGCACCGAGGCGACGGCCCCGTACGCGGCGAGCAGTGCCAACTCCCGCCGCCCGCGCAGGCTGTGGGGACCGGGCAGCAGGCCCGCGCCCATCGCCACCCAGCCCATCGACAGCATCTGGAACGGCAGCCACGGTCCGACCCCGCCGGTCAGCAGTGCCGAGGCGAACATCGACACCGCGCCCAGGACGAACCCGAAGCCCGGCCCCAGCACCCGGCCGGAGAGCACCATCAGGAAGAACATCGGTTCCAGGCCCGCCGTGCCCGCACCCAGCGGGCGCAGCGCGGCGCCCGCCGCGGCCAGCACGCCGAGCATCGCGACGGCCTTGGCGTCCAGCCCGGTGTCGGCGACGGCCGCCACCGCCACGGCCAGCAGCAGTGGCAGCAGCCCGGCGAACAGCCAGGGGGCGTCCCCGGAGTGGGCCAGTCCGGAGGCGGAGTCGGCCAGCAGCGGCCAGCCGAAGGCCGCCACGCCGACGGCCGAGACGATGCCCAGGGCAGCGGCGGAGCGCGGCCCGATCCGCACGGCGCGCACCTGGCGGCCGGCCTGTCCGCCCCGCCCGGAGCCGGCGGCGCCCGGCGTGCCGGTCACACGCCCACCCCCGCTTCCTCCAGCGCGGCCCGCACCTGGCCGACCGTGAGCCAGCGCCGGGGGGCGAGGACCTTCGCGGTCTGCGGGGCGAAGGCGGGGGAGGAGGTGACGACCTCGGCGCTCGGGCCGTCCGCGACGACCTCGCCGTCGGCCAGGATCACCACCCGGCGGGCGAGTTCGGCGGCGAGTTCCACGTCGTGGGTGGCCAGGACGACGGCGTGGCCCTCGTCCGCCAGTGCGCGCAACACACCGGTCAGCCGCTCCTTGGCCGCGTAGTCCAGGCCGCGTGTCGGCTCGTCCAGGAGCAGCAGGGGAGGGGAGGCGGTGAGGACGACGGCGAGCGCCAGGGCCAGGCGCTGGCCCTCGGACAGATCGCGCGGATGGGTGCCGTCGTGGACGTCCGGCAGCAGGGCGGAGACCAGGGCGCGGCAGGTGCCCGCCCCGGCGCCCGCGTCGCGGTCCGCGCCGGCGCACTCGGCGGCGACGGTGTCCGCGTACAGCAGGTCGCGCGGGTCCTGCGGCACCAGCCCGACGCGGCGCAGCAGTTCGGAGGGCCGGGTGCGGTGCGGCACGGCGCCGGGCGCGCCGCCCAGGCGCACGGTGCCGCGCACGGGCTCGTACATGCCGACCAGGGTGTTCAGCAGGGTGGACTTGCCCGCGCCGTTGCGGCCCATCAGCGCGACCGTCTCGCCCGGCCGCACCGTCAGGTCCACCTTCTCCAGGGCGGTGGTCCGGCCGCGGCGCACGGACAGCGAGGAGACCTCGGCCAGCGGCTCGCCGCCGGACCCGTCCGGCGAACCGGCCCCGGCGCGTTCGGCGGGCGGTTCCAGCGAGTCCAGCCGCTCCCGCAGCCCGGCCGCCCTGCGGCGCGCGTCCCGTACCGACAGCGGCAGCGGGGACCAGCCGGCCAGCCGCCCCAGGGCGACGACGGGCGGACGGACCGGCGAGAGCGCCATCACCTCGGCCGGCTCGCCCAGCACCGGCGCGGCGCCGGGCGCGGGCAGCAGCAGCACCTGGTCCGCGTACTGCACCACGCGCTCCAGGCGGTGCTCGGCCATCAGCACGGTGGTGCCCAGGTCGTGCACCAGCCGCTGGAGGACGGCCAGCACCTCCTCGGCGGCGGCCGGGTCGAGCGCGGAGGTCGGCTCGTCCAGCACCAGCACCCTGGGGTGGGCGGTCAGCACCGAGCCGATGGCGACGCGCTGCATCTGCCCGCCGGAGAGGGCGGCGACGGGACGGTCGCGCAGATCGGCCAGGCCCAGCAGGTCCAGGGTCTCCTCGACGCGGCGGCGCATGGTGTCCAAAGGCAGGCCCAGGCACTCCATGCCGTAGGCGAGCTCGTCCTCGACGGTGTCGGTGACGAAGTGCGCGAGCGGGTCCTGGCCCACGGTGCCGACGACATCGGCCAGTTCGCGCGGCCGGTGCTCGCGGGTGTCGCGGCCGTCCACGGTCACCCGGCCGTGCAGGGTGCCGCCGGTGAAGTGCGGCACCAGCCCGGAGACGGTGCCCAGCAGCGTGGACTTGCCCACGCCGGACGGGCCGACGACGAGCACCAGCTCGCCCTCGGGCACGGTGAGGTCCACCCCGTGCACGACGGGGGCGGTGCCGTCCCCGTAGGTGACGGAGACCTGGTCGAAGCGGATCATGCGCGAGTCGTCTCCTTCGCCGGCGGGGTCTGCCCGGCGCGGGAGACGGACCCGGCGTCGGTGTCGGTTCGGGGGGCGGGTACGGGGGCGACGAAGGCCGGGAGCAGCCCGGCCAGTACGGCCGCGGCGGGCCACAGCGGCAGCTCGGGCGCGGTCAGCGGCACCGGGGGCGGGTCGAGGGCCTCCGGCAGCCGGGAGGCGGCCCGGGCCACGGCGCCGGGTGTGACGAGGACGGCCAGGGGCAGGCCCCGGCCGTCGCAGGCGAGGTGGACCTTGGTGGTCAGCCCGCCGCGGGACCGGCCGAGCGCCTGAC